>CAYYTT010000071.1:0-20038 GCA_964474635.1 uncultured Alphaproteobacteria bacterium | reverse complement strand
TCGCTTTGCTCGCCATGACGGCATGAAACTGAAGCATCGACATGTGCCGCTGCACGAGATGATCCTTCAGGCGCGTCAGAACTCGGGTCCGGCCCTACTTCACCGCGCCGAGCGAGCGGGCAAGGCCGAGGGCGTCCCGCTCCACCCAGGCTTTTTTGATTTTGCCGTCCTCCACGGTCATCAGATTGATGCCCGTGAAGGCAATCTCCTGACCGGTGCCTTTGACGCCGAACATGGAGCCGGTGAGCCGGCCCGAGCAGCGCCAGCGGGTGGCCACTTTGCCCCCATCCGTGAACAGATCGAGGACTTCAAGCTCCAGATCGTCGATGTTGTCGAAGAAACTTGCGACCCACGCCTTGAAGCGGTCCCGGGGGCCAATGATCTGTCCGGCACTGACGATTTCGAAGTCGTCGGCCATCAACTCATCGATGGCGTCGACGTCGCCGGCACTCCAGACCCGGTCCCAAAAGGCCTGTACGACCGCGCCGGGCGCGTGCCCGCCATGCGCGGCGCTGCCGGTGGTTTTGTCCGCATGGGCCAGGGTGACCGGCGCAATCATGGCGGCAAGCACGAGGCCGGCGCACAGGCGGCGGGCGCCGCGAAAGGGCATGTTCATGTGGTTTGCTCAAGATCGAAGGGCGGCGGCGGCAGGGCGTGCACAACGCCCAGCAGACCGTCCGAATAGGCCGAGCGCAGGGCCGTCAGATAATCGTCGCCGTCCTCGAAGGAGTACCGAACGGCCGGCGTAAAGCGGTCTTGGGCATAGACCATCACATCGATGGGCGGCGCGACGGATACGTTGCTTCGGATCGTGGCGTCGAAGGAAAGCAGGGCGAGTTTCGTGGCCTCCACCATATCCGTCTGCATGGAGAGGGCCCGGTCAAGGATCGGCTTGCCGTATTTGCTCTCACCGATCTGCAGGAAATGCTGGCGCGGGTCCGCTTCGATAAAGTTCGTTGCCGGATAGATTTCAAACAGACGGTGGGGGCCGCCGGCAATCTGTCCACCGACGATGAAGGATCCGGTGGGATCGCCGTAGGGGCGGACGAAATCCCCGTCCCGGGCCAGGACGGTGCGCATGGTATCGGCGACGATCTGTGTCGCGTCGAACATGGTCGCCGCCGCGAACAGGTCCAGCCCGACAATGCCCGAACCCAGGGCCTGACGCATCAGGCTGTTGACGGCCTGGGTCGTGGCAAGATTACCGGCGGACAAAATCGTCAAGAAATGGCTGCCATTGCCTTCGAACACGTCCATTTTGCCGACGGAGGCAATCTGGTCGATGCCCGCATTTGTCCTGGAATCGGAAGCCATCAGCAGGCCATGGTCGAGGAGGACACCAAGGCAGTATGTCATAGACGTATCCTTTTTCGCTGCGGACCACGGGAGACCCGCCATGCAGACATTGGATCAGACCCTAGGAGCGGTGCGCGCGCGTGTCGAACCCTTTCTGGGTCAGGGCCGGGTGGCCGATTACATTCCCGCCTTGGCTCGGGTGGATCCGCGCGCCTTCGGTCTCGCCGTGGCCATGGTGGATGGCCGGACGGGTTGCATCGGCGACGCGCAGGCGCGCTTTTCCCTCCAAAGCGTCACAAAGGTCTTTACCCTGACCATGGCCCTGCGCCGCATGGGCGAAGACCTGTGGCACCGGGTGGGCCGGGAGCCTTCGGGCAACCCCTTCAATTCCATTGTTCAGCTTGAGCACGAGGGCGGCATTCCGCGCAATCCGCTCATCAATGCCGGAGCAATCACCGTATGCGACGTGTTGATGGATGGCCGCCCGCACGGCGCCGTGGCCGAGGAAATTCGCGGCTTTATTGATGGGCTGGCAGGCACGCCGGGTCTGCCGATCGATGACGAAGTCGCCCAGTCAGAATGGGACACGGGCCACCGCAATGCCGGCCTTGCCTATTTCATGAAAAGTTTCGGGGTCGTATCGCACCCGGTCAGCGATCTTTTGCGCGTTTACTTTTGCCAATGCGCGCTTGCGGCCAATTGCGTGGAACTTGCGCGGGCCGGTCTGTTCCTGGCCCATGGCGGGCGCGATCCCTGGACGGGCGAGACCATCGTCGGCGCCGATCTCGCCCGCCGGATCAACGCGGTCATGCTGACCTGCGGCCATTACGATGCCTCCGGAGATTTTGCCTACCGCGTGGGCCTGCCCGGCAAAAGCGGCGTGGGCGGCGGGATCCTCGCCATCGTGCCGGGCATTGCCTCCATCGCGGTCTGGTCGCCGGGTCTCAACGAGTCCGGCAATTCCCTGGCCGGGACCCTGGCCCTGGAAGACCTGGCGCGGACCATGGACTGGACCATCTTTTGACCCCCCGGCCCTTCAGGTCTGGGGTGCCATGAGCGCCTTAAGGCCCTCCCGGTAAGTGGGATAGGCAAGGCGCACGCCCAGTTCCTCCTTTAACAGGGTGTTCCGGGTGCGTTTGCTTTCCCCGTAAAAGCTGCGCGCCATGGGGCTCATGGTTGGTGCCACCTCATCGAAGGGCACGAGGTCGGGGGGCGCGATGCCCAGAAGTTCGCACGCGTAAGTGACAACGTCCTGGGGCGGTGAGGGTTCGTCATCGCACACATTGTAAATGGCGCCCGGCCGGGGCCGGGCCATGGAGCCGCGCAGAACGGCGGCGATGTCGTCCACATGGATGCGCGAGAACACCTGTCCCGGCTTGTCGATCCGCCGGGCCCGGCCGGCGCGCACGGTCTCCAGAGTGTTGCGGCCCGGCCCGTAAATTCCGGCAAGACGAAACACATGGACCGGGACCCCGTGGCGGCGTGTCAGATCCAGCCAGGCATTCTCGGCGGCCGCCCGCCGCTGGGAGCGTTCGTTGACCGGGGCGGTCGGTGTCGTTTCGTCAACCCAGGCGCCACCATGATCGCCATAGACCCCCGTCGTCGACAAATAGCCGGCCCAGGCGAGGTCGTGTCCGCGCACGCCAAGGGCATCGCCAAAACGGCGCAACACCGGGTCCCCCTTCTCGTCCGGCGGGATGGACGTCAGAATGTGGCTGCTGCCGGCAAGGTCCGTGTCGGTCAGATCGCGCGGATGGGCTTGGGTATCGTCTGGCGCAAACCGCCGGGCGCGCATGCCGAGCGCCTCAAGATCGGCCAGTTTTTCGGCCGATCTGGTGGTGCCCGTCACGCTCCAGCCTTCGGCGAGAAGCGCGGGGATCAGGGCACGGGCCGAATAGCCGGCGCCGAAACACAGCAGATGGGGCATGGGCGCATGTCTCCTGGTCATTGAGTGGGCGCGCTGACATCGGGCCAGACTGTGCGCGGGTCACAAGTGGACAATGCGGGAAGCACGCAATGCTGCAAACCGATACGGGTGCCGATGCCGGTGCTAATACTGGCGCCGATCATGGTGCCAATGCTGGTGCCAATACTGGTGTAAAGGAGAACGCAAGGGTGAGACGGCAAAGACGCCCATGGCGCCGGCCGGTGCGCGCGTCCTGGATCGCGGCCGCGCTGATCGGGCTGTGCGGGTCCGCGACGCCTGCCTTTTGCGCACCCGATACCCCCGCGCCCGGCGGCACGGCGACGCCCGTCGTGCCCATGCCAAGCCTTGAGATCACGCCGAAAGCACCCGCCGAGCCGTTTCGGGGTAGCGCGGGCGACGCCGAATTCGGGACCCTCTCGGGAGCCGGGCAATATCGCCGCTGCCTGCGACTGGTTCAGACCGACCCGGATGACGCGTATGATTTGGCGCAGACCTGGCGCGAGCAGGGCGGCAGCAGCCCGGCCCAGCATTGCGCGGCCCTTGCCCTCATTGAACTTGGCCACAGCGCCGAGGCGGCCAGCCGCCTTGAGGACCTGGCGCGGGAGCCGGGCGGTGTGGAGGTCCCGTTACGGGTTCAGATCCTGGGTCAGGCCGGAAATGCCTGGTTGCTGGCGGACAATCCGGGGCGCGCGATCGCGGCCTTCGGGGCAGGCATCGATCTGGCCGCGCGTGATCCGGAAGCGAACAGTCTGACGCTCTATTACGACCGGGCGCGGGCCCGGGCCTTGCTGCAGGACTGGCGCGCGGTGGAGCAGGATCTCAGCCATGTGCTGAGCGTGCGGGCGCGCAATCTTTCCGCCCTCGTGCTGCGCGCCCGGGCGCGCCGTCTCAACGGAGACCATGGCGGGGCGGCGGCCGATATTGAGGCGGCCCTGGCCCTCTCGCCCAAGGATCCGGCGGCCTTGATCGAGCGCGGCCAACAGCGCCTTGGCGTCAATAAGGTTGAGGCCGCGCGGCAGGATCTGCTTGCCGCGGCCGTGGGCGGTGAGGGCACCCCCCTGGCCGAAGCGGCGCAGGCCCTGCTCGAGGATCTCGATCTGGTGGTTTTCGACCGGGCCAGTGTGGCATCTGCGACCCAAACCACTGGCGTGGGCCAAGCTCCCGGCGTCGCCCAAACCGGCGCGGATCAGTCTGGTTCGAGGCAGTCTGGGGCGAGGCAGTCTGGCGCGGGGCAGTCTCGCTCGGCCCAGTCTCGCTCGGCCCAGTCTCGCGCGACAGGGCCCGGGCCCGGACCGTCCCAGGCCGGCCCGTCGGCGCCCGCTTCCGCCGTCGCCGCCCTTGATGGACCGGCCGATTTCGGGCCCTCACGGTCTGCCGGGGATGGCACGGCCGGCGCCGTGTCGTCCCTTCCGCCGGAGCCCGTTCCGGGCGATCCGGCGCCGGTGGCGGGCGCGGACACGCCGGCGCCGCCCCTCGTTGCGTCGACAAAGCTGACCTCCCAGCCGCGCCGGGCGGTCGACATCCTGCTCGATCAGGGCTTTTTGGCCATCGAGCAGAGCAAGGAGGAGGAGGAGCCGGCGCCGGATGAGACCTCCCAGCTCGTACCGCCGGCGGATGATCCGGCATATGACGACCGGCCGCCCCAATCCATTGCGCAAGTCATCGGTGCGCCGCCGCTCGTTTTGCGTCGGGGTGAAACCGCCCTGGCGCCGCGCTCCCTTGCCCGCGCCCAGGCACGGCCGGCCACGCACACGCCGTCGGCACGGCTGATCGCCAATCCCGCGCTCGAGCCATGGCCGATCCAACCCCTCCATATGAAACTGCGAACGGCCCACGGCGGCGGCTGATCCGGGGCGTGTCAGGGGGCTGAGATCCGGTCCCATTCCGCGGCGACGCTTTCATCCTCCTCGCACGGAGCAAGCTGCGCCTTGAGAGCCGCACACCGATCCTTCAAAGCCAAGCGGGCAAGCGCCCAGACGGCCGCGCCGCGCACCAGGGGGCTTTCGTCGGTGAGGCGCGCTTCCACTGCCGACGCGAGGGCCCGGTCACCGCTGTTGCCAAGGGCAATCAGACAGTTGCGCACGAAGCGATCCCGCCCGATCCGTTTGATGGGCGAGCCGGAAAACACAGACCGGAACGCGGCATCATTGAGCGTGCACAGATCGGCAAGGCGGGGCGCGGTGAGTTCGGCCCGGGGCAGAAAGGCCGCCTCCCGAGACGTGCGGGCAAATTTGTTCCAGGGACAGACTGCAAGGCAATCGTCGCAGCCGTAAATGCGGTTGCCCATAGCCTCCCGGAATTCATGGGGAATGGGCCCCTTGTGCTCGATGGTCAGGTAGGAAATGCAGCGCCGCGCATCGAGACGGTAGGGTTCGGGGAACGCGTCTGTTGGACAGATATCGAGGCAGGCGCGGCATGATCCACAATGGTCATGCATGGGCTCATCGGCCTGCAGATCGAGCGTCGTGAAGATCGCGCCCAGAAAGAGCCAGGAGCCGTAGTTGCGTGAGACCAGATTGGTGTGCTTGCCCTGCCACCCAAGGCCAGCCGCTTCGGCCAGCGGTTTTTCCGCAACCGGTGCGGTGTCGACGAACACCTTGATGTCCGCCCCCGTCGTTTCAGCCAGCCAGCGGCCGATCTGTTTCAGCCGCTTCTTGATGACATCATGATAATCCGCGTTCTGCGCATAGACTGAAATGGCGCCGCAATCTTTGCGGGCCAGGAGATCGAGGGGATTGCGTCCCGGCCCGTAATCCAGACCCAGCATGACAATGCTGCGCACCTGCGGCCACAGTGCCAGTGGTGACGCCCGCTCTCCGGCCCGGGCGGCGAGCCAGTCCATGGTGGCGTGGTGGCCATCCTCCAGAAAGGATTTCAGGCGATCGGGCATGCGGGGGATCGCATCCGGCGCCGCAATGCCGGACGCTGCGAAGCCAAGCGTGCGGGCCCGGTCCAGGAGGGCCGCGCGCACGGCGTTGAGATCTTGGGGTGGTTCGGCCTGTCCCATGGCGCTTAAGGGAGCCGAGAATGCCCTAAAAGTCGAGATCCGTGTAATGCCGGGTCGGAGGCATGCCGCGCACCCGGTCCTCAAGCAGGCTGCGGAAAGCTGGCCGGCTTTTCACGCGCACATACCAGTCTTTCGCGTCCGGATAGCTCGACCAGGGGACATCCCCCAGATAATCGAGGCAGGACAACTGGCTTGCGGCCGCAAAATCCGCGATGGACAGATCCCGCCCCGCCAGCCAGTTCGAGCGCGAAACGAGGTAGGAAATATAATCGAGGTGGACGCGCAGATTCATGAGGCCCGCACGGATGGGTCCGATTTCCGGCTGGCCCTCGCCGCGCAACCGGCGGTGCACTTTTTCATACAGGACATTGACGGTGACATCGGCGTGGAACTTCTGATCGAACCATAGCGCAAGACGCCGAGCCTCCGCACGCGCCGCCGGGTCGCCCGGCAGCAGACGGATTTCTGGCCGGGTGTCGTCGAGATATTCGACGATGACGGTGGAGTCCGCGATGATCTGGCGGCCATCGATCAGAACCGGGAGCGTTCCGGCCGGGTTCAGATCGTAAAGTTCGTCCCCCAGGTCCCAGGGCGTCCGGTCCACCAGGTCGACCTCCAGCCGCTTTTCCGCAAGCGCAAGGCGCACCTTCCGGCAGAAGGGGGAAAAGGGCATATGCACAAGCTGCAGCATCGCGCAAGGTCAACTTTCCGAGGCCAGCCAGGGAGCATGCGCTCCACGGCACACAAGCAAGCCCCCATTCGGAGAGGATCTTTCCGTGATTTGCGCCATGCGCGCAACCGAGCCGCGCGCTGGTCTCGCGCGGCCCGTTTCCCCGCTGCGCCCGGCGCTCCGCGGGCTTTTTGGGGCACGGCTGAACGGCCCTCAGTCCCAGGGCGTGAGGGGGATGAGTTTGGACTCATCGGCGGCGAATTGGGCCACCAGCCGGCCGTCATGGACGAAACTCGTGCCGACCACCTGACCTTCGAAGGGCCGCCAGGCTTCGATTTCGGTCCGGCCAAGGATCATCTGGCCAAAATCGGCCACGTGGAACTGGGATGCGGTATTGCTGCCCAACCGGTAGGAGCGGCTGCCCCTGAAGCGCACATAGGACAGATCCGACCAGGCCCGCGAGCGCCGCTGCACCGCGTTGCAGGTGCGAAACCCCACGGGATGACAGACGGGGCAGGTGGCCACGTGGCCGAACGGGTCCTGGGGGCGGTAGTCGTCAAAGCTTGGCCACTCGTCGAAAATATGAGTAACGGCGCGGCGGGCGCCGGGCACGCGCTGCCGTGTCACCGGCCGGCCCGTGATGGGATCGAGAAAGCCGGCCGTCCAGTCGGCGGCGATGTCGTCGGCGCCGTACTGAATGTCGTCCTGCAGCCAGTCCGGCACATAGCCCGCGTAATAGGCCCGGCGGCGGCGATAGCGGATGACCGGCCGCCCGCGATACTTCAGGCCGAATGCCACCAGAATGCCAATGGCGACCGCCAGGGCGATGCCGAAGGCGGCCTCCTGGACCTGGGGTTCGCTCTCGTAGTCGAAAGCGTCCTGGAGCCAATCGTCGGGCAGTGGCTGGTCCGTGGCCGCTGCGCGGGCCTCTGGAAACAGGGCGGGGCGGAAAAGATCGGGCAGGGTGGACGCGGTCTCGGCCGGGTCCGCCGCGACCCCGGAGATGGAGGCCCCGGCCGCGAGACCGGTCGCCGAGCACCCAAGAAGAAAACTCCGACGGGGCAACAACACTGTTGTCATGATGATGTCCTCCCAGTTGGACTGCAGCACAGTTGAGGGGATCGTCTTGCAAGGATCCCTTGGCGAATAGCAGCATTATTCGCTCAATCATCCAGAACAAACTAAGATGCGGGCCAAGATAAAGGCCTGAAAAATCTGAGTTCCAATTCATGTCCACATCGTTCCGGTGTCAAGAATTTAAATTTTACTCTCTAGTGGCTCACTTTGTCATTTTTTTATTTGATGTTATTTTATAACGTAGCCAACTGCCAACGGACGGTGCGGCTGGCATATACTTGGCTGGCGGGTGGGGCGCGCATGGTGTTTGCTGGTTCGGGAGTTGCAGGGCATGGGGGTTGGAAACGGTGTTTTTGTGGGGGCAATCCTGATGCTTGGCTTGGCGGTCCCGGACCCTGCAGCGGCGCAAACGCCTTTGGAGCGCGCCTTTCGGTCCGATATCGACCACCTGTGCCGGTTGATCCCAGAGCGCTACGCCTATTTCGCGCCGCGATCCGGTCATTGGGGCGCGGCCTGCGCGGCGGCGCGGAGTGACCTCAGGGGGCTGACAACGCCCCAGGCGGGGCTCGGCGTGATCGAGCGCTTGCTCGATGCGCTCTATGATCCCCACATCCAGCCCAATATTGCCAACGACCGGTCTCCCCGGGTGGTTCCAAGTGGATCGGATCTGGTCCTGGTCCTTGCCGAGGATGAACCGGGCACGGCGATGATTACCGGCGTGCGCCGGGGCGGCGGGGCGGATTTCGCGGGGCTGCGCGCCGGCGACCGCGTCCTTGCCATCAATGAGCGCACGCCACTCGACGCTGCCATGGAGCGCATTCGTGTGGGCCGGGACAGTCTGGGGCCAAAGCGTCTGGACTGGGCCCTCAATGCCGTTGCGGCCGGACGGCGAACCGGCCCGCGCCAGGTGACGATCCGGCGGGACGGCATAAGCCTCGACATCGCCCCAGGGGCCCCGATCCCGGCGGCCGCGGACGGCTTGCTTACGGCCAGGATGATCGGTGAGCAGACCGGTTATGTCCGCTTCAATGACAGTCTGGGCACGGAGGCCACGGTGGCGGCCTTTACGGACGCCCTTGAGACACTTCGCGGGGCACGCTCCTGGATCCTGGATCTGCGCGATACGCCCAGTGGCGGCGACACGTCCGTCGCCGAACCGATCCTGGGCCGGTTTATCGCGGCGCCCATGGCTTATCAGCGCACGGTCCCGCCCGGCGGTCCGGCGGTGGATCGCCTCGCCTTCCCCGTGCCCGGCGAGTGGACGGCCGAGGGCCCGCTGGTTGTGCTGGTGGGCGGATGGACGGGCAGCATGGGTGAGGGCATGGCCGTGGGGTTCGACGGCATGGGCCGGGGCGTTGTCATGGGCACGCCCATGGCCGGCCTTGCCGGAGGAATCAAAATGTTCATGCTTCCGGCCACACAGATCCCTATACAGTTTCCGGTCTATGACCTGACCCATGTGGACGGCACGCCGCGGGACCAATGGCGCCCGCCCGTGCTCGTGGCCTCCGACCCGGGCGGGCCGGACGACCCGGCGCTCCAGATCGCGCTCGAACACCTTAAGGGCATGGCCCCTTAGCGATCCGCCTTTGGCGGGGCATGGCCCGGAAAGGACCTGCCATGAACGACACGCCATCTTCATCCGGCCCACGATCATTCGGGCCCGCGTCGCCTGGGCCAGCATCGCCTGGAACCGCACCGGGCGCCTTCCTCCATCGACCTTTGTGTCCCCACGGAAAGACCCTGCCCTTGGTCGATGCGGATTTTCAGTGCCCAGAGGCGGCAAGGCCCTTCGTTCTGGCCGCAACAATCGCGGCGTCGGCCATGGCGTTCATCGACGGGTCGGTGGTCTCCATTGCACTGCCCACCATTCAGCGGGATCTTGCCGCGGATTTCACGGTCCTCCAGTGGGTGGTCAACAGCTATCATCTTTTCCTGGGTGCCCTGATCCTGGTCGGCGGCGCGGCCGGTGACCGGTTCGGCCGCCGGCGGATCTTCCTGGCCGGCCTCGTCGTGTTCGCGGCCGCGTCGGCACTGTGTGCCCTGGCGCCCGATACGCTTTGCCTCGTGCTCGCCCGCGCGCTTCAGGGGTTTGGTGCCGCGCTTCTCGTGCCGCAAAGCCTGGCCATCATCGCCGCCTCCTTTCCCAAGGAGGTGCGCGGGCGCGCCATTGGTCTGTGGGCGGGGGCCTCGGCGATCACGACCGCCCTTGGCCCGCCGCTCGGAGGATTGATGATCGACGCGCTCGATTGGCGTGCGGTCTTTTGGCTCAATCTGCCCTTTTGTGCCGTGGCCATCGGGCTCACGGTCCGCTTCGTGCCCGAGAGCCGTAACCAAAGCGTATCCGGCCCCCTCGATTGGCCGGGCGGCCTTTTGGCCATTCTTGCCCTTGGCCTGCTGACGGTCGGTTTGACCCGCCTGTCGGAAGGCGGGGACGGGGCGGGGGCCGGCGCGCTTCTCGGTTTCGGTGTGCTCGCCCTCATCGCTTTTCTTCTCGTCGAGGCGCGCGCGGCTGACCCGCTCATGCCCCTCGGTCTGTTCCGTAACGCGTCCTTTTCGGCGGCGAATGCCCTCACATTGTTCCTGTACGGCGCTTTGGGCGGAATTTTGTTTCTCCTGCCCTTTGACCTCATCGCGCGGCGCGGACTGTCCGCGTCGGCCGTCGGGCTCACCATGTTGCCGCTCGGTCTCATCATTGGTCTTCTGTCGCGACCGGCTGGCGATCTTGCGGACCGGCTCGGCACGAAACCGTTGCTGACCGTTGGGGCGCTCCTTGTCGCCGGGGCCGCGGCCGGCCTTGCGCTCGGGCTTGAGGCGTTCTGGCTGGGGATCATGGGGCCCATTGTCATGATCTCGGCGGGCATGGCGCTGGTCGTCGCGCCCTTGACGACCGCGGTGATGAACGCCGCTGGGGACGAGCGGTCCGGCGCCGCGTCGGGCGTTAACAATGCCGCGAGCCGGCTTGCGGGCCTGTTGGCGATTGCATTCCTGGGCGCGGTGGCGAGCCTTGCGTTTTCGGCGTCCCTGGAGGGGGCGGGTCTGGTGAGCGATGGGTATCGCTTCGGCGTTTTGCCCGAGCCCTTAAGCCCGGACCGGGCCGCGGCGGAGGACGCCTTCCTGGACGCCTATGGTCTCGCCCTCTGGCTCGCCAGCAGCTTCGGCATTCTTTCCGCCGTGATCGCGTGGACCAGTTTGCCCAAGGACCGGCCGGCCGCGCCCTGAGGCCAGCACCAACCCGGTCCCAGTCCACCCCCTGGCCGTTCGGGCGGGGTTGTGGGCGCGGTGGTCCCGCCATACCTCAACGAAGCGATTGGAAGACGCGGGCCCTTGCGGTCGGCCCCTGTTCCCTGTCGAGACGTCCACTTTTCGGCATCTCGAGCTGGTCTTCCTTATGCTGAGAGTTTTGCCGGCGCAGGGCTTCGCAAGCCGCCGCGATGAAACGCCTATCGTTGCACGGCCTTTTTCCCAAAAAGACCACATGGTCAACGCCAACAGGAGGTTTCCATGGAGTTTACCGTCCACACCGTCGACAGCGCCCCGGCGGGCTCAAAGCCACTGCTTGAGCAGTCCCAGAAATCCTTCGGCATGGTGCCCAATCTGCATGGGGTCATGGCCGAGGCACCGAAGTTCCTCGAAGCCTACAAGACCATCGGTGCACTGTTCGATGCCACATCGCTCAGCCCCATTGAGCGCAATGTGGTCTGGCTGACGGCCAATTATGAAAACAAGTGCCATTACTGCATGGCGGCCCACACCGCGATCGCCCACGGGGCAAAGGTGCCGGCCGAGGAAATCGACGCCCTGCGGGCCGGCAAACCGCTCAACGATCCCAAACTTCAGGCGCTGCGGGTCTTCACGGCCAAAATGGTGAATGAGCGCGGCTGGGTGGCCGATGCCGATCTCCAGGCTTTTCTCGACGCAGGCTTTACCAAGCAGAACATCCTGGAAGTGATCCTGGGCGTGTCGATGAAGGTGATGAGCAACTACTCCAACCATATCGCCGAAACGGATGTGGATGCGCCGTTCAAAAACTATGTGTGGACGGATCAGGCGGCCTGAGCGCGAACAATGAAAAAGAGGGGATGCGCGACTTGCCCGCGCGCATCCCCTCCGGTGCGGTTCAGCACTCTGCCCTGATCAGGGGACGTCCACGCCGTTCTCGCCCAGCGGCGGGAGGGGACGTGGTTTCAGCGCCGGAAGGGGGGCCTCCTCAAGACGCTTGGCCAGAAAGACGAGCGCGGCGTCGAGCTGGGCGTCCTTGCCTTCGAAGGTGGCGCGCGGCGGGTTCACCACTTCGATATCCGGCGAGATGCCGCGACCCTCAATGAGCATGTTGCCTTTGAGGTCGTATTGCGGGAACTCGGCGATCCGGGCCTGCCCCTGGTCGGCCAACCGGTTGCGCCCCGTGAGCCAGATGCCTGCGCCCGATGTCCGCGTGCCGATCACCGTTGCCAAATCGAGCGCCTTGATCCCGGCGGCAAAGGTTTCGCCGTCCGAATAGGTGTGCTGATTGATCAAGACGACCAGATGGCCGCGGAAGGTTTGCTGCATATTCGTGTAAGGCGGGCCGCCGTCATTGAGTGTCCAGAACGCCCAGGCCCGGCGCAGCAAGATGGTCAGCAGCATGCTGTCCACATTACCGCCGCCATTGTTCCGCACATCAATGATCAGGGCCTCCTTGTCGAAATGCTCATAAAAATCGCGTGCGAAACTGCTGAGGTCCCGGCCGCCCATCGCCTGCAGGTGCAGATAGCCGACCGATCCGCCGGAGGCTTCGGCCACCCTGTTCCGGTTGCCCTCCAACCAGTGTCCATAGCGCAGGCCATAGCGCCGCCAGCCGCTGACCGGCTCGACAATGGCGCTGCGCGGTTCACCGTCACGGACAAGATCGAGGCGAACCCGTTGACCCGCCTTGGTCAATAGGGCCCTGTGCAGATCAATTGGATCGCGCGTGCCCTGCCCGTCGATGGCGGTGATCACATCGCCTTCCTTAACATCCGTTCCCGGATGGGCAAGGGGTCCCAGGGTGTCCGGCCGATCCCTTTCGCCGCGATAGATAACCGTGATTTCAAGGCCATTGTCGACCGGCGAAACCTTCGCGCCAAGATAGGCGGCTTGTGCATTTTCCTCGTCCGTGGGCTCGTCGCCGCTTCGGATTTGGCTGTGCAGGATACCGAGTTCACCAATCATCAGCCCGAGGAGATCATCAAGTTCGCCGCGATGGCCGATACGCTCCACGAAGGGGCGATACTTTTCCAGCACGCCGTCCCAATCCAGGTTTCGCAAGGACGGGTCATAGGCGAAATCCCGGTGCATGCGCCAAGCGTCAACGAACATCTGGCGCCATTCTGCCTGGGGGTTCAAGCCCAAACGCCAGTCGCCGATGCGAATCTGGGTTTCCTCCGACGGGTCCGCCATGGTGGCCGCCGCGGGCACAAGGGAGAGGCGATTTGGGGTCTGGAGCACAAAGACGGTTTTTCCGTCAGCGGACAGGTCGAAACTGTCGACATCGTCAGCGAACACGGTGGTCTCGGGCGCGTCGGCCTTGATCTCAAGGCTTTTCAGGGTGTTCTGCCCGTCCCCCGACACCAGGACATAGAGATGATCCGCGGACGCCTTAAGCGCCCGGTAATTGTCCGGATCGAAGGGCAGGGCCCAAAGCCGGTCGATCAGACCGTCGAAAACGATTTCGGGTTGCTCCTCGTCTTTTTCCTTTTCGTCGGCCTCTGCTTCATCCGAGGCCGCGTCGTCCTTGCCGGTTTTGCCAGCTTCCGAATCGGTTTTTGTCCCCGCGCGGTCTGTTTCCCCGTCCTCTTCGGCGTCGTCCGCGGCCAGTTCGTCTGTCTCGCGGAAGGGGAAGGCCGCATCCGGAACGAGTTGCAAGGCAAAGAGTTCGCCGCGCTTGTCGAAGGCGGTACCCATGGACCGGTCGCGCCACGGGTTCGAGGGGTTCGGGTCGAAATTCCGCTCCGAGAGGAAATAAAGCCAGTTTCCGTCCCGGGAGAAGACTGGCGCGTAGGAGTAGTATTTGCCGCGCGTGACGACCTCGCGCCGTCCTGTCTTCAGTTCGCGGATGACAATGCGCGGAACGGATCGCGCGTCCAAGGCGCTATAGGTCACATAGCGGCTGTCGGTGGAGAAGGCAAAACCGCCGAATGGCCGGTCACCACTGCTTGGATTGGCCTCCAGCTTTGCAACCTCGCGGCTCTCCAGATTGAGCGACCATAGATTGCGGCTCTTGTCGTCGAACAGGATCCGGCTGCCATCGGGAACCGGATAAAGGCCCCAGATGTAATCCTCCGTGCTGTCGGTCAGTTGTTCCGGCTCGCCGCGGCCATCGATGGGAAAGCGCCAGATTTGGCCATTCTTGCCCTGGTCTAGGATGGCATAAACCCATTTTCCTTGCGCGCCCACGGTGGCCTTGCGGGCCCGGGCATCGCTCCGGATCGCCAGTTCGACCCGGCGCCGGGACCCCGTTCGGGCCACGGCAACCCGGCCGCGGGCCGTGACGGCGACCGCTTTGCCCTGCGCGCCCATGCCGGCGAACTCAAGATAGCGGAGAGGATCTTCAAGCCAACGCTCGCGCTGGTCCTCCCGATCCGTCACGAGGCTGAGGGAGATTTTGCGTTCCGCCTTGGTGGTCAGATCAAAGGCATACAGATCCGCGCCGCGCTGGTAGACGATGGTCCCCTCCGCCATCCGAGGCGTCTGCAATTGCCAGTCCGTGAAGGTTGTGATCTGGCGCAGATCTGTGCCGTCCATGGCCATCGACCAGAAATTATCCGCACCCGATTGATCGGACAGGAAATAGATCTTGCCGTTCCAGGTCATGGGAAACCGGATGGGACCTTCGAAGTCCGGCGCCAGGCGCACGGCTTCTTCCTCGGACGTGAGTGAGGCCCGCCACAACTGGCTCATATTGCCGCCGCGATAGAGGACGGCGTTATCGCGGAACAAATCCTTGCCCCAACGCACAAAATAAAGAGTTGATCCGTCTTCGGAAAATGCCCCTGCGCCTGCGCCATCAAACGGCAGGTCCTCCACCATGCGGGTTGCCGGATCGACAAGCCGGAGGCTGCGGAAGCCGGGTGTGCCGCTGGTGCGGGTCGTGTAGAGGATCCGCCCGTCAGGCGCCCAGCCCTGCACCCGCGTGCCGCCGCCTTCAAAGGTCAACCGCGTGGGGCTGCCCCCATCCGCGGCCATGACATAGACCTCATCGCCGCCGTCATAGCGGGCCGTGAAGGCGATAAACCCTCCGTCCGGCGACAGGACGGGGGCGTGCTCTTCTTCCGGATGCGTGGTCAGGCGCATGGCGAGGCCGCCGGCTGCGTCCGCGCGCCACAGGTCCCCTTCGCTGGCGAACACCAGGGTCTCGGCGCGCAAGCTCGGGGTGCGATAGTAGCCGGGCTCGCCGGCTCTCGCGCCTATTGCCGCGACCATGGCCATAAGAGTGAAGACAAGCAGCATGGCCCGGGTGCCGATGGTCTCAAGGCGTTCAGGGGTCTCAAGGCGTTCAGGCGACGACGACGCGTGCGGCGATAGGGCCGCGACTTTGCTTCTGGACATGGCGTTCCTCCCAGCCGACCCTCGTTGAAACCGAGCCTAGCTCACTGGCCCGGGGCGTAAAGTCTGGCGTGCGGGTATCGGCTCATGCGAACAGCCTGAGGTAGGTCGTTGCCACCCGTGCCCTGGCCCAAAGATGGGGGCGTGGGCCACTTTCCTGCGACACTTGGCACTGATCCGGGCTACGCCTGTGGCCACGGCGTTCAAAACAGGTCTATTTCTTTGCATGGATGCGCGGCGCTCCAATGTCAGATTGCCGCGTCGACCTTCAAGCGGAGGACCGACCCATGGGCGACACGCCCGTGACCGCAGAGCGTCCCGCCTCGCCCCTTTCGACCGCACCGACGGCCTCCCGGCCGGACACGATCCAGTCCCCTGGGGACAGGACAAGTCCAGCGGACCGATCCTGGGAAACAGATGTCAGCCAGCCCTGGGAAAAGGACAATCAGGCCTGGTGGGACTGGTATGTGAGCCTTGCCGACAACAGCCTCGACCGGACCGATGGGGCCGAGGCGTTGGCGGATGGCGACCCGGGCGCGCCCGGCTTCGCGCAGATCGCGGCCCTGGCCGACCCGGCCATAAAGGCGGAATTGAACGCGCCTTATCCGGTGACGGATGACCAGGTGCGGTTTTTCCAGGCCAATGGCTTCATCAAGTTGAAAGACGTTCTGTCACCGGGCGCGGTGAAACGGCTGCGTCAGGAATTGGTGGCGCTGTTGGAAGGGGATTTCAAGGTCACCCTGGATGGCGGCGCCAAGGACCGGTTTCTCAGCCTGGAAATGGTGTGGCTGTCCCATGCCCTGGTGCGCGCCTTCGTGCTCAGCCCCCGGATCGCCAAGATCTGCGCCGACTTGCTGGGCGTGGACCGGGTTCGGCTTTACCATGATAATGTCTTGTCGAAGGAACCGGGCTGCGGGCGCACCCCATGGCATTTCGACGATCACCATTTCCCCCTCGCCACCCACGATGTGGTCACCGCATGGATCCCGGCCCAACCGATCCCGCGGGCCATGGGGCCGCTTGCCTTCGCGCGGCCCATTGACGTGCACAGGCTCGTTGCGGATGTGCCCTTCAACAAGGTCGACACCAGCTACGACCGCCACGTGGCGCAAGTGTTTGAGGATCGGGGGGTGGAGATCGAAGATGGCCCCTTCGCGCTCGGCGAGGTGAGTTTTCACCACAATCTGAGTTTTCACGCGGCCGCCGGAAACCGGACGGACCGCAGCCGGATCGTTCTTGCCAACACCTATTTCGTCGACGGTGCGCGGGTGGTTGACCATCCCACCATGGTCTCCGGTGACTGGCAGAAATTCATTCCGGGGGCTGGGCCGGGCGATGTGGCGGCCAGTCCGCTCAACCCGGTGTGTTGGCCCCCCGAGGCCGGCGGGGCGGAGGCCAAAACCCATGTCTGACACCCCCAACGCTGACACTTTTGAGCGCAGCCTGGAGCATTGGTCCGAAGCCAATCGGCAGGGCATGGAACATTTTTATGCCCTTGCCACCGCGGACTATCGGCATCTGGCCGAGGCGCTGGACTGGAAGACATGGCTTGAAAACTGTCAGCGGACGGCGCCAGGGCGATCTTTGCGCCTTCTCGACGTTGCCTGCGGGTCGGGCAAGTTTCCAAACGCCCTTGTCCAGCATGCGGATGTGGGGGCGGCGGCCATCGAGCCGGTCGCCTATTCCCTGCTTGACCCCTCGGCCTTTTCCATCTCGGAAGCCCGCGCCGCCCTGCGTCCGCCCTTCCAGCCGGACCAGGAGTTCGAGGTCACGTTGCAGGATCTGCGGGCCCCGGACGATGCCTTCGATATCGTCTGGGCGACCCATGCACTCTACGCGGTACCGCCCGCGCAAATCGATGCGGCGCTTGAGCAATTCGCGCGCGTTTTAAACGGGATTGGCTTCATTGCCCATGCCTGTTCGGACGGCCACTACCTGCGCTTTTACGACCTGTTCCTCACGGCGCGCGGCGACACGCAAAGCCAGCCCTACACGAGCGCCGAAGACATCACGGCCGCGCTCGACCGTCTCGGCATCGCCTTCGATGCCCGGCCCATCACCTATGCAAACGGGGCACCGTCGCAGGCACGTGAGCAGATCGAGGGCTTTTTGCAGCGATGCGTCTTCAGCGACAGTCTCAGCCTTGATGCCATGCTCGCGGACCCTGTCTTGGGCCCTTATCTGGAGGGCTGCCAGGGCGACGCGGGCTGGCGCTTTGATCAACGGGTGATGCTGATTTTCATCCGGCCCTGACCTTTTTCTCGCCATGCCGGACGGCGCGTGCGCGTGCGGGCCGGGTCCATGGCGCTCGTTTGGCTCAAACACGGCTCCCTGCCCTGAGCCTCTTTTTTGAGGATTGCCCCATCATGTCTATCGCCGACCCTTGCGTTTTCGAGACGGGCTGGACCCGCAGCGTGAAACGGGGCGAGCGCCCGTGTCCCTCGAGCCTGAAAGATCATCTGCTTGCGGTCCATCGTGATCATGCGGGCTTTACAGAATCCTGTGCCCGGCGATGCCGCGACGATCAGGGGCGCAACAGTTATGAATGGCTGGCGGACGTGGTGGATCCTGCCCACCACCGCCGGGTGCTCGACCTTGCCTGCGGCAGCGGCCCGTTGCTGGAGTTGTGCTGGCGGCGGTTCGGGGGCGCCATTGAGCTGACCGGGGTCGATATGAGTGCGGATGAACTCGCCCTCGCGCGCGAGCGTCTGCCGGACCGGGCCGTGGCCCTTTATGAGGGTATGGCGCAGGATCTGGAGGTGATCGAGGAGGCCTCGCTCGATGTTGTCCTGTGCCACTGGGCGCTGACCCTGATGGATCCGGTGGTGCCGGTCCTTGAGGAGGTCAGACGACTTTTGCGCGCGGGCGGGGTGTTCGCCGCCATCATCGATGGGGAGACCAGCCTCGCCCCCGGCTATGACGCGGTCTGTGAGATTATCTTTGCCCGTGTGCAGCGGGAAGTGCCCGGCTACGGCACGGTTGATTTGGGCGACGCGCGGGTGCGCAAGTCATCCGATATCTTAAGCCTCGCGCGGGAGGTTTTCCCGGAGGCGCAGATTGTCATTGAACCGTCCGTGTTTCGCCTGGAAGCGACGCCGGCGATCCTGGCGCGCGAGGCCGCGGGCTTCTTTTACGCCTCCTTTGTCCTTTCGGCCGAGGGGCGGGAGGGCATGCTGAAGGATTTGGAGGCGCTCTTTGCGGCGCGCGCCGAGGCCGGGCAGGGCGGCTATGCAATGCCGATCAACCGCCTCGTGGTGCGCCGGGGCTGAGTGGTGCACCGACCGGTCTAGGCCCGCAAGGGAATGATCCGGGGGCTGTCCGCATCGTGGTCCGCCGCATCGTGGGGCACGAAGGGCAGCCATCGGATAATACCGTTGCCGCGATTGCGGATTTCCGGGAACAGCTTGACGGCGAGGGCGGGATGTTCCGCCGGGCGCCGCCCGTCAAACCCCACATGAAGCGCGATGTCGAACTCGGTGGCTGGTGACCAGCCCGGCGTGAAGGCCCATTGGGCCAACCGGTTCGTGACATGGGCGACACAGATGAAGTCGTCCTTATGGAGATATTGCGGGATCACCGGGTCGACCTTCAAGGTGGTCTCGAATTTGCTGAACAGTGGCACCTCCAGGGCCAGGGACATGGACCCAGACAGGCGCCGGCCCCTGTTCGGCGTGCGGGTGGCGAGACGCTGGGTCTGCGGGTGGGCTTGCAGAAATCGAACGCCGTGGCAGGCCGGCGTCATATCGACCCAGAGCCGGCGTACGCGCTCCCAGGCATGGCGTTTGGTGGTCCGCTTGAAACTGCGTTTGACACCGATCCGAACACGGAAGACGGCACTCGTCTCGCCCCGGTCGGAGCGGCAGAGGCCACGGTCGACGGGGAACGGCGCGGCGCTGTCTTCAATGCGCTCGGCCGTGTCATCCAGGACAAAGACGAAGGGGCCGTCAAAACCGTCCATGGGTCATCCCCTGCCCATCGGTGTGGCGTGCATCGCGGCGAGCCGTGCCCCGTGCCGCGCAAAGACAGACCCGACCCTGGCCGGGATCGCGGCGGCGGCCTAGGCCGCCTTCCGGGGTACGCCCTTTGCCTCGGCGCTTCGTGTGCCGGGCGATTAACTGGCACCGCACTCAAGGCCGCGACTGCGGCCCCGCGCCGACGCGTCGCCCTCGAGGAGCGCCCGCAAAGGTCCGCCGGGGACGTGTGCGCAACAAAATGCGCAACAAAAACAGTGCAGCGGCAAGCTGGACGCAGACGGATCCAGATTTCTCGCCCGCTGCTATCGGGCTCAAAGGCTGGCCACCGGCCGCACGGCGGTCTTCTCGCCCTTACCTGTCTTGATGTTTCGGCCTGTCTTGATGTTTCGGCCTGTCTTGATGTTTCGGCCCGTCTCGATGTTTTGGCCCGTCTCGATGGTCCGGCCTGTCCAGATGTCCCAAGATGTGAAAAAAAGCGCGGCACGGCGATCAAACCCGGTAGACTAGTGATTGCAACTCCTAAA
>CAYYTT010000070.1:15811-20053 GCA_964474635.1 uncultured Alphaproteobacteria bacterium | reverse complement strand
GCGCATCTGGTTTGGGACCAGAGGGTCGCGTGTTCGAATCACGCCGCCCCGACCATAAAAATCAATCCGTTAAAGTCGATTTTCCGGCCGCCGGGCCCACATGGGGCTTTATGAATGCGCCCTGCGCACCGCGCCGCGCAGGGCCTCCCCCGCCAGGACGCAAAACCCGCCCGCGCCGTACATCACCAGATCCCAGACGTCGAAGGTCGTACCGATCAGGGTACGCGCCAGGGCGCTGTCCGACAGGCCAAGGCGCCCGACGACATTCAGGGCTTGGGCCCCTTCGACCAGGACCGCGATAGCAACACTCGACCCGAGGGCAACGGGCGAGAAATCGGGAAAAATCTGTGGCCGGAGCGCTGCTGCTCCATGCTTTTTGCGCTCACGCGCCGCGAACGCTCCGCGAGGGCGGCGCAACAGCGCTGGACCACGGTCGCGGCCTTGAGCGCGGTGCGGATCGTTCTCTGCACGCTCTAGGGCCATTCGCAGGCGGATGAAGGATACACTGCGCAAGGTGGCATAAAGAAAGGGCACTACCCCCAGATCACCGATATGCGTGCGGACAATGCCGGCCGGGATGAACAGGGCAATACCGGCAAGCCCGACGAACAACACCGCAGCCGTCGCGATATAGCCCGGGCGGACCCAACGCCCGTCCCCGGCTACGCGGTCCCGATCCTGCGCCCCGCCCGTCAAGGGTCCATCGGGTCCGGGAGCTTGGCGGCGTCGATCAGTTTGAAATTCTGCGGGGCGAGAGGTTCATCGCTTTGTGTGCGTCCGTCTTGGGACAGGTCGCCCGTGACGTTGAAGCCGTCCTGGACCACGAGAAGGCCATTCGGAAAGGCGGGGCCAAGGGCGCGCCGCGTGACATCGATGCCATCGGTTTCCTGGGCACCGTCAATGCCGGCCTCCACATTGATCCCGATGCGGACCTTGCGCACAAACACCGGCGGCTCCTGTGTCACATCGTAAAGATGAAAACTGTCGTCCCCTTGGGATGAGGCGACCAGAACGGCGCCCATGCCGGTGTTGCCGAGGACAAGGCTCAGGCCTTCCACATCGGCCGTCAGGCCAGTCTCGCCGCCGACACGGTCGATCACGTCAGGCTCGGCAAAGGCCCCATCGCGATAGGCCATGCGCCAGATCCCCACATTTTCCTCGCCAACATAAAGGATCTGGGCGGCATCGTCGAAGACGCAGCCTTCCAATTGGCTGGAAAAGGTGTAGGGCGGATGGAACCGTGGAGTGCCCTTCAGGGAACGGAGCATAAAAGGCGCGATGACGCCGTTTTTGTGCGTGACGAACACGGCCGCCTCGCCGGCAAGCATGCCCATGCACAGGCCATAGGGCTCAAATGACGTGGCAAATCGCGTGAGTTCTTCGGCGCCGTCTTCCGTGACCGAAAACAACACAACCGTGTTGTCGGACCGGTTGCTGGCGGCCGCCAGATCGCCGTTCCAACCGCGCAGCGCCAGGCCCTGGCGCAGATCCACATTGTTCAGCCGGCCGATGGGCAGGCTCTGGCGTTGCGTGCCATCAAGGTCGTAGACCCGCAGGCCAAAGCCCTTGTCCGTCCCCAGAATGAGGCTGCGGGCCGGATCCGTCGGGTGGATCCAGATGGCCGGATCGTCGGCGGCGTCCTCCAGGGTGGCGACGGGCGCCGTCTCACCGTCCGGCGCTATTGTGGTGGCTTCGGCGCCCAGCGCTGCTGCCACCAGGAAGACCGCGACCGCACTGAAAGCCATCAGAACGCCGCCCGGATGGTCAGTTGCAGACGGCGCTGGGCTTCTTCACGTTCGATCTCGAAATTGTCGAGATCGCCGGCCGTGATCGGGCCATCAAAGTTTTCCTCCGCCTGCAGTGTTTCCGCATCGAGCAGATTGCTACCCGACAGGCGCACCACAAGCCAATCGGTGACGCGCTTTTCGATGAAGGCTTCCAGGTTCGCCGTATTGTCCTGGGTTTGAATTTCATCGATGAATGTGGAGGTCGCCCGGCCCTGGCGCTGATAGGAAAAGCCCATGGTCACGCCGGCATTCTCAAAATCGTGGGTGGCGCCGACATTGTATACATAGGTGGGCTGATCGTTGATGCGCACTTCCTCAAGGCCCACAAAGGCGTTTTTGGCCTGGGAGCGCAACAGGGTGAAGTTCGCGAAAATCCCGGTGGTGGGCAAACCGAAAAAGGTCAGCGGCGTCGAGATATCGAATTCGAAGCCGGCCGCGAAGGCATCACCCACATTCGCGAAGGTGAAGGCATCGCCGATGATGAGATCGCCATCATCGTCTTCCTCAAGACCATTGGGACCGAGGCCGACGAGCTGGATCAGGTCCGAAATATCCCGGTAGAATCCGTTGATCCCCATAATTCCGCCGCCGGGCAAATCGAATTCAAAACCCGCGTCGAGGCCGTTCGAGGTCTCAAATTCGAGATCCGGATTGCCGGTGACGGTGTCGAGATCGTCCGGCTGATCGTCAAGCGTGAAGGGGATACGCTGGTTGAAGGCCGGGCGGCGCACCGTGCGCGCATAGGAGGCGCGGAACGTGACCCAATCGTGGAAGCGCCAGCGCAGGTGTACGGACGGGTTGATGTTGAAGTCAACGGTGGTGTCCTCAATGGTCTCCCCGTCCACGAAGCCCCGTTGCTCCGTGAAGGTATATTCCCACCGCAGGCCGGTCTCGACGGAAAAGCGGTTCGTGAATTCCCAGTCGAACAGGGCGAACGCGTCGTAGCGATCTTCCTTAAGCTCAAAGACACCGCCCAGATCCGCCGGCTCCGGATCGTCAAGCTCGGGCACGCCGTCATCGAAACCGAAGACCTGCAGCGCGCTGTCCCGGTCGCGAAACCGGAACTGGAGGCCGGATTTGAAGGTCACGCGGGCCATGCCCAGATCGGCGGCCGACCCCGGCAAATCGGCCGTAAATGTTGCGTCGAGTTGCAGTTCCTCGTCTTCGGTGTCGAAAATCTCCAGTTCGTCGAGTTCCGGGTTGAAGGCCGCGACCGAGAAGCTTTCCAAGAAGGCCGCCTCGGTCGGCAAGGGGCCCTCGATGTCTTCGGCGTCGAGTTCGGAGTCGACGGTCTCAATCACGCTGTCGAACCGGTTGAAGGCCGCGCGCAGCTCAAGGGACATGGTTTCGGACAGGGCAAAAGCCGCCGTGCCCTGAACGCCGAAATTGTCCTGCTCGAAATCGGTGTCTTGCGCTGAGATGCCAACAAGATTGTCCGGCGCATCCTCAAAGGCGATCTCGTCCTCGCGCTCGGTGCGCTCGGTCCGGATGTAAAAGCCCGAAACCCCGAAGGTGTGGCCGGTGTCAGTGCGATAGGACGCATCGCCATTGAAGGAGATGTCGAAGTTTTCCCGTGTATCCGACTGGACGGTGCGCTCCTCCCCGTCCCCGACCAAGGAAAAGGCCGGATCCACCGACAAGGCATCGCGGGCGGCATCCACGGAGGCGAAATTGTCCGGATCGTAGACTTCCTGGACGGTAAATTTGTTGTTGAAGCGCTGCTGCGCATTGGCGGTCAGCGAGTAGGTCAGCCGATCACCCATGGCCCGCCCGGCATAGCCGATGGCCCCGATGCCGCGCGTTGTGCCCTCATTGCCCTCGACATTTTTAAAATAGCGCGTGGCACCGCCCCGGACGAAGCCGCCCTCGGGCAGGTTGGCCCCCTCCTTCAACACAATGTTGATCGTACCGGCGACGCCCTGGCTGTCGATGTCCGCGCCGGGGCTGCGGATGATCTCGATACGCTCGATCAGTTCAGCCGGAATCCGGTCCACGAACACGGTTCGGGTCAACGCGTCGCCGCCGCCGGCACTCGTGACCGGCTTGCCGTTGATCAGGATCTGGGTGAAGCCGTTGGGCAGGCCGCGAAAGCCCGGATCGTCGAATTCGCCCACATCCGTGGAGAACGACACGCCCGGCACCCGCTTCAGCGCATCGCCCACCGACAATGGCTCGAAACGCTCGAAAAACTCCCGGTCATAGCTCAGCACCGGCGCCACATCGTCGGTCCGAGTGCGGGTCGGCACCGAGCCGATGACCAGTATGGTCTCCGGCGCCGTGTCCAGAATCTCGGGCGTGTCCTCCTCCGCCTCTTGGGCAAGCGCGAGCATCGGCATCGCCGCCAGCCCCGCGCCCGCCAAGGCGACCGTGAGCGCCAAGGGCGACGCCGCGCCCAAGAGATCCTTGATCATGAAAGCCCCCGCTTCTTCATTCCGTGACAGACACGTTCATCGCG
>CAYYTT010000070.1:0-15711 GCA_964474635.1 uncultured Alphaproteobacteria bacterium | reverse complement strand
CGGCGCGGTAATCCGAATCGTGTGTCTTTTGCTGCTTCGATGTCATGCCCATTCGATTTCAGCCTCCCCACCGACACGGCCTGCGCGCCATGGCAACGGTGGCTGAGACAAAATCACCCGCAATATTCTGTACAGGCCCGCAGCCGGTTTTTGGGTGACAGTTTCATGAACACATTAGGCTCGAGCGGCTTAAAACCTGTGCCGGCGGACAGAGATCTACCCGCACACTGACCAGATAAAGACCGCGCAATGCGCGCCTGGTGGGGCTGGCGCGCCGGGACAGCGCACATTCCATCATGGAGCGGATTATTTTTTATCCAAACGACATCAACACCCCATCGCCGCCAGCACATGTGACGGAGTGATCGTAAGCGCTCGCAATGCCATGCAGAATAATGGGCCATGCAGAATAATGGGCCATGCAGAATAATGGGCCATGTAGGATGGTGGCGCGCAGGCGCACCCGTGGGACATGGGATGGACATGGACTGCACGCTTGGCAATCCGGCGGCTGCGGTTAAACCCTGTGAACGGTTTTTTTGATCAGCGTCCCCGCTGCCGCTGGGCCTCTAGCCAGGCATCTTCCTCGGCGTATTCCTCATCGAGATTCGCCGGGCGGGGCAGTTCCCGCTCGTCGGCTGCCGTGACGCGCAGGGCCCGGTCGAGACTATAGTCGTCACGGTGCTGAAACTCTGACCACAGACGCGTCGTATCGAGGCGCAGGGAATAGCTGAAATCATGGTTTCGCGCAAACTGGGCCAGGTGATCCGGCATGCCGGGGTCGTCCGTGACGAGAATCTCGCCGTGCCAGTCCATGGTACGCCCCAGAGCCCGCGCGATGCCGGCCATGGAGACGGCGCTGTCGGGTCCGATATTGACGGTTTTCCCGGCCCCGGTCGGGGTGAGCGACACGCGCGCAATGGCCTGCGCCACGTTCTCCACGTAACCGAATGTGGTGTACCAGGAGGCCCAGCTGCGCTCCATGGGCAGCACGGGCCGCCCCTCCGCCATGCGCCGGATCAGGCCGGCAAAGCGGCGCTGACGGTCGCCGGGGCCGTAGACCATCGGCAGGCGCAGGATCGTCCACTCAAAGCCCGTCTGGGCACGGACCGCCCCTTCGATGGGGATCTTGTCGTAATCGGCGGGAAAGCGCTTGATCAAGGGGGATCCGTCGGCCGCCTTATAAGGATAGCGCGTGGTGCGCAGGGGGGCGTCCTCATCGAGGGTTTCGATGTGGTCGGGCGAGGCCTTGCGATGCAGGCCTTCGTAGTTGCGATACACGTCGGCGCTGCTGATCAGAATATAGCGCTTGATCCGCCCACTGAGGGCATAGAGGACCGGCAATGTCTGACGCACCGTCATGGCCAGCAGATCGATGACCACGTCGAAACGCTCCAGACGGGCGAGGTTGCTCAGTCGAACCGAGTCTTCCCGGTCGCACACCACTTCCTCGCCCAGTTGCACTTCGGCCGTCAGGCCGCGATGCATGGCATAGACCGTCGCATTCATGGCCTCGAGGTGACGCACCAGGGGCGCTCCAATAAAGCCCGTGGCACCGATCACCAGGACCTTCGGGCTGTCGAGCGTCGAGACGTGGTCGAAATCAGAATGCACGTCGTGTCCTCCAGTGACCCCTTGCCCGATGGAACGGGCCGGAGCCGGGTTCAGGCTTTGACAGGGCCCGCGCCGCGCCCGTTGCGCGCATGCGGCCGGTTAGCGTGGTGGCCCCTTAACGTCTTGGGTCGTCTTCATCGTCATCGCGCCGCCGCCCCCCTCGACTGAACAACCCCGCATTCATGAGCACAAGGGCAATGACCGAGTACATCACGAGATCGAACAGGGTCCAGAAACGGTTGCTGGCGGACAAAATTTCCGGCTGCACCGCGCTCAGTTTAGGCCCCCAGACAAGCGCCACGACACACAAAAGAACCGCCGCGTCGAGCGAGAGCAACGACAGGAACCGTTGACCGCGCGGCAGTCGAAAGGCGCCGGCAAAGGCGATCAGCAGCGCCCCGAGGGTCACGATCAACCAGCCGTTCAGCGGTCCGCCCGGCCCCTCAATCGGCAGGGCAAAGGGCGCGGTGATGCCGAATACCGCGGCGGCGGCGGTGCCGGCGGCCGCCAGCAGAACAAGGGCGCCGAGGACCAGGATCATGGGCTTTGCCTCTCTTGTTTATACCCAAGGGCATCTTTGACGGCTCGCGGGCCCGGTTTTGGCCCGGCCTTAAAGCGGAAGCAGACCCACCACCGCGCCGGTCATGCCCGTCGCCAGGGTGCCCGCAACAAGCGCTCGCATGCCCAGGCTCGCCACTTCGGCGCGGCGCTCGGGCACAAGCGTGCCGATCGTGGAAATCAGCATGCCGACGCTGCCCAGATTGGCAAAGCCGCACATGGCGTAGAGCATGATCACGCGGCTGCGCGGGCTCAAGGTCTCTTCGGGGAGGGCGGCCAGGTCCAAATAGGCAAAGAACTCATTCAAAATGGTCTTCGTGCCCATCAGGGCGCCGGCCGCCGGCGCCTCCTGCCACGGGATCCCGAACAACCACACCAGGGGCGCGAACAACCAGCCAAAGATCCGCCGCACGCTCAAGGGCGCGCCGGCCACCTCCGGCAAAATGGCGGCGAGCATGCTGTCCGCCAGGGTCACCAGGGCCACGATAACAAGCAAAATGGCCGTGATCGTCAGGAACAGGGACAGGCCCTCCCGCGTGCCCTGCACCATGGCATCGACCGAGCCCTCATAGCGCAAACCGTTCGCGCCCAGATCCGCCGGCGTCACCCCGTCGTCCGGCACCATGATCTTGGCGATCATGATCACGGCGGGCAGCGAAATCAGCGACGCGGTCAGAATGTGGGCGAGCGCGCCCGGCACCACCGGCTCCAGCAGATTGGCGAACAGCACCAGCACCGTGCCGGAAATCGTAGCAAGACCGACGGACATAAGCAGGAACATCTCGCCCTTCGACAACCGGTCAAGATAGGCGCGAATGAACAATGGCGCCTCGATCATGCCCATGAACAGGTTGGCCGCCGTGCCCAGCCCGGCCGCCCCACCGATCCCCAGCGTTCGGCGCAGGGCCCAGGCAAAGCCATGGGTCAGCACGGGCAAAATGCGCCAGTGCCACAACAGGGCCGACAGGGCCGAGACCACGATCACCAGGGGCAAAACCTGAAAGGCCAGGAGCGTGTAGTTGCCGCCCTCGCCGACCGGCACGAAGGGCGGCGGCGTGTCCACCAGATAGCCGAACACAAAGCGGGCTCCCGTGGCGCTCGCCCCCTGGATGGCCTCAATGGCCGGGGTGAAACCGAGCAGGACTTGCCTCGCGAAGGGCACCGTCAGCAACAAAACCGCCAGGCCGATCTGCATGCCGATCGCGGTTACCACCATGCGCCAATCGATGGCCCGCCGGTCGAGGCTGAGCGACCAGGCGATCCCCACCATGGCGACGATGCCGCACGCACTTTGAAGGGCCAGGGGCCAATGGGCCATGGGCCGCGCCTCCATGATTTCCGCCACCGCGGATCCGGCCCGCGCCCGGTGCTTCGCTCACCGGTTGCGCCATCGGATCCAACCACTTGGCGGCACTCTAGGAGGCCGGGCCCGATCAGCGCGAGTCCCTTTCGCTCCGAACGATCCCATCCGCCGGGACCGTTTCGTGGGGGACAAGCGCGGATCGGGCCCTCCCGTTAAAGCAGACCGTTACCGATCTGCGTGTAGGTCAGATAGACGAACCCAAAGACCAGGGCGGCCAGGGCCAGAATTTCGAGGATCCTCAGAACGGCGCGCATGATGGCACTCCCACTGTGGTTGGCCGTCTCTTAGTGAGACAATAGAGCCCATGTGGGGCCGGAAACGCCGGGCCAATGCGCGAAGATCGCATGGCCGGGTTGCGTGCCAAGCAGATGTGGCCGGTGCCGCATCCGCCGCACCGCCTTGCTTGCCCCCGGGTGGGGCACGCCCTAACACTACTGACGATGCCCTGGAGGGGCTCTCGCCGGTCCCCAAAGGCACCGCGGACGGCCCCGGGCCTTTTGAACCCAAGGGCTGAACGCCCCAAGGGCTGCAAGCTCAAGAAATCGCGCGATGATACCGATGGCCCCCGCCCAGTGACGGCGCCGGGCGTTCAGTCGAAGGAGACACCCATGACCATTCGTTTTGACGATCAAGTGGCCGTCGTGACCGGCGCCGGCGGCGGGCTTGGCCGCGCCCACGCCCTGGAACTGGCCCGGCGCGGCGCAAAGCTCGTCATCAACGATTTGGGCGGTGCCGTGGACGGCACCGGCGGCTCCTCCGAGGCGGCCGAGAAAGTCGTCGCCGAAATCAAGGCCATGGGCGGTGAAGCCATCGCCAATGGCTCCAGCGTTTCAAGCAAGGAAGGCGTGGCGCTGCTGGTGAAGGAGACCCTGGACGCCTTTGGCCGCTGCGATGTGCTCATCAATAATGCCGGGGTGCTGCGCGACAGGTCCTTCTCCAAAATGACCCTCGACGACTTTGAGTTCGTCGTCGACGTGCACCTGATGGGCGCCGTTTACTGCTCCAAAGCCTTCTGGCCGGTCATGCGCGAGCAGCAATACGGGCGCATCATCATGACCACGTCTTCGACCGGCCTTTATGGCAATTTCGGCCAGACCAATTACGGCGCGGCGAAACTTGCCCAGGTGGGTTTCATGAATACGCTCAAGCTTGAGGGGCAGAAGGACAACATCCACGTCAACACCATTTGCCCCGTGGCCGCGACGCGCATGACCGAAGACCTGATGCCGCCTGAGGCCCTGGAGATGCTGAAGCCGGAATTCGTGACCCCGGCCGTGATCGTCCTGTGTGCCAAGGACGCCCCCACCGGCGTCATCATGACCGCCGGCGCGGGCGTGTTCGCCCAGTCCAAGGTTGTGGAGACCCGGGGCCTGTGCCTTGGCCGCGACCAGTCCTTGACGGCGGAAAAAGTCCTCGAGCATTGGGATCAGATCACCGACGACAGCGCCGCGAAGGCCTATTTCCAGGGCGGCGAGCAGACCATGAAGTTCTTCGAACTGGCCGGCGAAAAGTAAGCCGGGGCAAACCGGCGCGGGGCCAGGTTGCGATTTGGCCCCTTTCGCCGGACATGGTTGAATGTCGGTCCGCTAGGCCCCGCCGTGACAGGGCCCGGTTCCAACGGAAGGCCCGGCATGTTTCCAGACGATCTTGAGCTCACCGGCATTGAGGATGCGGTCAATGACTTCATTGACTGGCTGGTGACCAATTATGGCCCGGTCTTTGAGGCGATCAGTGCCGGCCTGCTTTGGCTTCTCGTGCGCTTTGAGCAGGGCCTGCAGGCTTTGCCCTGGTGGGCCGTCGTTGTGCTCTTCGCGGGCCTTGCCCTCCACGCCAGTCGCCAGATCCTGCTTGCCTTCGGCGTCGCCGCGTCGCTTTTTTTGATCGGGCTTTTGGGTTTTTGGGACCTGGCGATGCAGACGCTTGCGCTAATGTTGACCGCCATGGGCCTCAGCGTCGCCATCGGTTTGCCCATCGGGATCGGTTTGTCGCGCAGCGCGCTCGCGCGCGCCGTGGCCGCGCCGGTGCTCGACGCCATGCAGACCCTGCCCGCCTTCGTTTATCTCATTCCGGCCCTGCTCCTGTTCGGTCTTGGCAAGGTGCCAGCGATCATCGCCACCCTGATTTATGCGACCCCGCCGGTGATCCGCCTGACCGATCTCGGCCTGCGACATGTCCAGAAGGACGTGGTGGAGGCGGCCGATGCATTTGGCGCCAGCGCGGGCCAAAAGCTCTGGCGGGTGGAACTGCCACTCGCCCTGCCCAGCATCATGGCCGGCATCAATCAGACCACCATGATGGCCCTCAGCATGGTGGTGCTCGCGTCCATGATCGGGGCGCGGGGCCTGGGCGAAGAGATTTTGCGGGGCATCCAGACCCTGGATGTGGGCCGGGGCCTGACGGCGGGCATCGCCATTGTCGCCCTCGCCATCGTCCTTGATCGGATCACCCAGGCCTACGGTCAACGCCTGGAGAGCCTCCAGGCCGACCAGGACGGGGCCGAAGACGGCGCCCTGGAGGGGGCCGCATCCGTGGGGCAAGAGACGGCCACGCCATCCGGACAACGACCATGACCCTGATCCTTGATGCCCTGACAAAGGTTTTCGGGCCCAACCCGCAGAGCGCGCTGCACCTCGTTGATGAGGGGCTGAAAGCGGCTGAGATCCGGGCCAGGACGGGCCACACGGTGGCCCTGCGGGACATTTCCCTCACCATCCCGGATCGCCAGACTACGGTGATCATGGGCCTGTCGGGATCGGGAAAATCCACCCTGGTGCGCCTCATCAACCGGCTCATCGAGCCAACGCGCGGCCGGGTGGTGCTTGAGGATGGCGAGAGCCAACTGGACGTCACCGCGCTCGGCGCCGCTGACCTGCGGGGCCTGCGGCGGGAGCGCATGGCGATGGTCTTTCAGCATTTCGCCCTGCTGCCCCATCGCACCGTGCTCGACAATGCCGCCTATGGCCTTGAAATCAGCGGCGTGGCCAAGAAGGACAGGCACGCCGCCGCAGCCGCTCAGCTCGCCAAGGTCGGCCTCTCAGGCTACGAATATGCCCTGCCCAATCAGCTTTCGGGGGGCATGCGCCAGCGCGTGGGACTCGCCCGGGCACTTGCGACCCAGGCTGATATTCTGCTCATGGACGAACCCTTCAGTGCGCTTGATCCCCTGATCCGCAAGGATATGCAGGATCTGCTGCAAAGCCTCCTCGCCGAGGAGCAACGCACGCTTGTGTTCATCACCCACGACCTCGACGAGGCCCTGCGCCTGGGCGATCAGATTGCCCTGCTTGAGGCCGGTCAGCTTGTCCAGGTGGGTACGCCGGCGGATCTCGTCCTGCGCCCGGAACCGGGTTACGCGGCCACCTTCATGCGCGATGCGAACCGGGCCAAGGTGCTGACCGCGGGGCACCTGGCGCAGCGGGCGCCGGTTGTTGTGCGGGAGGGCGACAAGCCCTTCACGGCCTTGCGCGAAATGACCTCGGCGGGTGTCAGGGAGGCCTATGTGATCGACCGGCGGGGCGCGCCCATGGGCGTGCTCACCGCCGATGCGGCCCGCGGCGCGGCGGACGCACCGAGTGTTTCGGTGGGTCAGATCACCATGAAAATCCCGGTGCTGACCGAAGACATGGCCATGGAAAAGATCTTTCGCCCCCTGATGGCCTCGCCCCACCCGCTCCCCGTCAGCAGCGCCGACCGCAAGGGCCCTTTTCGCGGCATCGTCAGCCGCGACTCGGTTCTCCAGGCTCTCGCCGACCATTCGTCATAACGCGCCCACGCCATAATGGGCTCAAGGCGAGGCGGCCCGCGCCGGCCCGCCTTGAGCGCGGGGATTTCTTCTATGCCCCGACGCCGATGCGCGCCCGCACGGGCCTCGACCGGGTGATCAGCAGGAACATCTGCGGCACAAAGAAGAACGAGATCACCGTGGACAAAAGCACACCCACGGCGATGGCCGTGGCGAAGGGCGGCCAAAATCCGCCCACGGAGAGGATCAGGGGCAGAAAGCCGCCAAAGGTGGTCAGGGTGGTCGAGACGATGTGGCGGCTCGCCTCCATGACCGTTTCCTCGATATGGTTTGGATCCCCGTCGATGGCCGCCGGGTCTAGTCGGAGCGCCGACAGGATGATGATGGCCGCGTTGATGGCCACGCCGATGAGACCGATGATCCCGATCAAGGGCTGAAAGCCGAAGGGAAAATCGAAGACGGCCAGCGCAAGAATGCCAAGTCCCATGGACAGGAACGCCACGGCAAAGACCACGGCGCTGAGCCGGAAGGAACTGAACGTCAACACGACCGTGGCGATCATCAGCACCACGATGAGACCGACCGAGGCGAGAAGCGCGCCGACGGCATTGGAGCGAGCCTCCGCATCGCCGCCCACGGACAACCGGGAACCGGGCGGCATATCATCGGCATAGCCCGCCTCCTCCCACAGCCGGCGAAACTGGGCGAGCGCCGTGGAGGGCAGCGTGCCCGCCTCGATATAGCCGAGCACCGTGTTGACCCGTTCGCCCTGGTAGTGGGTGATCACGCTGGCCTCAGGCTCCAGCACGATGTCGCCGAGGGCGCTGATGGGCGTCGCCTGGAAATCCACCAGACCGGTTTCCTCCACGCTCGCCCCCGGGCCCGAAGGCGCCAGAACATAGAGCGAGGCCAGTTCCTCAAACCGGGAGCGGGCCTCGTCATCGAGCCTCACCCGCACGCGCAATTCCTCCGAACCCTCCACAATAGTGCCCCCGAAGGTGCCTTCCAATTGGGAATCGAGCGCGCCGGCGATATCCACCAGGGACAGGCCGGCCTGACGCGCATCATCCTGGTCCGCATTGAGCCACAGTTTCGGCTCCCCGCCGGCGATGCTGGCCGTCGAATGGGTCACTTGCGGGATCCGGCTCAGGATCAACCGGGCCTTCTCGCCCAGATCCTGGAGCACCGTCAGGTCTTCGCTGAAGAAACGCAGCTCCACCGGTGCGGCCACGGGCGGGCCCTGGAGGAGTTGGCGCGCAACGAACTGGGCATTGGGGAAGGCCGCATCAAGGTCATGCTGCACGTCGTTGATGAGGTCATACATGCCGCGCAGACTTTTGGTGGTCACCATGGCCTCGGCAAAACTGCCGACGCCATCCTGATCCGAGGGCAGATTATAATAGAATTTCGCCACGCTGCTGCCGATGTACCACTGCACACTTTCGATGTCCTCGCGCGCCATCAAAAGGTCATAGGCCTGATCGACCACCCGCGTGGTCTCCTCGATGGAGCGCTGGGACGGCAATCTAAGCTGAATGTGGAACTGGTTGCGGTCCGCTTCGGGAAAGAACGCATCCGGCAAGGTTGGCATGGCCGCAAAACCCACAAAGGGCAGAACAAGGGCGGCCAGGATGGACAGGCGCGGCACCTTCAAGCTGACGCGCAGGACGGAGCGGAACAGGCCGCCGAGGACCGGCACGGAAATCCCGCCGATCCAGAACGGCACATGGTCGGCGTCGCGCACATTGCGCAAACCGCCCGGCAGGAATATGCCGCTGAGCGCGGCGCCAATCGTCAGTGCCAGGAGAAAGGAAAGCACGAGCATTGAAATCACGCTCGCCGAAATGGGGCCCACGAACTCTCCGACCGCACCCGGCAACAGGCTGATGGGCGCGAAGGCGAGAACGGTCGTCAGAGTGGAGCTGAACAGGGGGACCCACAGGCGGGCGACGGAAACGCGCACCGCCTCGCGCGGCGCCAGGCCGTCGAGCAAACGACGGCGGATCGCATCCGTCATCACAATGGCCGCATCAACAAGGAGGCCCAAGGCAACAATCAGCCCGGTGATGGACATCTGATTGATGGGAAAACCCATGATATTGAGCGCCACCAGGGAGGCCAGCCCGGTCATGGGAATGGCGGCGGCCACGATCAACGAGGACCGCCAGCCCAGCGTGATGAACAGGACCGCCACGACGAGGCCGGCGCCCACAAGCAGATTGTTGATCAGATCCGAAAAGCGTTCCTCGGAATAGGCGCTCTGATCAAAGATGATCTCGATCCCGATGCCGGCCGACAGGGTCTCTTCGAACTGCGCGATCCGCTCACGCACCTGGGCGGACCAATCGCCCACGCGCAGATTGCTCTCAAGCCGCGTGGCGATCACAACGGCCGGCTTGCCGTTGACCTGGGCCCGCTGATCGGGCGGTGAGACGAGACGGCGGTCGACCCGCCCCACATCGCCGACCCGCACGATGGCGCCGCTTTCATCCTGGCGGATCGGCACTTCACGCAACCGGTCGAGGGAGTTCAGTTCCCCCCGGACTTCGAAGATATATTCATTGCGGTTGCCCCGAAACTGGCCCGCCGACACCTTGGAGTCGGCACCGCCGATGGCCTGGGCGATGTCCTGGCGGGACAGGCCGAGGGATTCCACCACGGCCGCATTGATCGACACCACGATTTCTTCCCGCGGCGCACCGAACAGTTCCACATATTCCGTGCCGGGCACATTGCGCAGGCGATCCTGCAGATCCTCGGCGATCCGTTTCAGGATCAACAGACTGGGCTCGCTGGTGGCTTCCCAGGTCAGACCCACCTTGATGGTGAAGGGATAGGTGCGGTCGTCGTCGAATTCGGGCGGCGGCACATTGGCGGGGAAGTTGCGTTCCGCGTCGGCAAGGGCGTCCCGGATGATGGAGGAGGGACCATCCGTGTCGTAGATCGTGTCTTTTAATTCGACAGTGACCACCGAAATGCCGGTCCGCGACGTGGACGAGATTTCCTCGATTTCGGCAATTTCACGCAGCTCGTTTTCGATTTTCTCCGTGACGAGGGCCTCGACCCGGCTTGCGCTAGCGCCTGGAAAGGACGTGACGATGGTCGCGAAGCGATTGGTGATCTTCGGGTCTTCCTCCTGGGGCATGGTGAAGAGCGCCGAGAGACCGCCAACGAGAATGATCGCGATGGTGAGGATCAGAAGGCGGATATTATCGTAAAAGACGGTCATATCGCCGTGCCCTCCCCGCTCTCGCGGTCACGTCGACCTTCAACGGGACCATTTGGGCCGTTCTGGGCGCCGTTCGGGGGGCCGTTCCGGGAGCCGCGCCCGGCGCCGTCCTCGGGTCCGCCGCGCCCTTCGGGACCGGGTGTCACCTCATCGGTCACCACCTTGACGATCTGGCCGGGCACGAGGCGAAACGCGCTGGAGGCCACCACGAGGTCGCCGTCCTCGAGCGTGCCGCGGACATAGACCCGGTCCTCCTCAATGTGGACGATCTCCACATCCTTGCGCCGAACGGTGCCGCGTTCGCCGCCGCTGCCGGCCTCCAGATCAACCACATAAACCGCCCAAAGGCCGCGCAGGCTCTCATTGAGGGCCGTCGCGGGGACCCACAGACCGGTCTCGCGAATTTCTTCCTTCAAGGACAAACGCACCAGATCGCGCGCCACAAAACCCGGGTCCTCCCGGATTTCCAGGATCACGGTGAGGGTGCGCGTGCGCGTGTTCACGTCCGAAACGATGGCCATGACAAAACCGTCCGTGGACAAACGCCCCACCGAGATCCGGTAGCTGTTGCCCACCGAAACCTTGTTCCGGAAGGTCGGCGGGATGCCCACGCGGGCCTCCAGCACGCCAGTCTCGTTCAAGCGGTAGACGGCCGTCCCCGGTTGCACGACCGTGCCCTCATCCACATAACGCCGAACGATCTGGCCGGCGAAGGGGGCGAGCAGCACCGTGTCCGTAAGGTCCGCCTCAACCGAACGCAAGGCCGCCTCGATCTGGCGCAGCCGCGCCCGGGCGCCGTCGCGTTCGGCGGTGATGTTGTCGAGTTCCTGTTGGGTGGCAAAGCCGCGCGGTACCAGTTCCTGGGTCCTGTCAAAGGTCGCTTCGGCGCGGCGCAACTGGGCTTCCACCTCCCGCTTTTGCCCCTCCAGTTCCGCCTTCCGGTTTTCAAGCTGTTCCGGATCAAGCTCGGCGAGGCGCTGGCCCCGGGTCACCGTGTCCCCGTCGTCGGCGCGCAAGGCCGTGATCCGCCCGCCCAGTTCAAAGGACAGGTCGGAAATCTGTTGGGGAACGATTCGCCCGGCGAATTTCCGTTCCGCAACAAAAGTGTCCAGCTCCAGGACCCGGGTGACGGCCACCGTGCGCGGGGTTGGCGCCGCATCGCCCCGGGCAGTCCTGACCGTGATCAAGCCCACCGCCATAGCGAGACCGACGGCGATGATCACCCCGGCCATGCCAAGGCGGCCTACCGCGTGAAAAAACGAGCCCATGGTTCACCCTCCCCGGGGTCATGACTGTTGTATGTGCAGATACACTATTCAGCAAATGGGCGAGCCGTCATCCACATTCACGGGGTGTGGCTCGACTTTTTGCCGGACACGGCCTCGCGCGGCCGGACGCGCCAAAACGCGCGTCACCACGGCTTATAGCAGCCGACTCGAAAATGACAAATAGTCAGAACATACAGTCTGACGCATTTGATCCCGGGGATCCACCCTCGCGGTGGCGGGCTGTCGGGAAAACGCTCGGGCGCCTTCGCTGGCCGATCCGTGCCCGTCTTTAACTCACGCAGGCAAAGCACATGGCGAGCCGCCCGGCCGCGTCTTTCGCCTGCCGGTTCACGAAGGGGGGCGCGGTGAAAGGCAAAACGGCAGCAGTCGTCGCCTTGGGCCAAGGTCGTCGGCCGTTCAAAACGGACCTCATCGCGCCTGGGATCGATTTGATCGATCCACAGACGATCAAAGGCACAAAACAGGCGGGTGAGATGCGCGCACCCCACCGAACGGAAATAATCATTGTAGAAACACCGGGTGACACCCTGCACATAACAGTCCGGCTCCGCCGCCAGGACTGTGAATGCGAAAGCCGGCCCATAGCGCGGCGGCACCCGGTCCTCGGTATACCGCGTTAGGGTCCTGAAGCGGTCCGCACTGAACACCAACATGAGGCGCATCAGGAGCTTGATCATGCCCGCCCCCGGTTTCAATAGGGCGTATTCAATGACCTGGAGACGCTCCGTTTCGTCGCGAATATGTGCGGCCAAGAGCTCCTCGCTTGCCCGCACCAGGCATGCGGCCCAGTGATGCCCCCTCGTTGTAGCATCGTCATAGGACAGACTGTCGGTTTGCCAGAACGCCTCGGCCTTGGCCCCAATGGCGCGCAAATGGTCCTTGGTATCCAGCCCCTTTTGCCCGCCCCTTTGGTTGAGTTTTTGCCTCAGGGCCCGAAGGAACAGCCTTTCAAAGCGACGATCGACCGGCCCAAGAAATGTGCCACGATGGGCGGAGGATCTGGCCATGATCGGGTTCCAATTTTGCATGCGCATACGGATGATAACCACACGCGCCGGAGCTCGGCTCCTTCTTGCCCCCCGCTCCCAGATCCCCGCTCCCAGATCCTCGCACCTAGTGCATTGAGTCATTCAGATGGTGCAGCTTGTCATCGCGAGCCGCTCTTGGGCGGCGCGGCGATCCCGGGCCACTGGCTCGGGATTTCGTTGCCCTGGATGGCGTCGCTTTGCTCGCCATGACGGCATGAAACCGGATTATCTGAATGTGCCGCTGCACTAGATCCTAGCGCGAGCCCGGCCAGCGGCCAATCAAAAGGGCGTTGTGCCATGCCCGGGCCGGCCCGAAGACTCTACGCTCTTTGGGCGGATTATTCACGGCGGAAAGGGCCTCCCCAGGGGCCGGTCAATCGGTTGGACAGCCTGAATAACCGGGATTTTGCTCAGCGATCCGGCTTGCTACAGTCCTGGTCCCGGAGAAAGCGGAATGACCGCGCCGGCAGCGGCGCCAGATGCCGGCAGCGGCGCCAGAGCAGGGGACGGCATGCGCAAAACGCTGAAAATCCTCCACACCCTGTCGAGCGGCGGGCTCATTGGCGGTCTGGCGGCTTATATGATCCTGCTGATCGCCGCGCCCCAGGACACACCGGCCGCCTATGCCGATCTGCGCCGGACGGTCCAGGCGATCAGCGACTATGTCCTGATCCCATCGCTCGGTGTGGCTCTCATCAGCGGCCTTATCGCCATGGCCGTGCATAAGCCCTACCACGACAAGGCCTGGGTCTGGTTCAAGTTCCTGCTTGGCCTGCCCCTGTTCCAGGGCACGCTCGTGCATGTGGCCGGCCAATCCGCCCATGCCGAAAAGGTGGCCCAGCAAGTGGTCGAAGGGGCCTCCCCGGACAAGCTTGAGGCGGCCATCGCCGGCGAGTGGCTCGGTTTGTGGGTCATCATGGCCCTGTGCGTTGCCCAGGTCATCTTGGGCATCTGGCGCCCGCGCACACGCACACGGCGCAAACCATCTTGAAAAGGCCGGGCGCTTTCGCGGTGAGGGGCCGGTGGATTTAGAGGCTGGTCGGGCACGGCGAACCGGCTAGGCTGTGGCGAAGACCAATCTTAGAGGGAGCGCGACATGGCGGGCGACATGGGACTGCAACTGAGATCAGAAGCAAAATCGAGCGGCGAGCTGGAAATTTCGCTCGTCGATGTGCCCATGGCCGAGCCCGGGCCCGATGAAGTGGTGGTCCGCGTGGAAGCCACACCCATCAATCCGTCCGACCTTGGCCTGCTGGTGGGCGCGGCCGACATGGGCACGGCGCGGCCCGGCGGCACGCCGACCCATCCCACCATCACGGCGACAATCCCGCCCGCGGGCCTGCGCGCCATGGGGGCCCGGCTCGACCAGGCCATGCCCGTGGGCAATGAGGGCGCCGGCGTCGTGGTCAAGGCCGGCAGTTCCGATGCGGCCCAGGCCCTCCTTGGCAAGACCGTCGCCGCGCTCGGCGGGGAGATGTATGCCCAGTATCGCACGCTCCATGTCATGCAAGTGATGGAACTGCCAGACGGCATCACGCCGGCCGAAGGGGCCTCCTGTTTCGTCAATCCGCTGACGGCGCTCGGCATGACCGAAACCATGCGCATGGAGGGCCACAAAGCGCTCGTGCACACGGCGGCGGCCTCCAATCTGGGCCAGATGCTCAACAAAATCTGCCTCGCCGACGGCATCGACCTCGTCAATATCGTGCGCAAGCCCGAGCAGGAGGCCCTGCTGCGCGGCATCGGCGCCAAAACCGTTGTGAACTCCTCGAGCGAGACATTCATGGCGGACCTAATCGACGCCCTGGCCGACACAGGCGCGACGCTCGGGTTTGACGCCATCGGCGGCGGCCCCCTCGCCGGCCAGATCGTCGTGGCCATGGAAGCCGCCCTGAACCGGACGGCCAAGGAGTTCAGCCGCTACGGCTCGGCCCAGCATAAGCAGGTCTATATCTACGGCCGGCTCGATCTGTCCCAGACCACCCTGCCCCCCGGGGTCGGCATGGCCTGGGGCGTGGGCGGCTGGCTGCTGACCCCGTTCCTGCAGAAAATCGGCCATGAGGGCCGCGAAAAGCTGCGCGCCCGTGTCCTCGCGGAACTCAAAACCACCTTCGCGAGCCACTACACGGCGGAGATTTCCCTGCGCGAGGCCCTGAAGCCCGAAGTGATCGCGGCCTACAACGCGAAATCAACGGGCGCGAAATACCTGATCAATCCGAACAAGGATCTTTGATCCAGCGGCCGCGGCGCACTGGGTGGATTGGCGCGGCGTCAGGTAATCCGCACACCGTCTATGGGCAAAAAGACGGCTCAAAACGATGACGCGGCGGGTCTCCTCTTTGGGAGAGCCGCCGCGCTTGTTTTTTGGAGCAACGGGCGAGACATCCGGATCAATCCAACGTCAGCGCGCCGTTGCTGTGGTTTTTGTTTCGCTCACGCGCCCCCAATCCGACCTTTTGGGGCGCTCAGGGAAGGCGGCGCAGCAGCACCGGGCCGCCCTCCCAGCCTTAAGCGCGGGGCCGATGGATCGCCTCGCGCTCTCAGTGACAAATCGCCGATCGATTACTCCTCCAACGATGCGATGGCGGCGGCGGGATGGATGACGGGCAAGGTGCGTTCGCCTTCCTGTGTGGCGGTCTGCGTCATGATGCGGACCACGTCTTCCACGCTCAGCTCGGGCTGCAAGGCGAGCAGTTTGGCGGCAAGATTGGCCACCTGGGGCGCCGCGAGGGATGTGCCGGAGATATTGATCGGCATGCCGCCGGGCACTTTGCTCGGCACCTCAAAGCCATTGGCATAAAGATCGATGGACTTGCCATAGCTCGTGAAGCCGGCCGGCTTCAAGGCCACATCAACGGCCCCGACCGTGACCAGATTGGGCAGATTGA
>CAYYTT010000069.1:0-20186 GCA_964474635.1 uncultured Alphaproteobacteria bacterium | reverse complement strand
AATCAATACGCTAGAGCCCATTCAATGACTCGGAGATCATTGAATGGGCTCTAGGAGCGATGGATGCGGAAACGTATCCGTCCAGCCCGCGGCCATGCTCGGCCTCTTTCGGAACGATATCGAGGGGTTTTAGACAAAGGCGCAGGACCTTCCGATTGATCGGGCTGTCATCGACCACGAGAACCCGCAAATGCGAGGAAGTCCGAGACTCCTGGGGCAAGTGGCGACCCCGCTATGACTTGGGTAGGGCCGTCTCTGTTTCCAGGCGGATCGCCTTTCAGGCCCGGCACACGGCATGGCATCGTTTCAAAGGAGAAACGGAATATTGAGCCGGCACCGGCCTCACTGGACACGGTAAGGTCGTCGCCCATGAGACTGGCCTGCTTCTTGGGAGTGGCAAGACCGAAGCTTGAACCACCAAATTTGCACGTACTCGAACTTTCCGCCTGCATGAAGTGCTTGACGAGCCTGTAAAGGGTTTTCAGGTATGTACCAAGAACGCCGATCACGGTGCGGTCAGTGTCCGTCAACGAGACCTTGTTGATTTCCAGGCAGATCGTCTCGCCATCATGGGGGCGCTGGGGTTCCTCAATGGCATTTTTCTGGAGCGCCAGCACGGTTTGCACGGTAAAAGCGCTGAACGCTAAGGGGCCACCTTGCAGCGCACCGGCCGGATGGATCTGGTTACCGACCAGGTGATCCATCCCCTATTCTTTTACGGTTTTCTAAATGCCGTGGCCTGGTAAGGGTATGCGATCGAGGCGGCGTTACAACTCTCTCTACCGTCACCCCACGCCTATTGGGAAATGCGCCCCATGCTGAGCGCAAGGACGCGCGTTTTGGGGAGTTTTTACTTGGTGTGGAAGCGCTCCATCCGCTTTGCGACGGTATCTTGATGACAGGGCTTTCAGAATGCGACAGGACATTGGCTGTGTTGACCGCTTGCCATCTGGTCTGCCTTGTGGGGCAGGGTCATTTGCGCTCTTGAAGGGCAGTTCCGCAGGTTTCTCGGGGCGCCGGCCCTCGTCGACTACGTGGCGCTGAGTGGGCAAGACGGGGGACGGCGTCGCTCCGATTGACAGTGTTCTGCGGCACCTCCCTCTTTCGCGCCTGTACTCCCGTGCGTTTTTCGGTTAGACGAGGGGCCGTTTTGTGGTTCCACCCTCCAACATCTTGTCTTGGGTCCTATGGACGTCTCCCGTCTCCTCATCACCTCGGATCTCTATAAGGTCGACGACCGCCAGGTCGATCGGCTGCCCAATCCGCAGGCGCTCAATATTCGTTGGCTGACAAAATTGCTTGGCGAAATGGTCGGGCGATTGGCGCAGAAGGACGTGACGCCGATCATCGAGTTCGCCTATCCGGACCCGGCCTCCCGGGTGGCGGTCTATCGCAGCCTGTTTCGCGAGTTCTCTTCGGAGGGTTGGGCGGCCCTTTATGACGAAGTGCCCAGCAGCGACTTGCGCGCCAAGATCGCCGCGCGTTTCCAGGATGCCCTCGTGCTGTCCTTCGAAGCGCCGCCCTACCTGATCGCGATTTTCGATGAATTCGATATTCCGTATATCGATTTCACAACCCATCCCATCCGCTTTCTGGCCGATTATGTTTTCGGCGTGCGTTCCAATGTGGATCGGTATTGTGAGCGTCTTGAGCATCTCGCCCTTGACCCCGAAAGTGTTTTCGATTGCGCACGCGTCTCGGCGGCGCGCAGCGCGCGGATTATCCGTGACGACCAACTGCCGCCGGGCAGCGCGGTGTTCTTTGGGCAGATCAAAATCGACGCCTCCCTGATCGACAATGGCGTGATTGCCGGCGAGAACGAGTTGCGCGCGGCCCTTGGTGATTTGAGGCGGGATTTCAGCCACGTTTTTTACAAGCCGCACCCCTATTTGGAAGATCCCGAGGGTATGCAGGCGCTGGTGACGGACATGGGCGCCGTGTGGCTCGACATGAACGCCTATGATGTGTTGGGCGCGCCCAATGTGTCCATGGTGGCAAGTCTGTCCTCCGGCACGCTCTATGAGGCCCAGTTCTTCGCCATGCCGCAGCGCCGCTTTCTGGGTAAGCGTAAAGTGTTCGCCGGTCCTGAGGCCTTTACGGCGGCGTCCATGCGCGCTGCGCAGTATGTGCCGGTGAGCCCGTCGATCATGCAGGCACCGGCCTGGCGTTATATCCTGGGGCTGAGCAACGATCTGCCGGATGTTGTCCGGTTCGATCCGTCCGTGGGCGCCTTGAAGTTCAGTCTCAACATGAAATGGGGTCGGTAGAGGCCATGGCCAAGCGATCGGCTGCCTCGAATCTGCTGCTGTTCGATATCAGCCGTCTCGTCGGGCGGCGCCACGCCCGCACGGCAACGGGCATTGACAGGGTGGAAATCGCCTATGCCGGATGGGCGCTGCGCCAGCACGGCTTCGATGTCGTTTTCGCCAGTCAGGTGGGGGGACGGCTGCGCTTGATCCCAGAGAGTATCTCGGGCGAGTTGGTTGACTGTCTGGCCCGGCGCTGGAACGTCTCGTCGCCTCTGGCACGGGCGGAACGCCCCCTTGATGACGGTTTTTTCCTCCGTGAGCCCAGCTTCTGCGACGTGCTTGATCCGCTTCTCGGCAAGGCTCTTCGCAGCTATGGCCGCTGTGTTTATCTCAATGTCAGTCACCATGGGATCGACAATGGCCCGCTCTATCTTCATCTGCTCACGAAGTATCGCACCCAATTTGCCTTTTTTATCCACGATCTCATCCCCATTCAGTTCCCCGAATATGTCCGCCTCCATGACGATGAAGGCCACGCCAAACGTCTGCGTGCCATCCTGCCCCTCGATCCGCTCATCATCGCCAATTCCAAGGCGACGCGGGAGGCCCTGACGGACTGGTGCGCGCAGCAGGACTTGCCGGCACCGAACACGGTTGTTTGCCATATCGGGGTCGAACCCCATTTTCTTAGCAGCGCGCCCCCGCCGCCCGAGCAGGGTGCGGAGGATCCCTATTTCGTGATGATTGGCACGATTGAGCCGCGCAAGAACCATCTGCTGCTGCTCAATGTCTGGCGCGATCTTGCCCAGTCGGCCGAGACCACCTGTCCCCGCCTGGTGGTGGTGGGCAAGCGCGGCTGGGAAAACGAAAACATTCTGGCGGTGCTTGATCGCGGCCCCTTGTCGGGCACGACGGTTCGCGAACTCAATGATGTGAGCGACAGGGACCTTATTGATTTGATGCGCAATGCACGGGCCCTGTTGTTCCCGTCCTTCGGGGAAGGGTGGGGCATGCCACTGGTGGAAAGTCTTGCCCTTGGTACGCCGGCAATTTGTTCGGATCTGAAGGTCTTCCGCGAGGCGGGTCAGTCTATTCCCGATTTTCTCTCCCCCATTGACGGGCTGGGCTGGCGCCAGGCCGTTCTGGACTATTGTCCCGTCCAAAGCGCACGCCGAAAGGCCCAGATGCGCCGCTTGGACGCCTTCAAGGCCCCCACCTGGGACGCCCACTTTCGGGCGCTGGAGCAGGCGCTCGATCGGCTTGTCCGGCCGGCCCAAAAGGTCAAAATCGATGGGCGCGCCCGGATCCGGTTGCCCGGGCTCGATCTTGATGGTTTCCGTACAAAGAATAAGGCGGCGTTCGACGACGTGGCCTCCAAGAAAAAATCCCGCGATCTGATTGCCGCCGCCGATGCGGCGCGAGACGCGGGGGAATACGCCATGGCCGCCGTGCGGTATCTCGCAGCCCTGGAACGGGATGACCGGATGGCGGGCATCTGGGTGCAGGCCGGCAATATGCTCAAGGACCACGGCGCGCTGAACGGGGCGTATGAGGCTTATGAGCGGGCCTTGAGCCTGATGCCGGACGACGCGGACCTGCATGTGCAGTTCGGTCATTTGATGAAAATCGCCGGGCGCAACGGGGATGCCAATTTTTACTATCGCATGGCCGATCAGCTTGACCCGTCCCTCAACGCCTCTCAGAGTCTGGTGGTATGAAGATTGAAGTCAAAGATGCCGATGATGCGTTCCGTCGTGCCCTGGTGAAAAAACTCATTGCCGAAGGCGGGGAGACCCATGCGGCTGCGTTTTTGACCAAGGCGCTGATGGAGCTGGGGACTTTGCCCGCCGACGTGCTCGATCATGAGACCGCCAATGCGGGCTCTGCGGCCGCGGATCCGGGCCTGTACGGAAATTTCTGGCGCGACGCTCGCGAGACCCTGGCGGCCTGGCGCGCCGATGCCCCGACCATTAAGGGGGCGGAGCCGCCGCTCATGGTGGACTTTGGCGGCGGAGCCGGGGAGCACGCCGGCTTCCGTGAGGGCTTCCGCTATGTGGTGATTGATGTGGCGCCCGTGGCCAAGGACGTGGAGACCATCACCCATGATCTCAACACGCCGATGCCGTTCGATGACGGCGCCGTGGACGTGGTTTTTTCAAACCAGGTGCTCGAACACTTGTCGGATCCCTGGACGGCCGTGCGGGACATTGGCCGGGTCTTGAAGCCCGGCGGTCTGTGCCTCGCCAGCACGGTGTTTTCTTACCGCTACCATCCCTATCCAGAAGATTATTGGCGCTTTACCCATGCCGGTCTGCGCCATTTGTTCGAGACCGAGGCGGGGCTCACCACGGATGTTTGCAAGTTCGAACTGACCCACCGACGGGATGACCGGCGCGGCGCGCTTGGCCACCGCGACGCGGTCCATGTGGACTGGCTGGGCGGTTTCCGGGAAAACTGGTTCGTGTATTTCGTGGGTCGCAAGCCGGCCAAATAAGGGGGCCGACTTTTCCCGGTCAAACCAGCCATCAACCGTGCGTCGCCTGGCCGGCCACGATGTACCAGGTCACCAGAGCGCCCGAGGCGAGGGCGCCCGGCAGGGTGCTGCCCGTCTGACGCCAGGCGGCGACGGCGAGCAGACCCGTGAGGCTCAGCACGGGAACGAACTGAATTGCGATGATCGTGAACAGGGGATCGAAGCCGGGCGGCAGGGTGCCTTGTGTGAAAAGATACGCATAGGCAAAGCCGATCAGGATCGCCATGCCCCCCGCCGAGGCGAGCCAGCCGGTGATGTATTGCCCGAAGGCCCCTGTTGCGGAGCGCAGAAGCGAAGCCTCAAGCGCCCAATGGGACAGCACGAAAAACACCGTGAAGGGCGCAAGGTAAATCAGGGCCTGTTCCAAATGATGGTCGCCAAGCGGCTTCAGGGCCACCACCCAGAAGCGCAGATCGGTCTGGAACAGACTGTCCGAGGCGGCCACGGCGCCATAGAGCGCGGCCACGCCAACCAGGCCGGCGACGATCCCGCCGAGGACCACAAGCGCCTTGGGCCGCTCCACCGCGACGCGCGGTGCAAAGAACAGGGTCACAAGCGCAATGGCCGCGTTCACCAGGGCCCAGGTCATGATCTGGGTGGTGATGTTCTGTTTCAGGAACTCTACGGAGCCGAGAGCCGCCCCAAGGCGCGTGGCCGGAAAAAAAGTCACCGCCGGGACGATGAGCCCAAGCGCGAGCGCAAGCCACCACCGGCCCGCCGATGAGGCTGCCGGCGCCGGCACCGCGCCGCGCGCTGGGCCCGCCGCCATGAGGCCAAACAAAAGCACGGCCCCGCCAAGGAGCGCGAGCAGGGTGCCGCCCTCCTTCCACATCCAGATCTGATCGCCGCGCGGTTTGGGTGTGGGCGCGCCAAGGGTGGTTTCCATCCAGTCGATCACGTCGCCCACGGCGCCCTGGGACAGGTGATCGCCGGCATGGCTGGCGTGCGGCTGGGTCAGGATCCGTGCCGTGCCGTCCTCAAGGCTGCCATAGAGCCGGCCCACCTCGACCCGTTCATCCGTACCGAACATGGTCTGGAGTTTCGGGCTTGCCGCCACCTCGGACGCCTTTTCGGCGTTCCACATGGGCTGGGAGAATTCGTCGAAAAGGCTGAAGATCACGGCCGTGTTGCGCGGCCAGTCGGGCGTGCCTTCGCGCGGGTAACGCCAGCCGGTGGAGGAGCCCACAAGCGCGATGGACCGATAGGCATCGGGGAGCGTGTCGGCGGCGGCGAGCGAGGTCCAGCCGCCCATGGAATGACCTTCCAGGCCAATGCGCGCCGGATCCACGAAGGGCAGTGCGCGCAGATAGGCCAGCGCCGCAGGGCCGCCAAAGCCTTCCTCAAAGGCCAGATTGGTGCTGAAGCCATGGCCGCTCTGATCGAGGGCCAGCACCACATAGCCGCGCCGGGCCAGTTCAATGGCAAAGGGGCTCTGCGTTTCCCGCGAGTTGATATAGCCGTGCACGGCGAGGATGCCCGGCGCCGGCGTCGCCGCGGCGGCGCCCTCGGGCACATAAAGATAGGCGGCGAGGTGTTTGCCCTCGCCAATGGGAATGCGGATGTCCCGCATCTCGATGCCCCCGGTCGTCTGGATGTTGGAGGCGGTCAGACCGCCTGCGAGAACCAACAGGGCGCCCAGCAGCGCCGCGCCAAACCGTTTCACCATCGTTGCCACCCTCGCGCCCGAAGTTCCGCCTTTCGGGAAATCTTACAGGGCCGGCCCGCCCTGTCGACGGGGCGGCGATTGCGCCGGCAAGCGTCCTCTACTGGAGCCCCAATCGCGCCGCGACGTCCTCGCCGATGGCAAGCGAGGATGTCAGACCGGGGCTTTCGATGCCGAACAGGGCGATGAGCCCGTCAAGCCCATGGCGGTCCGGCCCGTCGATCCGAAAATCGGGCTGTGGCTCGCCCGGGCCATGGAGTTTGGGGCGGATGCCGGTGTAATCGGGCACAAGGGTGCGCCCCTCCACACCGGGCCAGAACCGCTGGATGTACTCCTGAAACAGAGGAAGCCGGTCCGTCTCTACCGCATAATCTTCGTCCTCCACGAAATGCAGATCAGGCCCGAAGCGGCCCTGGCCCCCCAGATCGCGGCGATAGTGCGTGCCGAGCGCGCCCTTGATCGGCGGTGGATAGATCAGCCTGCGGAAGGGAGCCTTGCCTTGCAGGGCAAAATAATTGCCTTTGCCGAAATGGATTTTCGGAATGTCCTCGCCCGGAAAGCCCTCGATCTCGGCGGCAACGCGGGAGGCGGACAGGCCCGCGGCTGCTACCAAAATCGCGCAGGTGAGGCGGCCCGGATCCGCGCCACCCGTGCGCACCTCAAAGCCCCCGCGGGCAAGGGGCGCGGCGCCGACAAAGGGTGTCGTCAGGACCACCGCGCCGCCGGCGTCTTCGATCTCGCCCTGGAGGGCCAGCATGTAGCTGTGGCTGTCAAAAATGCCGCTTTCGGGCGAATGGAGGGCCGCGACGGCGTTGAGCTCGGGTTCCATGGCCAGCGCCTGGGCGCCTGTGAGCTGCTCCATGCCCTCCACATCGTTGGCGCGCGCCTGGGCGAGGATGGCCTCCAGCCGTTCCACTTCGCTGTCTTCCGTGGCGACCACGAGCTTGCCGCAACGGTCATAGGGCACACCGTGGCTGTCGCAAAAGGCATAGAGCGCGCGCCGTCCTGTGACGCACAAACGGGCCTTCAAGGATCCGGTGGGATAGTAGAGCCCGCCATGAACCACTTCGGAATTGCGCGAGGAAACGCCGTGTCCGATGGAGGTCGTGGCCTCGATGACGATCGGTGCAAGGCCACGCCGCGCCAGGGCGTACCCGGTCGCCAGACCGACCGCTCCCGCGCCCACAACAACCGCGTCCACATCGAATCCGGCCATGCCGCTCCCTCATTGTCGCTCAAATGGGCAGATCGGGGCTGGAACCGGCATTTTTGCCGGTGTGCCTGTCCTAAAAGACCTGCACCATGCCGGCCACGGGTCAAGCACCCGGCCCCGGCCAAGCCCCCTCCGGAGATGCGCGCAGGGCTATCCTTGTGGGGATCAATCGCGCAGCGTGAACCGGTCGCCCGGAACGGGATCGATCGAGCACCCCTCAACTGTCGTGGACGTGGCATGCCGTGCATCACCCGCCTAGACTGGTGTCCTATCCAAAAGGGCCGGGCACAGCAGGGGGCGGGAGAATGCGGAAGCGAGCATGTGGGCATGGGGGCGTGCGCGCCGCGCGGCGGGGCGGGGCATGAGCACACCGCGCACCCTCAGTCAGAGCGAACTGCTCCTCTTTGCCCTGGTGAGCGCCATCGTGACGGCGAACGCCTATTACATCCATCCGATCATTGCGCGGGTCGCGGAGCATTTCGCGATCAGCGCGGCCTGGGTCGGCATGGTGCCGGCGCTCAACCAGATCGCCCTGGCCCTTGGCATTTTCTTTCTTTTGCCGCTGGGGGACCGGGTCAACAATCGCCGGCTTGTCTTCTTCTGTGTCGCCGGGCAATGCGCCTCGCTCATCCTGATGGCCTTTGCCGAGCGGTTCGATCTGTTCGTGGTCGGCTCAACCCTGCTCGGCTTCTTTACAATTGCGCCTTATCTGCTGCCGGCCTATGTCTCCAAGCATGTGGTTGCAAGCCGCCTGGGGTATGCGACGGCGCTCCTGACGACCGGCATTATCGCGGGCATTTTGATTGCTCGCGCAGGCGCCGGGGTCATGGGCGAGTATCTGGGCTGGCGATCGGTTTATGTGGTCGCGGCCGCGCTGATGCTGGGCGTGTCCCTTCTTCTCCCCATGCTGATGGCCGATGAGGACCGGACATCCGGAGCGCCCGTCCCAGTACGCGAAGGCTATGGGGATCTCTTGATTTCCATCCCCGGTATCATTCGCAGCAATCCGTCCATTCTGGTCTCCGGGGCCATTCAGGGCTGCAATTTTGGCATTTTCCTTGCCGTCTGGATGGGGCTGGGTCTCCATCTCACCAGTCCCGAGATGGGCTACGGCGTTGATGTGGTGGGCTACCTGGCGGCCCTGTCAGCCATCAATCTGGTCACCACGCCGCGCATGGGCGCCTGGGCGGACCGGGTGGGCGCGCGCCGGGCCCGTTTCATCCTGTCCGTGGCGCAGTTTGGAGGGGTGGCCTCGCTGCTCGTCGTGGGGCACAGCCTGTGGCTGCTGTTCATTCCGATCACGGTCATGAATCTCGCCGGTCCCGTGATCGACGTCACGGGGCGCATGACCTTCTTGAACCGCGGTCCGGAGATCCGCACCCGGCTCATGACGGTCTACATCATCATGATGTTTATCGGCGCGGGTGCCGCCAGTTGGCTCGGGACGGCGGCCTATGACTGGTACGGATGGACCGGCAACGCCCTGCTTTCGCTCGGCATGTCAAGTGTGGTGCTGACCCTGAGCTGGCAGAGTTGGCGCACGCAAGCGAAGGCCGGGGCATAAAACCCGGGCCGATCCAACCGCCGCGGCCCATCTGCTCGTCAGTGGAAGGAATATCCCAGGGAGACCGAATAGGTCGTGTCCAATTCCTCGACACCGGGCTGAGGGCGGGAGTCATACTGGTTGCGCAGGCGCAGGTTCACGGACCAGCTTTTGTCTTCCACAATGGGCAGTTCCAGCCGCGCCAGGCTGTCGACCCGAAAATCCTGGGTCGGATCGTTAAACTGCGGCAGATAATTGATCTGATGGTGGAAGCGCGCCGTCTCACCCAGTTCGGTGACGAAATCGTAGCCGATCCCGATCAGCCCCTGGTTGGTCGAGACTCCGTTTTGGAAGTTTTCCTGCTGGTAGCCGAGGCCGGTGCGGGCGGTCCACTGGGTCTTCTCGGTATTGATGATTTTGTAGCCGAGGCCCGTGGTCAGGATCGCGCGTAAGTCGAGGTTTTCGAAAGGGTCGCGTTCAAGCTCGATGGTCCCGAACGCTAGAAGACGTTCATTCAGGTTTCGCTCCAGACGCCCGCCGACCCGGACCTGGTTTTGGGTGCTTTCGCCGTTTTCCTCGCTGAACTGACCTTCCGCGAACAGGGTCAATCGGTCGAACTCGGTTTTGCGCTCAAGATCCGCCGATCCGACGATGGAAAACCGTTCCGCGTTACCGCTCGCGCCGGAGGCACCGAGTTCCACCCGGCCATTCCAGACCCGCTCGGCGCTGTAGCGGGCCTTGGCCTCCACCAATTCCGGGCTCGGCGCACCGGCCTCCCACAGGGCCCCGATTTTGTCCGCCTCAAGGGCAATGGGCCCAAGGGCCCCTGTGTCTACGGTCTGGCCGTCCTCGGGGGAATAGATCAGCCGGCCCACAAGACGGTCGCCATCGGCCGACGCGACCGTGCGCGGATCGTCCGTCTCGATCCCCCGGACCGCCTCCATGGGCACGTTGATGGGCTCGCCATAGGCCAACTCAATCGTCAAGGCCCCGTCACTGATGCTTTTGACGGTCCCGACCAACATGGTGCCGGACCTCAGCCAGACCCGGTCCGCCAGGGCCGGTGAGGCCACCGCCAGGGGCCAGATCAGGGCCGACAGGTAAAGACACATCCTATGGCGAGGTCTCATGGGCACACACTCAATCGCGACAGGCAGACAAAAGCACCATCGCGGTCTCCCGCGACGACGCGTCATGTACCGTGATTTGGGGCTCCGCAACAGCCATCTGCGGATCGGTAGGGCGCGGGGACAGCCGCGAGGTCAGTGCAATTTCAGCTTGGGACGGACGACCTGGTTCACGTGCCCAACCATGATCAGGAACAGGCCCCGCAGCCAGCCGTGGATCGCCAGCAGATGCATGCGATAGAGCGAGATATACATGAAGCGCGCCATGCGACCCTCCACGGCCATCCGCCCGCCCACCAGATTGCCCATCAGGCTGCCCACGGTCGAAAAACGCGACAGGGAGACGAGCGAGCCGTAATCGCGGTAGACGAAAGACTTGAGCTTCCGGCCGTTGATCAGGGCAATGATGTTGTCATAGGCCGTTTCCGCCATTTGGTGGGCCGCCTGGGCCCGGGGCGGGATCGGCCGTTCCGCGTTTTCCGGTTTGAAGAACGCGCAGTCGCCGACGGCGAAGATGCGCTCGTCCCGGGTCGTCTGCAGCGTCGGTTTCACAACGAGTTGATTGTTTCGCCCCGTCTCAAGCCCGCCGATCTCCTGCAGGAACGGCGGCGCCTTTACGCCCGCTGCCCAGACCTTGAGATCGGATGGGAAGTTTTCGCCCAGTTTGGTGCGAATTTCGTCCTCGGTGACTTCCGTCACTTGCGCATTCGTTTTCACCACGACGCCAAGGGCCTCAAGTTCTTCCTGGGCGGCCTTGGACAGGGTTTCGGGCAGGGCGGGAAGGATGCGCGGACCGGCCTCAAGCAAGGTCACCTTCAAACGGGTCTCGTCAAAGACCTCCAGGCCGTAATGGCGCAGGGCCCCTGCGGCGTTGAACAGTTCCGCGGCCAGTTCCACGCCCGTCGCGCCGCCGCCTACGATGGTGATGGTGACGTGTTCGTCTTCCTGCGGTGCGAGCATCATTTTGCGCGACACCCGCAGGCACTGGTTCAAAAGGCGCTGGCGGAACTTGTCGGCCTGCTCCCGGCTGTCCAGGAACAGGCAGTGTTCGGCCACGCCGGGCGTGCCGAAATCGTTCGAGACCGAACCGACCGCGACCACGAGATAGTCGTAGCGGATCCGGTGCTCGCCCATGATTTCCTTGCCGTCGTCATCGACGAGGGGGGCCACGATCACCTGACGCCGCTCCCGGTCGATGTCCTTCAGACTACCGAGGAAAAAGCGATAGCGGTTGTTGTGACCATGGCTGCGATAGCCCACCTCGTCGAGATTGGCGTCGAGCGAGCCGGCGGCGACTTCATGGAGCAAGGGCTTCCAGATGTGGGTCTGGTTCTTTTCCAGCAGGATGATGTCGTATTTGTCACGTCCGAAACGCTTGCCGAGCCGCGCGACGAGTTCCAGACCCGCCGATCCGCCGCCCACGACGACAATCTGGGTCTTGAGCGTCTGGTTCACGTCTTCCAGCTGGTCGATCGGCTCCAGCACGGGGGCCGCTTGCGTCATGGGTCAGCACCTCTCTCAATTCCGCGCGGGTCGAGTGCCCTTTTGCGGCGCGACAGTAGCATGCGTTCGCGGCCCGTGGGCAGTCTCGCGCCCGGTTTCCAGGTGCCGCAACGCGGCGGGCAGAATGCCGCAGTGGCGCGTCAGCCCGCCCTCAGATAGCGGATCGCCTCGTCGCGCTGGTGCAGATAAAGCAGGATGCGCAAGGCTTCGCTGCGCGGTCCCTTCAGGTCCGGGTCCTGGTGCAGGATCAACTTGGCGTCGTCCCGGGCGGCCTGCAAAAGATCGGCATGGCTTTCCAGATCCGCGACACGGAAGCGGGGCAGACCGCTCTGGCGCGTCCCCAGCAGATCCCCGGCCCCGCGCAGCCGCAAGTCCTCCTCGGCGATGCGGAACCCGTCTTCGGTCTCTCGCATGACCTTTAGGCGTTCCTTGCCCGTCTTGCCGATTCCGTCCCCATACAGAAGAAGGCACGAGGCCGCCTGCGTGCCACGCCCGACCCGGCCGCGCAATTGGTGAAGCTGGGCAAGGCCAAAGCGCTCGGCATGTTCAATGACAATGATGGACGCGTTGGGCACATCGACGCCAACCTCGATCACTGTCGTGGCCACCAGGATCTGGATCCGGCCCGCCTTGAAGCCCGCCATGACGGCATCTTTCTCCGGGCCCTTCATGCGCCCGTGGACAAGGCCCACCTTGGGGCCGTCCGGTCCTTCGCCAAAGATGTCATGCAGCGTGCGGTGGCGCTCCTCGGCCGCCGTCACGTCCAGCACGTCGGAATCCTCGACCAGCGGGCACACCCAATAGGCCTGGGCGCCAGTGCTCAAGGGCCGGCGCAGACCATCGATCACATCGCCAAGGCGCGACAGGGGCACGGCCCGGGTCGTGATGGGCTTGCGGCCGGGTGGTTTTTCATCGAGGCGCGAGACCGCCATGTCACCATAGGCGGTCATTGTTAGTGTTCGGGGGATCGGCGTGGCGCTCATGACGAGAACATCCGCCGGGCCCGCGCCGCCTTTCTCGCTGAGGGCGAGCCTCTGGTGAACGCCGAAGCGGTGCTGTTCGTCCACGACGGCGAGGCCGAGGTCATGGAAGGCCACCTCATCCTGGAACAGGGCGTGGGTGCCGATCACCACCCGCACGTCGCCGCTGGCAAGACCCTCCAACACGCGGGCCCGGTCGGAGGCTTTCTCACGGCCCGTCAGCAGCGCCGCCGTCACGCCGGCCGGCAAGAGCAGGGGATCGATGCCGGCGAAGTGCTGGCGTGCGAGAATTTCCGTGGGCGCCATAAGGGCGGCCTGGTGTCCGGCCTCCACGGCCGTCGCCATGGCGAGGCAGGCGACCAGCGTTTTGCCCGAGCCCACATCGCCCTGGAGCAGGCGCATCATGCGGTGCGGGCTCGCCATATCCTCGCGGATCTCTGAAATGGCGCGCTGCTGGGCGCCGGTCGGCGTGAAGGGCAGGGCGCTGATAATGGCCTGGGAGAGCGCTCCGGTACCCTCAATGGCCCGGCCCGCCCGGCGGGTCAGCCGGGCCCGCACCAGCATGAGGGCCAGTTGATTGGCCAGAAGCTCATCGAAGGCCAGGCGCGCCCGGGCCGGCGCGTTCGGGGCAAGGGAGTCCTCGTCGTCGGGCGTGTGGGCCGCCTCCAGGGCCGCGCGCCAGGCCGGCCATTGGAAGCGCTCCAAAAGGTCCGGGCGCAGCCATTCGGGCAAATCCGGCGCCTCGGCCAGGGCGGCGCGCACGGCCTTCGCCATGACCCGGGCCTGCAGACCCGCGGTGAGGGGATAGGTGGGTTCTTTGAGCGGAAGATCCTCAGGGGTCGCCGGATCGAAGATCGCGTCGGGATGGGTCATCTGCAGGGTGCCGCGAAAGTCCTCAATCCGCCCACTGATCACGCGTTCCTCACCAATGGGCAAAATGCGCTGCAGATAATCGGGCCGGGGACGGAAGAACACCAGCGTGAGAAAGCCCGTGGCGTCGCGCACCCGCACCCGGTAGGGCTGGCGCGGCCGCCCCGGCGGCACGTGGCCGTCCACGGTGACCGAGACCGTGACCAGCTCGCCGTCGCGGGCCTCCTTGAGGGGCGGGCGGTGCGAGCGGTCCACAAGGCCGCTCGGCAGGTGCCAGAGCAGATCGAGCACCTGGGCCCCGGCCGCCTTGGCGATCAGCTTGGCAAGCTTTGGGCCCACCCCGGCCAGGCTCGTGACATCGCGGAACAGGGGAAACAGGATCTGCGGGCGCATGACAGTCCGTTCGGGAGCAGCCCATTTTGGGCCTGGGCGGGTGGACCCCGCCCCACTGATCTGCGCCTTGGCGCAGATCAGTAACGCAGGTCCATGGTGAACCAAAAGCGGCTCGTGTCCGGCGGCGCGACCGGGTCGCCGCCGCTGAATTTCGCGAATTTGAGGGCCGTGCCCACATGGCGATTGAAGCGGGCCCGCACCTCCGCGTCCAGTTCCTGGCCAAGATCGATGGAGGTGTTCTCGGACCCAAACTTATGCAGCGCGACCTCCGCGCGCATTTGTCGGACAGGGCCGATGCCCGGCAACTCGGAGGTCCAGCCCACGAAATAATCACGCAGACCATTCACCGGCGTTGCCAGGAACACGTCGGCGGCGCCGTTGAATTGCTGGAGGCTTGCCAGCGGGGTGGAAAAGCCGACCGTCCCGTCGCCGCCCAGGATTTCGACACCGCCGCTTAAGGTTCCCACCAGGAATTTGAGCCGGCCTTCGCCCCGCCCGTAGCTCACATCGAAATCGACCGGATTGTTCCCGGAGTCGCTTTGGAAGGCGTATTCGCCCGTATAACCCACGACGATGCCGCCGCCCACATCGTGGTCCCCGTCGAGGCGCAGGCCGAGCGTTCGGGACGAGGCGCCCGGGATCTCATCGAAACTGAACCAGTGGCCGTAGGCGGTCGCCTTGATCTGGTCGGTGACGTCCGCCTCCAGATGGGACAGGACGAAGCCGCCCGTCAGGGATCCGCTCGGCGGCGGCGGTACCGGCGTGTTGTCCGACCCGAAAACCGTGTTCACCCGATTGCCCCCCGCGATGCTGATGCGCACGCGCTCCACGGGTTCCGCGTCGAGCCGGATGGCGTCAAAGGTTTGATCGTCCTGGCGGAACCCGAAATTGCCCACGAAACGTTCATTGCCGAACTCGATCTTCTGGCGGCCCACCGTCAGATCGAGCCGGTCGTGCAGATCCACGGTGACTTGAGCGCGGTTCAGCTCCACATGCTCCGGATCCGCCACAATGGGAAAGAGGGTTTGTCCGTTCTGCGTGCTGTTGAAATTGTTGGAGCCGAGGATCACCGTGCCTTCCCCTTCGACCAGGAAGGTCATCCGTCGGTATTCGCCGCTTTCCAGGGTCAGGCGCAGCCGCGCCGTGGAGGCGGTGGCATTGCGGGCAATCCCGTCCTGGTCGGCGAATTCAAAGCGATAGCGGGCCTGGGCCTCAACGTCGCCGTCTTCCCAGAGCGCCGCAACATCCTCATCCGCTGCCCGCACGGCGCCGTCCGTGAGGGGCGCACCGACCGCAAAAAGGGCAAGTCCGAGGGTAGAGCGCAAAAGCGCCTTGTGGCTGGGGAATGGTTTCGTCACGGCGTACTCCATGGGTCTTTACTCAAGTCGTGGACGGCGTCCCGTACGGATTGTCTTTAGCAGTATTTTACGGATTTGGCATCGCAGCCAAAATCTCGGCATAGCGACGCTCCACGTCGGCCCGCATATGCGGGTGGGTCAGGATATAGAACGTGCCGGCTTCGACGCCGTCGATGGTCCGTGCCGCAACCGTTTCAGCCTCCAGGGTCTGGCTGGCGAGTGTTTCAAGAACGCCCGGGTCGATCTCCTGGCGCGGCAGGGCGCCCGGGCCGCCATGGGCCGCGTCCCGGCGCCGGATCGCGGTGATCAGATTGGACGGCACGGGGCCGGGGCACAGCAGGCTCACGCCAATACCATCGGGCGCGCATTCGGTGCGCAGCACATCGGCAAGGCTCAAGACGGCGTGTTTGGAGGCGTTGTAGGCCCCCATATGCAAGGGCGCCACGGCCGCCGGCAGGGACAGGCTGTTTTCCGAACCCGTGAGGAGGATGTGGCCCCGGCGGCCCGCCTGGCGGAACAGGGCGATGGCCGCCCGGGCCACATGGAGTGTGCCAAAGACATTGACGTTGAAAATCCAGCGCATGTCCGCGTCGGGCTGGTCGGCCAGGGCGCCCGGGACCACCACGCCCGCATTGGCCGCGGCGAGGGCGAGGGGGCCCAGAGCGCCCTGCGCGTCGCCCATGACTGCGCGCACGGCTTCGCCGTCCGTCACATCGCACGGGAAGGCGCCGTGGGGACCGCCCGGCAAGGCGCCGGCCACGGTGTGGGCGCCTTCGGCATCGATATCGCTCACCGCCACCCGCGCGCCGCGCCGGGCGAGGTCCTGGGCCAGCGCACGCCCAATGCCGGATGCCGCGCCGGTTACAAACGCCGTTTTTCCGGTCCAGTCCGCCATGGCAACTATCCTCGTCGCTCAGCGATTAAGCCGTTGGCTCGGGCCATACAGTGCGAAGATCATTCAAGATATCGTGCAGATAGGTGCGCACCAGGGAAACATGCCCTTCCTCCGGGTAAAGGCTCAACGTGCTGCCCGGGATGAGCCCATGGGCGTGTTCGGCGATCCTGTGGGGCACCACTGCGTCCGCTTCGCCATGCCAAATCCGGACCGGCACGGTGAGATCCTCAAGCTTGAAGGGCCAGGGCGCGCCGTAAACCTGGGCATCGGAGACCATGCCTTGGGTGGAGTGGCGCGTGGCCTCGCGCCAGGAGCCCAGCAAATGACCCAGAAACTCAGGATCGAGGGCCTCCAGATCCTTGTCCGTGCGCGGCACCATCTTGCGCAGACGGATCACATGCCGGTCATTGCGCGGCGATTGCAGCACGCGGCGCGCAAGGCCGAAGAGCGGCCCACTCGCTGCCGGGAGACGGCCGGCAAGGCGCAGCATGGAGAGGCGCACGCTGTCCATGCCCGGCGCCTCGGGCGGGCCTAGCGCGGAAATCAAAACGCAGACCGCCACCCGGTCGGCAAGGGCATGGGCGCACATGGCGGCATAGGGCCCGCCCCCCGACAGACCCACAAGGCCGAAGCGGGCAAGGCCCAAGTGATCGGCAAGCTGCGCCACGTCCTCGGCCCAATGGGTGAGGGTCCGGCCCTCTTGCGGTGTGGAGCCGCCATAGCCGGGCCGGTCGACGGCAATCAGACGCACTTCGGACAGGTCAAAAAAAGAGGGTTCCAGCCTGGAGCCCGGCCAGCCGTGGAAGTAGAACACAGGCGGGGCATTCACAGGCCCCTGGGCGCGATAGGCGAGGCGGCGTCCGTCGGACACTGTGATGGCGCCGTCCGGCGCGCTCGGCAGCCCCGGCACTGGATCCTGACTTGGTGTCGAAAGGGGTGTGGGCGTGGTCATTGGGCGGCACGGGCTCCCTTTGAAATGGCTGGGCGTTGGCGCCAGGTCTGTGGCCGGTCGGGCGCGCAAGCGAGGCGCCGCGACTATGACGCGGGCATGACAGTGCGCGGCTGAAACTCTATATCCCTCGTGTCATTCCAAGTCCGAGTGTCGTCGCATGGTGCGGCGTCGCCCGGCCCCAGCCGAGCAAGGAGACCGTCATGGGCCCCACGCCGACTTCCATTGACCGGGATACACGGTTGAAGCGCCTGCATTTCCGATCCTGGCATCGGGGCTTCAAGGAAGCCGATCTGATGCTCGGGCATTTTGCGGACGCGCATCTGAACGCCATGACCGATGCGCAACTCGACACTTATGAGACGTTGATCGGCGAAGATGACCACGACCTTTATAACTGGATCGTGGGCCGCCAGCCCGTACCGCCGCAGTTCGACACGGACGTGTTCCGCCAGATCCAAACGGGCCAACACCTGAAGGAACCCATGCACGCGCTCGTCAACAGTTCGGCCCGTTGACGGGGCTTTTCGTCTCGAACACGTTCACGTCTCGAATTTACACCCCATCCCCAATGATGCGGTCCAGCCCGGCTTTACCGCCGGGGCGGACCCCCGTTTCCCGGTGAGCCCGTGACCGCCACGCCCCGCCCGATTGCCGATCCCATCCTCGACATCAGCCCGCGCACCCTGCTGAAGGAGACCGGGCGCGGGGTCATCACGCAGGTGCCGGACGGGTATGACGCCCATTTGCTGAGCACTTTGGTGCGCTTCTCCGAGGGCCCGTGGCTCCATGTGGCGCGGGACGATGCGCGGGCGGTGGCCATGGCCGAGGCCTTGGGCTTTTTCGCGCCCGATCTGCCGGTGCTGCGCCTGCCGGCCTGGGATTGTCTGCCCTATGACCGCGTTTCGCCCAAGGCGGAAATCGTCAGTGAGCGCATGGCGACCTTGAGCGCCCTTGCCCGTCTCGATGCCGGCGCGGGCGGGACGGGTCCTGTGATCGTTATCACCACCGTGAACGCCCTCGTCCAACGCGTGCCGCCTAAGGCGGTGATCGCGGGCCAAGCCTTCTCGGCGTCCGTGGGCAATCAGGTGGACCTGGAGGCGCTGACCGTCTTTCTGGCGCAAAACGGTTACAGCCGCGCCTCCACGGTGCGCGACGCGGGGGAGTTTGCCATTCGCGGCGGCATCGTGGATCTGTTTCCCCCCGGGCAAGAGCAGCCTTTGCGCCTTGACCTCTTTGGCGACACTCTGGAATCAGTACGGCCCTTCGATCCGGAAAGTCAGCGCACGACGGGCCAATTGCGCGGCATTGATCTTGTGCCCGTGAGTGAAGTTCTGCTCACGGACGAGACCATCCAGCGCTTCCGGCGGGGCTACGTGACCCAGTTCGGTGCCGTGACGGATGATGACCCGCTCTATGAGGCCGTCAGCGGGGGCCTGAAACATCAGGGCATGGAGCACTGGCTGCCCCTGTTCCATGAGGGCATGGAGACGATCTTCGATTATCTGCCCGGCGCGCCCATCAGCCTCGATCACCAGACGGATGAGGCGCGCGACACCCGCCTTGCCTTCATTTCCGACTATTTCCAGGCCCGGCAGGACGCCGAGGCCATCGCGTCCAGGGGAAAAAGTTTTTCCGCCCCGCGCTACAAGGCCCTGCCGCCCGAACGGCTTTATTTGACGACGGAAGACTGGGACGCGGGCATTTCCGACCGCATCGTGCGCACCTTTGCCCCCTTTGATGCGCCCGAGGCATCCCATGTGGTGCCGGCCTCTGGCCGCCCGGGACGGGGCTTTGCGGCCGAGCGCGCCCAGGACGGCGTCAATGTCTTCGATGTGCTCAAGGATGTCATGGCCGCGCGGCAGCGTGAGGGAAAGCGGGTCATTCTGGCCTGCTGGACCCAAGGATCGGCCGACCGGATGGGCGGTGTGCTTAAAGATCACGGTGTTTCGAACGTCGTGACCGTGAGCCGCTTTGAAAAGGCCTTCGACCTGCCCGTCACCACGGTGGCGCTTGCCGTCTTGGGCCTTGAGCAGGGTTTTGAGACGCCGACCTATTGCGTCATTGGCGAGCAGGACGTGCTCGGCGACCGGCTCATCCGTCAACGGCGCAAGACCAAGAAGGCCCAGAACTTCCTGACCGAGGCGGCAAGCCTCGCGCCGGCCGACCTTGTCGTGCACGTGGATCACGGCATCGGGCGCTATGAGGGGCTCCAGACCCTGGAGATCCAGGGCGAGCCCCATGACTGCCTGCTGATCATCTATCATGGGGGCGACAAGCTGTTCCTCCCCGTGGAGAATATCGAACTCCTGAGCCGTTTCGGCTCGGAGGACGAAACGATCCAGCTCGACCGGCTCGGCGGCGGCGCCTGGCAGGCGCGCAAGGCCAAGCTCAAGGAGCGCATTAAGGAAATGGCCGACGCGCTCATCAAGGTGGCCGCGGAGCGTCAGCTCCGGGAGGGCGCGGCGATCACCCCGCCGGCGGGCGCCTATGATGAGTTCTGCGCGCGCTTTCCCTATCAGGAAACCGAGGACCAGGAGCGCGCCATCGGAGATGCGCTCGAGGACCTGGGCTCCGGCCGCCCCATGGACCGGCTTGTGTGCGGCGATGTGGGGTTTGGCAAAACCGAGGTCGCGCTCCGGGTGGCGTTCGTGGCGGCCATGCAGGGCCACCAGGTGGCTATCGTGGTGCCGACGACATTGCTGGCGCGCCAGCATGCCAAGACCTTCATGGAGCGCTTTGCCGGCTGGCCCCTGGAGGTGCGCCAGTTGTCGCGCATGGTCTCCTCCAAAGAGGCGACCCAGACCCGCAAGGATCTGACCGAGGGCAAGGTGTATGTGGTCGTGGGCACCCATGCGCTCCTGGCCAAGAGCATTAAATTCGCCCATCTGGGCCTGCTGATCATCGACG
>CAYYTT010000068.1:0-20194 GCA_964474635.1 uncultured Alphaproteobacteria bacterium | reverse complement strand
CCGTGGTCGGCCTAAAATTGATTCCGATCAATGTGCTTCGAGACCAGCCGCCTAGGGTCGCGTTCGACACAACACTGGTGGGAGTCGGTGATGACCAAATCAGTTGATTCCAAGACGAAAATCATGGCCGCGGGCGGTCTGGCCCTGGCCCTCTCCATGGCTGTACCCCAGGCCGCCCATGCCGAAGCGGGCGATTTTCTGGTTCGGTTCCGCGCCATTGCGGCAATCCCGGATGAAGATGCAAATCTTCCCATCCCTGGCGAAATCGACATCGATGCGGGCTTCTCCCCGGAAATCGATTTCACCTATTTCATCACGAACAATATCGGCGTCGAACTGATCGCGGCCTCCACGCCCCACGATGTTGCCGTCATCAACACGGGCGGCGCTGAGATTGATCTGGGCAGCGTGCGCCTGCTGCCGCCCACCCTGACCGCGCAATGGCACTTCTTCCCGGACGAAGGGGTGCGGCCCTATATCGGCGCGGGCATCAACTATACTTGGTTCTTCGATGAAGACATTCCGGCCGGGGACATCGATTACGAAGACAGCTTTGGCTGGGTGCTCCAGGCCGGCGTCGACTTTGATGTCAGCGAAGACATCTTCATCAACTTCGACGTCAAAAAGCTCTTCCTGGACACCGAAGTTGATGTGGGCAATGGCGCCGTGATCGCCGAAGTGGATATCAATCCACTGATCATCGGCGCCGGCTTCGGCTTCCGCTTCTAAGTCCTATTGGCACCAATGGTGGCGAAAGGCGCCTCGGCAGCACCGGGGCGCCTTCACGTTTCGGTTTGTTGAGCATTGAGACCTTGGGGACCGGCGCCAGGTCGCTCACTGGGGTCCAGGTCCATCTATCGCCTTGCCAGATGCCAAACAGGGCGCCATGGTTACGACCCACTCAACGTTTTGGCCGTAATGTCCAGAAGCTCTGCCCGGGAATGGCGCATCGGGCGGGGAGTAAGGAACCCAATCGTGACCGATCCGGTGCCGCCCCGTCGGGGTCTCTCTCGTCTTTTCCGATCCGCGGGTGGCCTCGCCGCGCTTCTGTGCGCGACTTTGGTGCTGGCGTCGGGCGCGGCTCACCCCGCCCGGGCCGCCGTTTCCAATGAAGCCAGGACCAATGAGAGCAGGACCGGGGAGATCGGGACTGGGGAGATCGGGACCGGTGATATCGCGGATCGCGCTGGCCTAGAGTCGTTTATCGACGGGGCGGTCGAAGCGCTGATGACAGCCCACGACATCCCCGGCGCGACGCTCAGCCTTGTCCACAAGGGTGAAGTCGCCCTTCTCAAGGGCTATGGCTGGGCCGACGCGGCCCGCAGCCGACCCGTCGATGCCGAGCGCACCGTGTTCCGCGCCGCGTCCATTTCAAAACTGTTCACGGCCACGGCGGTGATGCAGCTCGTGGAGGACGGAACCCTCGATCTTGATACGGATGTAAACACCTATCTGACCGGCATCCAAATTCCCATGGCGTTTGGAACGCCCATCACCCTGCGTCATCTTCTGACGCATACGGCCGGTTTCGAAGATCGCGTCCTGAATCTGTTTGCCGCCGACGCGGACGATCTGCGCCCGCTCGCCGAGGCCCTGGCTGCCTCCATGCCAAAGCGGGTGCGCCCACCCGGACAGGTGGCGGCCTATTCGAATTGGGGCGCGGCCCTTGCCGGGCTGATCGTCGCCATTCAGGCGGGCACGGACTTCGACACCCTGATGGCCGAGCGCATCTTTGAGCCGCTTGGCATGACGCAGAGCACGTTCACCGAACCCGTTCCCGAACAACTCGCCCCCGACCTTGCCGAAGGGGTGGCACGGGATCGCGGCCTGCTGGTGCCCATGGATTTCGAGTATCTGGGCAATCTGGCGCCGGCCGGCGCGCTCTCCACGACGGCGGCGGATATGGCGAACTTCATGCTCGCCCATCTGAATGGCGGCGCGTTCCGGGGCCGCCGGATTTTGCGCACGGAAACCCTGCAACGCATGCACAGCCGTCTTTTCGCGCATGATCCGCGACTGCCCGGCCTCGCCCATGGTTTTATGGAGCAGACCGTCAACGGCGTGCCCCTGCTTGTCCATGGCGGCGATACCTTGTATTTCCACGGCCAATTTCTTCTGATCCCGGAGGAAGACATCGGCCTGTTCGTGGCCTTCAACGCACCGCTGGGCGCGCTCGCCCGCGATCAGCTGACCACGGCCTTCATGGACTACTATTTTCCGGCTCCAGACCAAGCGGCCATCGAGCCGCCGGAGGACTTCGCGGGCCGCGCCATGAGCTACGCGGGGGCCTATCGCAACACCCGGCGCCCCTACTCCCGGGCGGACAAGGCCCTTGCCCTGCTCGGTGACCTCTCCGTCATGCCGACCACGGATCAACGGCTCCTGGTCACGGGCTTTCCGGGCGTACTGCCAGTGCGGCAGTTCGTTGAGATCGAACCCGATCTCTTCCAGCAGGTCGACGGAGCCTCGCGCATTGCCTTCGGGCGGGACCGGGGCGGGCGCGTCAACCATCTGTTCGTGGGCGAATTGCCCTTTATGGCCTTTGAACGTTTAGCCTGGTGGCAGACCGGCGCGTTACACCAGACCGTGCTGGGATTTGGGTTCATGGCGGCCTTCGCCACCGTGGTCGCCAGCCTCTGGAGCGTGGCGACCTGGTGGGCCATGGGGTGGCGTGAAAAACTGTCACGCGGTGCGGTCTTTGCGGCGGCGGTGAGCTACAGCGCCTTCCTGATCGGCTTGATCGTCGTTCTCTCCACGGAAGGTATCGATCTGCTCTCAAGCACGCCGGCGAGCCTTGGTACCGTCTTGACACTGCCCTTGTTCGCGGCCGCTTTCAGCGTTTTGGCCGCCATGGGACTTTATCCGGCCTGGCGTCAGGGCTTTTGGGCCTCCCCTTTTGCACGGGCCCGTCACACGGGCGTTGTGGCCCTCTTTCTGGCCATGGCACTGTCCCTGACCTATTGGAACCTGATGGGCTGGTGGATGATCTAAGCGTCATTTTGAAACCCAAGGTGAAGTCCGCAGCCGCGTCAGCCCAGAAGATCGCGCAAATGGGCGATCAACGGCACATCCGCCTCCGGCATGGGGAAATCGCCAAGGCGCACCGGACGGACCCAACGCATGTCCTGGTGTTCCCGGCTGACCGGCGTGCCGGTCCAACGCCGACACACATAAAGCGGCATCAACAGGTGAAAATCGTCATAGGCGTGGGACGCGAACACAAACGGGGACAGGCAGGCATGGGTCACATCGATGCCGAGTTCCTCTTTCAATTCGCGGATCAGGGCATCTTCGGGACGCTCGCCGGCTTCGACCTTGCCGCCTGGGAACTCCCACAAGCCGGCCATGGCCTTGCCTTCCGGGCGTTGAGCGATCAAAACCCGGCCATCGGCATCGATGAGGGCGCAGGCCACCACCAGCGTCAGGCGGGTCGTGGCGGCGCCGGTTCCGCCTCCGGCTGTCGCACCGGACGGCCCTGGCTCCATGGTTCCTGACCGCATGCCGTTATCCTCCTGCTCTTGCCTGCCACACCGCATTGCGCGCGACACTAAGTGAGGGACCACGACGATGCATCATTTCGCTTACCGCGACGGTTTGCTCCACGCGGAAGGCGTGCCCCTGCCCCAGATCGCGCAGGCCGTTGGAACCCCCCTTTACTGCTACGCCTCCGCGACGCTGACCCGCCATTACCGGGTCTTTGCAGAGGCGCTTGCCCATCTCGATCCGCTGGTCTGCTACGCAGTCAAGGCGAACTCCAACCTCGCCGTGCTGCGGACCTTATCGAATCTGGGCGCGGGCGCGGATGTGGTGTCGGAAGGCGAGATGGTCCGCGCCCTCGCGGCCCAGGTGCCGGCCGACCGAATCGTCTTTTCCGGCGTGGGCAAAACGGCGGGTGAGATGGCCGCGGCCCTCGAAGCGGGGATTTACCAGTTCAACGTGGAATCCGAACCCGAATTGGAGCTTTTGTCCGGGATCGCGGTACAGAAGGGCCGCGAGGCGACCGTCGCGATACGGATCAACCCGGATGTGGACGCGGGCACCCATGCGAAAATCTCCACGGGCCGCGCCGAAAACAAGTTCGGGATTGCCCTCGGCCAGGCCCGTCCGGTCTTTGCCCACGCCGCCCGGCTGCCGGGCCTGAGGACCGTGGGGGTCGCCATGCATATCGGCTCGCAGATCACGAGCCTGGAGCCCATGGCGGATGCCTTCCGCACCTTGCGCGATCTCATCGGGCAGCTCAGGGCCGACGGTCATACCATTGAGCGGGCCGATGTGGGCGGCGGGCTCGGCATTCCCTACCAGCCGGGCATGGTGGAACCGCCCCTGCCGCGCGATTACGCGGCGATGCTGACCCCGATCCTGGGTGATCTGGGGTGCCGGCTGATTTTCGAACCGGGCCGCATGATTGTAGGCAATGCTGGGATTCTTCTCACACGCGTGCTGTTCGTGAAGCAGGGGGTCGGGCGGCGTTTCCTCATTGTGGACGCGGCCATGAACGATCTCATTCGCCCGTCCCTCTATGATGCTTTTCACGGCATTGTGCCCGTCGCCGAACCCGAACGGGATGCCCTGACGGAACCGGCCGACATCGTGGGCCCCGTGTGCGAAACCGGCGACACTTTTGCCAAGGCGCGCGCCATGCCGGAGGTGCAAGCGGGCGATCTTCTCGCCATACTGTCCGCCGGAGCTTATGGCGCCGTGCAGGCCTCGACCTATAATTCGCGGCCCCTGGTGCCCGAAGTCATGGTCCGGGACGAGGCCTTCAGCGTCATCCGGCCGCGCCCGTCGCTGGAGGCCCTGCTGAGCCAGGACCGGCTGCCCGATTGGCTCAAAACCGCCGCACCATCCCTGTAACCAATGCGGTATAGGCTGATATTCACCCTGTAACGCAGCGCGAGTAGTGCTTCCGTGACCACCGAACAGCGCCCGCCGCTCACCAACCGCTCCGCCGAGGACGATCTGCCCTTTGCCGTGACCTGGCGTCTTATCCTGGCGCGCGGCGCCATGCTGTGGGAGCGCTTCTGGCCGGCCCTTTGGCCCGCGCTGGCACTGCTGGGCGTCTTCGTCAGTCTCAGCCTCTTTGGCGTTTGGGATCTGGTGCCGGAAGCGGTGCAGGCGCTTGGCCTGTTTGCGATCATTATTGGCGCGGGCTACGCGCTGTGGCGCAAGCTCAGCCGCACCCGCCTGCCGGCCCGCGCGGAAGGGCTGCGCCGGCTGGAGGTCGACAGCAAGCTTGACCACAGGCCCTTGAGCACCTTTGCGGACCGGCCCGCCGGGTCCTTGCGCGATCCCAAGGCACAGGCCTTGTGGCGGGCCCACCGGGCGCGGATCGGCAAGGAAGCCCATAAAGTCCAGGTCGTCCTGCCCCGGATCGATGCCCCGCGCCACGATCCCTATGCCTTGCGTCTTTTGCTGGTTCTTGTGCTGGGCGTCTCGGTTCTGATTGCCGGAACGGATGTGGGGGATCGCCTGCGCCGGGCCGTTGCCCCCCTGATTGGGCCCGGTCTGCCCGCCGACCTGCAGATCGATGCCTGGCTGGAGCCGCCGGCCTACACCGGCCTGCCGAACACCCCATTGCTGCGCGCCCAGCCTGCCCGCGAGCCCTGGCCCAACCAGAATGCCACCGTGGAAGTGCCCGAAGGCTCGGTCCTTGTGGTCCGTCTCACCGGCTTTGCGGGCCGGCCGGTGGTGCAATTGTCTCCCATTACGCCCGGCAGCCTGCCAGAGCATCCGGACCAGGACATTCGCCACGAAGACGGCGTCGTAGAGGGCCGCACAGCGATCCCCGTCGATACCAAGGCCAGCCTCACGGTCCGGGGGCGGACCTTGGGCGCCTGGTCATTCCTGGTGCGCGGTGATCAGCCACCCGGAGTGATGATCCCGCAACCACCCGAGCCGACACGCAACGCCTCCTTACGCTTTTTTTATACGCTTGCGGATGATTACGGGGTCACCAAGGCCGAGGCTCAGCTGCGCCTTGTGCCGGCGACGCCGCAGGAGGCGCTCGCCCTGGCCGACGCCGCCGCCATGGAGGAACTCACCGGTAAAAAACCCGAAGACGACGGCTCGCCCTGGCCCTCTCCGCAGGATCCAGTGACGCTCAGCCTGCCCGTGTCGGGCGGCGCGAACACGATTTCCCAGGAAACAGCGATCAAATCCCTGGCGGATCACCCCTGGGCGGGCCGGGATGTCCTGGTGCAGATCATGGCCGAGGACGGCGCGGGCCAGCAGGCCTTCTCGGACTCGGTGCGCGTCACCCTGCCCCGCCGCGTCTTTCTACAGCCCCTGGCCCGCGCCCTGATCGAACTGCGCGATGTTCTTGTGTATGCCGATGATGGCGTCGACCGCACGGCCGCCGGGCTTGATGCTTTGGCCGTGCGCGGCGACCGTTTCATCGATGACTCCGTGGTTTATCTGGGTCTGCGCAGCGCCTTCTGGCGACTGCAGAAAGGGCCCCAACCCACCGAACAGCGCGAGGTCTACGACCTCATGTGGGACCTGGCCCTGCGCATCGAAGACGGCGATCTGTCCGAGACCTTGCAGCGCCTGCGCCAGCTCCAGGCGGCCCTGGCCGACGCCCTGCAACGGGGCGCGCCAGATGCTGAAATCCGCCAACTGATGGCCGAACTGCGCGAGGCACTCGACCGCTATTTGAGCGAGCTTGCGCAGGCCACGGACCGGGAAGCCGCCGATCCTGATGCCGCCGCCTTGAGCACGGGCGATCTTGACCGCCTGCTCCAGGCCATCGAGCAGATGGCCCGCATGGGGGCGCGGGGCCAGGCGGAGCAGATGCTGGCCGAGTTGCAGCAGCTCCTGGAAGGCCTGCGTCCGGGCGGCGCTGGCCAGGGACAGGGGCCAGGCGGCGAGCCCTCACCCCAGGAAAAGGCCCTGGGCGATGCGCTGGGTGAATTGTCCGACATCATCGGAGACCAGCGGGCCCTGCTCGATGAGACCTACCGGAACACCGGACCGGGCCGCGATCCCTTGCGCGAGTCCCTGCAGCAAAACAGCGGGCCCAATCCGCTCAAGCGCCAGCGTCCGTGGGAAGACGATTTCGTCAATGGCCCGCCGGGCAGCGCGCCAAGCCCGTTTCCCTTGCCCCCCCAAGGCCAGGACAGCGACGGGCAGCCCCAGGCGGGCAGCGAAGGCAGTGGCGAGGGCACAAGCCTCGCCGAACGCCAGGACGCCTTGCGCAAACGCCTGCAAGAGGTCCTGAAGGGCCTCGCCCAGTCCGGCCTCGAGCAGCCTGGCAGTCTCGATGAGGCGGGCCGTGAGATGGGCAATGCGGGCTCGTCCTTGCGCGGACGACAATTCGACGATGCTTTCTCCGACCAGCGCTCAGCCCTTGAGGCCCTGCGCAGCGGCGCCGAGGCGCTTGCCGCCGAAGCCCTGCGACGCCAGGGGCCCGGCCGCGCCGGCAGGTCCAACGAGCCCTTCGGTCCCAACGGACAACAGGGCCTGACGGGCCAGGGCGTCGACCTGCCGACCAAAAGCGATCTGCAACGGGCCCGGGAGATTATCGAAGAGCTGCGCAAACGCTCCTCCGAACGGGATCGCCCGCAGTTGGAACTTGACTATTTCAATCGCCTGCTTCGGCAGTTCTAACGAGCGCCGCCGAGCGTCGTGTCAGACCAGCCCGCGCCGTTTGGCAAGGATGTCCACGACCTTGCTGCGAATGCCCTGTACGTCGAAAGCAAGAATGACCGCGCCATAGACAAGGCCGCCCACGGCGCCCTTGACGATCAGTCCCAGGACCGACGGCTCCAACGGCACGGCCAGGACAGCCGCGATCATGGCCAGGGTCGACAGGCCAATCGGCAGGACGGCCGGCGGCATGGGCGGGAGCTTAAAACTGCGCCCGGACATCAAGGTTCCCAGCGCGAGCGCCGCGAGCGCGGCGATCAGGGTGCCATAGGCCGCCCCGATGGCACCGAACTGCTGGATCAGCACATAATTGGCGATGATGTTGGTGCCCACGGCAACGAATTGGATCAGGCCGTGCCAGGCCGTCTTCATGCCCAGATGGAAGGAGTGATCGACGAAGTGGTGCTGAATGCCGAGCAGGAATTGCGCGAGCGCAATAACAGGCAGCACCGCCATCGTCATGGCACGGAAGTCCTCCCCAACGGTCACGGTCACGAAATCCGGGGTCACGCAAATCAGGCCGAAGGCGACCGGCGCGCTGAGCAGCACCAAAAGCGCAAGATTGCTTTGGAGCTGGTCCCGGGCGGCCTTGGCGCCGCGCTGTTCTAGGGCGTTGATCACAAGGGGGAGCGCGGCGAGCCCCACCGGCTGGGTCACGGTCTGGACAATACGCTGGGCAAGCTCAAAGCCGACCACGTAAAGGCCGAGCACGGCCACGCCTTCCATCCAGGTCACCATGAACCGGTCCGTGGCGTAGGAAATCGCACCCATGGAAAAGCTGACCGCCAAGGGCAGGCCAAAGGCGGCGAATTCCATGCCGACGGCCCGGTCGATGCGAAGGGTCAAGGCGCGCCAGTCCTGCCAGTAGACGATCAGCCCCGGGATGGCATGGCCCAGGATCGCCCCCACAAGGAGCCCCTCGGGCCCATAGCCGGCCCAGGCGAGCCCGGCCCCGAGGCCGGTCGCGATCAAAGTGCGGATCACGGAAATCGACAGGCGACGCTCGGCCTCAAGCCGGGCCGCCATGACCTGGCAGACCAGCTCGAACCAGCTGTAGGTCGCGTATAGGCCCGCGCCGATCAGCAACAAACGCCGATCCTCCGCCCCCTGCACGAAGGGCAGCGCCAGAGCGCAGCCCGCCAGCACAAGGGCAAGAACGCCCAGATACATGCCCAGAACATTGCCAAGGAGCCGGTCCGCATCGTCCGACTTGGTCAGCAAACGCTGCACGGACATGTTGAACCAGACCATCGTCAGGCCGTGGGTGACCATGACGGTTGCATAGACGAGAAAGTAGATCCCCACCGCCTCGGGCGTCATGAAACGGGTGATGAAGGCGATCAGCCCCAGGCTTCCCAGGCCAGGAACCAGCCGGGCGAGGCCGTAGATCACCGTGTGCCGTATCAGCATGCCCCCTCCAGCCCCCTTCGCGCGCGGCCGCCCGGCCGCGCTCCTGGCCGAATGGTCATGACTGGACCCTATGTCAGCGGACATGCTTCTGTCACGGCATCGGCCCGGGAAATCCGGGTCATGGGCTCGAAATTTCCAAGCTGACACTTTTTATGAGGGCGAAGACCGACTGGCCGGTGGACAGGGCCAATGCATCTCCGGCGGCGCGGGTGATGCGCGCGCGGATGCTCTGGCCGCCGACCTGAAGGGTGACATCAAGGTCAGGGCCGTGCGGATCGGCCGTGAGGCCCGTGATCACCCCCGGGAGACAATTGCGAATACTCAGGCCCTCGGGATTGTTCAGCGCAATGCTGACATCCCGTGCCCGGATGCGCAGGCGCACCGGCGCCCCAGGGGCGAGTCCCGCAGCTTCCGGCCCCGCCACTCCTGGTAGAGTGAGCTGTCCCCCCTTGAAGGCCACCGTGGTGAGCGCGTAGCGCCCGTCGTGGCAAAGGATCTCGCCCTCGATAAGCACGCCCGCATCGGGCCGGCCGGTCACCGGCTCAAGATCGGGACGCTGCAGGATCGCCGCCGCCGGACCCTGGGCGAGCACCCGCCCATCCGACAGGACCACCACATGGTCGGCCAGGCGAATGACGTCCTCCATGGCGTGGCTCACATAGAGCGCCGGCATGGCGAAACGCCGGACCACCGCCTCCAGATAGGGCAGCAGTGCCGCCTTACGCCCCCCGTCGAGGGCCGAGAACGGCTCATCAAGCAACAGGACGCGTGGCCGGGCAAGCAAAGTGCGCCCCAAGGCAACCCGCTGTCGCTCGCCGCCCGAAAGCCCGGCCGGCATGCGGGACAAAAGCGCCGGCAGATCGAGCGCCTCGACCACATCAGCAAAGGCCGGACCCTCGACCCCGCGCCGAAAGGCGCGTTTGTCTGCATAGCGAAGATTTCCCATCACGGACAGATGATCGAACAGCCGTGCCTCCTGGAAGACAAGCCCCACGGCGCGGCGATGGGCGGACCGGTTCACGGACCCGGCCGTATCGAGCCATGTCTGGGCGAACGTACCTGCTTCCAGGGCGATCCGCCCCCGGGCTCCGGTCTCAAGCCCCGCCAGGGTTCTGAGCAGGGTGGTCTTGCCGCTGCCGCTTGGCCCGAAGAGCGCCGTCACACCGGCCAGGGGCACGCGCGCAGCGGCGCTGAGCCGAAAGGCGCCCCGCGCCAGGGTCACATCGAAGCTCAGATGTCCCGGGCTCACGGTGCCGGCCCCGCGACGCGGCGATTGAGGGCGTAGACCAGAAGCAGAATGATCAGTGAAATAATCAGGAGCAGGATCGACAGGGCATGGGCATCGGCGTAGTTCTGCGTTTCCACCTGCTCATATATGGCGATGGACATCACTTTGGTCTGTCCCGGGATGTTTCCGCCGATCATGATCACGACACCGAACTCCCCCAGCGTATGGGCAAAGCTGAGCGTGAGGGCGGTTAGGACCCCGCGCGCCGCAAGGGGAAGCGCCACCGTGAAAAAGGCATCCCAGGGCCCCGCGCCGAGACTGGCCGCGGCCTCAAGCGGCCCGCGCCCGACGGCTTCAAAGGCGCGCTGCAAGGGCTGCACCGCGAAGGGCAGCGAGTAGATCATGGACGCCAAAACGAGGCCGGCGAAGGAAAACGCAAGACCGCCACCGGTGAGCGCGCGCCACCCCTCGCCCAGGGGAGAGGCTGGATTGAAGGCGATGAGAAGATAAAAGCCAAGCACCGTAGGCGGAAGAACAAGGGGCAGCGCGGTGACCGCTTCGATGACCGGGCGCAGGGGCGAGCGGGTGCGCGCCAGCCACCAGGCCAGGGGCGTTGCGGCCGGAACGAGGAGCAGACTGGTCAGGCCGGCAAGCTTAAGCGTCAGCACGAGGGCGCCGAAGGCCTCCGCGCTCATCGCCGTGGGACCCGGTAGCCGGCCTGCTCCATGATGGCGCGCGCCTCGCCGCCGGCAAGAAACGCAAGGAAGGCCCGGGCCGCGTCATTGTCCTTGGCGCGGGCGAGCAAAACTGCGTCCTGGCGGATGGGTCCATGGAGCGCCGGGGGCACGATCCACAGACTGCCAGGCGGCTTGCCACTGGCTGCCCAGGCACGCACCTGGGCAAGGGCCACAAAGCCCATATCCGCATTGCCGGTCGCAAGAAGGGTGAACACCTGGCCCACATTTTCCCCATAGATTCGCCGGCCGCCCCCGGAGGCCGCCGACGGGGACGGGTCGAGGCCAAGCGCCTCCAGGGTCTGCGCCGCGGCGCGGCCGTAGGGCGCCAGGTCAGGCTGCGCGAGGCCAAGGGTGCGGTAGGTCCCGCGCCGCAGCGCGCCGGGCGGTGTGTCCGGCGTTTCAAGCGTGCCGAATCGCTCCGCTTCGGCGCTCCACAGGGCAAGACGCCCGAACACATAGGCAAAGCGGGTCCCGGCAACGGCGAGGCCCTCGTCCTCAAGCCGTTTGGCGCGGGCCTCGTCGGCCGACAGGAACACGTCATAGGGGGCGCCCAGGCCAATCTGGGCAAAAATCTTGCCCGTCGCACCGGAGATCACCGTGATGCGGTGAACGGTTTCCTCTTCGAATGGCGCCTGCAGGAGAGTGGCTGTCGATTGAAAATTGCTGGCGACCGCGACGAGAGCGGTGCCGGCCCACGCCGCCGTGCGGCCGGCGACAAGCGCACAAACGATCAGCAAAACCAGAGGTGTAAGAGCCCACAACCGCACGATGCTCCGTCGGTAACCCGCCCTGGGCGGTGAAGCGGATGGGGGGGCCGATTGCTGCAGGTTGCAGCTGTTCACGGGCCGACCCGCGTCAGCATATCCCAATGCGGCGCGCGTCCACCTGTGGTTTGGTCTCATGCCCTTCCTCGGGGTGTCGCCTTGCGGCGGCCGGGGGCGGATCGGGTCCATCGGTCTGCCCCCACTGCACCGGGTGTGCCACCTTGGGCGGTCGGCCACCGTCTTTCGGGTTCTCAATCCGGGACCCGTTCAGGTCGCATCGGACCCAACCGAGGTCCAGCGTCCCCAGAGATCCGTGACATGCGCCCCAAGGGCACCGATCAGGCAGGCCGCCGTCCAGGTCCACGGCGCGTCCGCCAGGGCCGTGCGCACGGCCAGCATCAAGAACACGCCTGACAGGATGGTGCCGCCTAAGCGCCGGATGGTGGGACCGCGCCCCAAGGCGCGGCGCAGGGCCACAAGGCCAAGGACTTCCACGGCGATCAGCACCAGGATCAGATCGATGATCCGGCCGCTTTCGAACAGGTCCGCCACGCTCAGGTGCGCGCCATGCCGAACAAATGGGCAAGATCCTTGAAGAAGATCCGGGCATGGGCCGCCGGCTTGGAGCGCACCAGACGCTTGTTCATGTAGGCATCCCAGGTCAACTTCTGGACGTCCGGATCTTCGCAGATCTTCACGAAGCGCTCCCGGCGCTTGTCGTTGCGGTACCAGAAGTGCTGCATAATGCCGAGCACCCAGAAGACCCGCCCGTGGTCCTTCATGAAGGCCTTGCGGGCCCCCGCGAGGGCGCGCACATCGTCCGTCGCCAGACGGCGTTCGACCGCCTCGGCGACGCGGCGTCCGCCCTCCATGGCATAGTAGATGCCTTCCCCGGAGGCCGGCGCGACGATGCCCGCCGCGTCACCCACCACGAGCACATCCCGGCCATTGTCCCATTTCTTCAGCGGCTTGAGCGGGATGGGCGCGCCTTCCGTGCGGATGGTCTCCATGGTGTCGAGACCGGTCATGGCGCGCAGATCCGTAACCGCCCCGCGCAAGGAAAAGCCCTTGTTGGCTGAGCCGACGCCGACGCTGGTACAGCCCCCGTGGGGGAAGATCCAGGCGTAAAAGTCCGGCGACAGATGACCTTGATAATAAATGTCGCAGCGGCTGGGTTCGAAGTCGACCGAGCCGCCCTCGGGGGAGCGGATGATCTCGTGATATGCGAAAACACACGGAACACGATCCGCCCCCGGAATGGCCTGCCGGGCAACGCCGGAGCGTGCGCCGTCGGCACCGATCACCACGCGGGCGCGGACCGCCTCCAGGGCCTCACCCTTGGCCGCGCCCTTGGGACGGAAGCACACCAGGGCCGTGCCGTCGGTGTCCCGGTCCAGGGTCTCGAAGGTGCCCGTGCGGCGCACGGCGCCATTGTCGGCAGCCCTCGTGCGCAGCCATTCGTCGAACACGTCCCGGTCCACCATGCCCACATAGCCCCCTTCAATGGGCATGTTCACGGCCTGGTTGGACGGGGCGATCATGCGGGCCGATCGGGCCTTGGCCACGAGAAGATGGTCGGGGATCTCGAAATCCTGGATCGCGCGCGGCGGGATGGCGCCGCCGCAGGGCTTGATCCGGCCGGCCCGGTCCAACAATAGAACCCGGCGCCCGGCGCGAGCCAGATCATCGGCGACCGTTGCGCCGGCTGGGCCGCCGCCGACTACGACGGCATCGAACGTGTCCGATTCGATTTTCAATTCGGGCTTACCCATGGCGATATCAGGCTCCCACGCTTGCGATTTGTTCAGGTCCGGCCGGTGTCAGCGGGCCCGGCCGAGACGGGTGAGTGGCGGATAGGGCGGGCGCGGATCGTCCAGTGTTGGGCACCGGCGCGGCGTCCATGCCGGCGCCGGCCAGGACGGCCTCGGCCATCAGGCCTTGGCGCGCGCCTGTCCGCACACTGTGAATGCCAAGGGCGAGGATGCCCGCGACCACGAAAAGGACTGCTTCTGCGGCGAAAACGGCGCTGTAGGCCATGAGGGGCGAGCCGACGGCGTAGCGGACCACGTCGACCGCGACGGTGCCAAGGAACCCGCCGAGCGCAAAAGCAATCGCCTGGGACGCGCCCCACAGGCCCATGCGCAGACCTTCCCGGGACTGACGGCCCTCATCGGCCAGGAGCACCATGGAGCCGATGGCCGCGACCGCGAAGGCGCCGTTGGAAAGCCCCAGGCTGAACACGATGGGGCTGAGCGGCCAGGCGCCGTCCATGTGGCCCGACAGCGCCAGCGCCCCGAGCGCGCAGGCCGAGGCGAGACAGCCGGCAACCGTCCAAAAGCGCGGCGCGCGCAGGCGGGCGCCGACAAGGCCGCTGCAGGCCACCGCCACAAGAATCATGCCCAGGAGCACACCGGCGTTTTGCGTGCCGGCAAGCTGGGTCGACTCGCCCGGCGTCATGCCAAAAATGAGGCCCCCAAAGGGCTCCAGAATGAGATCCTGGGCCGCGAAGGCCAGCATGGAGACGAACACGAAGACGGTGAACTGACGGGCCTTCGCCTCACCCCAGACCTCATTGAGTGCCGCAAGAAAGGAGGGCTTGGCCCCGCCCTGCCCATCGCCTTGCCCATCGTTCGCCGGCCCACCGCTCGCCGGCCCACCGCTGAGTGTCACGGCCACGCGTCGCTGGCCCTCAAGTCCCCAAACACTGAGTGTGGCGACAACAAAGGCAAGCCCCGTCGCCGTGCCGACCACGGCCATGAGCCGCTCGGGACTGTAGGGGTCGAGGAAATGGCCGGCAGACCCCGCGGTGACCGCAAAGCCCAGGATCATCATCATCCAGACGATTGCCGCCGCCGTCGGCCGGCGCGCTGGCGCGACCTCGGTCGTCAGCATCACAAGGAGCGATGTGCCCGCCGCCCCAACCCCCAGCCCGATGAGCAGGAAAGCCAGCATGGCAAGGCCCAGACCAAGCGCAAAAGACGGGCCCATCAGGGCCGTCGCGACGGCGGCCAAGGCCCCGCCCAGGCAGAGGACGGCCATGCCGCCGATGATCCAGGGTGTGCGCCGCCCACCCAGATCCGAGCCATAGCCCCAACGCGGGCGCAGCATTTGGATGGCGTGGTGGAAGCCCACCAGCGCGCCCGGCAGCATCGCAGGCAGCGCAAGCTCCACCACCATGACCCGATTAAGGGTCGAGGTGGTCAGCACCACGACGGCTCCAAGAGCCATCTGGGCTAGCCCCAGCCGCAGGATGGCCCCCCAGCCGAGCCCGGTGCCCGTCTCGCCATGGCCTTGAGCGGTGCCCGTCGCCGCGATCATCCGCCCGCCCCCACAAGGGTGCGCACCGCAAAAGCGCTGATCATCATGCCGGAGACATAGAGCGTGATCCCGGTGGCATTGTACCAGGGGGCAAGACCCTTGGGATCGCGCAGGAGGCGCGCCATCAGGCCCATTTGAACAAGCGTGACCGCGCCCACAAGGGTTGCATGAACCGGCCGGTCCCAGGACCACAGCAGGGCGATCACGACCAGCTGCGGCACCGTCATGACGACACAGGCCAGACGCGCCGCGGCCTTGACCCCAAGCTGCACCGGCAGGGAGCGCACACCCATCTTGATGTCGCCGTCGACCGCCTTGAAATCGTTCAGTGTCATGATGCCGTGACAGCCAGCACTGTAAAGCGCGGCAAGCGCAAAGATGCGCCAGTCGGGCATGGCCGCGCTCATCACGGCGGCGCCGGCAATCCACGCCAGGCCTTCATAGGACACCGCCACGGCCCCATTGCCCCACCAGCCATTGCCCTTCAGGCGCAGGGGCGGCGCGCTGTACACCCAGGCGAGGATCGTGCCGGCAAGCGCCGCCCAAAACACCCAGGGGCCAAGCGCGGCCGCAACACCGAGGGCCAGACCTCCGGCGATGAAGGCGATGTAGAGGCCCCAGCGTCCTGGAATCCGTCCGGACGGAATGGGCCGGTCGGGCTCGTTGATGGCGTCCACATGCCGATCGAACCAGTCATTGATGGCCTGGCTGGTGCCCGTCAGCAGCGGGCCGGCAAGAACGATCCCAGCCATGATCTCCGGGATCCGGTCGCTCAAGGGAACGCCTGAGGACACCAAACCGCAGGCATAGGCCCACATGGGCGCAAACCAGGTGATCGGCTTGAGCAATTCGACGACCGCGGAGGGCACCGGACGGCGCGGCAGCGGCGCTGTAAGGGTCTGGTCCAACATAGGTCGAACGGTAGGCATGACACCCAGGACTGTCAAGCGGACTTGACACTCGGGAAGGTTGGAAAATGCTGGGGAAAGTGCTTAGTCAACGAGGCCATGGCGCCGCAGTTTGGCGTAGAGGCTCTGGCGCGACAGGCCGAGCATTTCAGCAGCCGACGCGCGGTTATCGCGGGTGAGTTCCAGGGCCGCTTCGATGCACAACCGCTCGATCAGGTCAGTGGTGTCCCGGACGATTTCCTTGAGCGACACTCGCCCTACGAGTTTGGTGAGATGCTCCACCGAACTCGGTAATTGTTCGTCCACGGTTGTTGGGGCCGTGCGCCCGGCCACGATGCGGATCGTGAAGCCGAAACAGGGCGTCTCGGCATCCGTGACGCCGACGGCGGAAATCTCCGCATCCTCGACCGATCCGTAGGCCGAGCGGAGCACGGAATTGAACTGCCGAACCGCCCCGTATTGGCGCAAATTGGAGACCAAAACGGTCAGATCGACCTCTGACCGACCGACAAAGCGTTGCAGCGGCTCGCCGCGTGCATGGTCCTGGGACGCCAGGTGGGTCATTTCCAGGAAGGCGGCGTTTGCCGTCAGGATTCGCAGGTCGCTGTCGGCCACGACGAAGCCCTCGGGCATCTTGTCGATGACCTTCAGGCACTGGGAGCCGGCTTCGGGCAGGCGGCTTGCGCCGTCGGCCTCGAGCGGCGAGACCCGGGCGAGCAGGAAAGTCGAGCGGTCCTGGCGGAACACGGACGCCGAGAGCAGGCATTCGCGCTGGCCTTCGGCCAGGTGCACCCGCAGGTCCTCGGCGCGCCCGCCGACCATGAGCACACGGATCACTTCCCGGCTTTCCGGCGCGAACATGTCTGGGAAGGATCGTCCCACGATCTGGGCGTCCGGCTTGGCGAACAATTGGCCCGCCGCCGGGTTCACTTCGACGACCTTGTGGGTCATGGCGTTGACGATCAAAACCGGTTCGGAGGCGACCTGAAAGAGCAGGCGGTAGCGGGTTTCGGCCTGGCGCAGGCGGGCATATTCCCGCTCCATGGACTGCTGGGATTCCAGGAGCTTCTTTTGCAGCACCGCCACCGAGCGCAGGTCCCGCCCGATGGCGATCACCCGGCCGTCCGGCCCCACCGTGAGCGCCAGATAGCGCACGGGAATATCGTCGAAGCTGCCTTGGGGGTGGTTGACCTGGCGCCATTTGAAGGGCGGCTTGTCCACCGCATGCTTCAGCAGTGCCCTGATCTTGGGCTTGCATTCCGTCGTGACGGTCTCGATCCACGGCCGACCCACCCAGTCGGTGGAGCCGGGCGGGGCCGTATCCGTATCGGAAAACGCGGCCGCCAGGATGGTTCCATCCGCGTCCAGAACGAGGGCCACGTCGGCGGTCGCCGCGATCAGCTTGGCCACAACGTCCGGCTCCAGATGGCCGATCGAATCCTTCAGGGCCTCCAGATCACGATACGTATGCTCAGACAACACCATGTTCATTGCTGCAGAACCACACGCTCGTGATTGGTCCCTGGATGTCAGTGGCGCACCGGAACATGCACCAGGTCATCCATTTTTTGCACCGCGCTCGGCCCATCACAGGCCACCACATCGGCACCGAGTTTGGCCGCGCCATCCAGATCGCTGCTAACGGCTCTTCCGCCTACGACGATTCGCAAGTCCGGGTTACAGGACGCGCGCCGCAGGGCGAGTAACACATCCGACGCCGCATCGCTCCATCGGTCGCAACTGATCGACAAGCCGACAGCGTCATAGGGCGTTCGGGCGACATGGTCCAGAAGGGTGCCCTCGGACGGCGCCAGTTCTTCATTCACGCGCCAGCCCGCCTTGCGGAAAAAATCGCCCAGAATCAGAAGCCCCAGCGTGTGCTGCTCATGGGGCATGGGCGCCAGCAAGATGGTACGCTGCCCGGGGCTGTCATGGTGACCCATGGGGAACATGGCCAGACGCAGATCGTGCAAAAGCCGGTGCAGCCGCGCCAGACCCAGCGTCACTTGCGTGAAGTCGAGACGGTCCGTGTCCCAGCCATCACCAAGCATGCGAGCCGCGGGCGAAAGCAGATCGAGATAGATGGCCTCAAGCGTGATCCCACGCTCCCTGATACCATCAATGAAGGCAAGCGCCAGCGAATCGTCCCCATGGAGAAGAAGCTGCTCAAGCGCGATCACGTCTTCTTCGCTCACGGCGCTCATACCGCCTCCTCCAAGGGCCGCAAGCGCGGGCGGAACCCGGTGCGCCATGAGAAGGCGGGGAATGATCTCGTGTTCGATCGTATCGGCAAGCCAGGTGTCTCCGCGGCCCTGCCCGCCCTTGCCCTGGCCGCCCTTGCCTTGCACGGCGGACGCATGGGGCATGAAGGACGCGCTGGCTGCCGGCGCTTCGGCAACGGCCTGAAGCGCCTCTTTTTTACTGGTGCCGTGGGGCTCTGCCATGGTGCGGCTCCCTTTAGCGCTAGGCCCGTGCCGGACAGGAACCTGTCTGGCGGTCGGGCATGAAATAAGTCCTGCTGCCAACCGGACGGCGATCTCAAGATCCGCTAGCCGCGTCTAACCTGGGGCCTGCTTCCAACCTGGGGCCGGCGTGCCACCCGGGGCCTTTCGCCCTGATTCGCAAGGCCGTGGACTCGCTCCCTCCGGCCACTTGTTCGCCGGCCACTTGTTCGAAAGGCCCGGGATCTCGGCAACTCTGGATCTCGGCAACTCTCAGGCGACATGTATTCTCGGGCGCCATGTATCGTGTCTCAATATCGTGTCTCAGGCGCCTGGGATCATGCACGCTTAGGTCAGTGTCGCGGCGCCCAGCTGTCAAGACGAATTGACACTGGAACACATGCCACACGGTCAGCAACGAGTCGACCGTAAAACAGATTTGCCGGGTTGGGACCTGGCGGATGTATCTAATGACGTCAGAACAACGCCCTAGGCTGGAAATAAAATGAAGAAAACAAGCCTCCGGCTGCAATGGACCCTAAAGCATTTGATCCAGATCAAATCCGGACCGTGACAGACCGCTAGGGTTGCCGGCATGGGCGCGTTTTTCTCCCATGCGCTTTGGGGGGGGCCTCAACTGCTGGGCCTAATAGCATGCCTCTTTTCACGTGCCCCGCTTTGGCACGCCGCGCCGCCTGCCGCGCCGCCTTTTGAAAAACCCACTGAAATCAGCCCCTTACGGTTTGGCCGAACACCATTCCTAAACCCTAACTGTCAATCTGGCTTGACGTAAAGCTTGCTTGACAGACGGCAGGACCCTTACTACCCTTTGATCAAGTCGCGCACCACCCGAGATGGGCCAACGCAAGAGGCTGCTCTCCGTATGCGGTGGTTCCTTGCGGGAGATTGCGCGGCGATGGATTTAAACGCCTCACGTCTTCCGGGCCAGCCACCCTTGCGGTGCATGGGCAAGATGCCGGAAGACGGTCATCGAAGCGGCGATACTCAGCTTCGAGACAATCGGGACGCAGACCACGGAAGACGGTCGAACGGCATGGGAAACGCAGCTCCTCTTTACACCCCTGAAGAACGCGTCCGGCGCGACGCAACGGTCTGGACCATGGTTCAGGGCGTCCTCGCGCCCCTGCAGTTTCTTGTCTTCCTCGTCAGCCTAGTCCTGGTGCTGCGCTATCTGGTGACCGGTGAGGGCTATTGGGTTGCGACCGTCTCGGTGGTGATCAAGACGGTCGCGCTCTACGTGATCATGGTCACCGGCTCCATCTGGGAGAAGGTCGTCTTCGGCAAGTGGCTCTTCGTGCCCGCCTTCTTCTGGGAAGACGTTTTCTCGATGCTCGTTCTCGCTCTGCACACGGCTTATCTTTATGCTGTCTTTACCGGCGCTCTGGGCGCGCAAGGCCAGATGGGCCTCGCGCTCGCCGCCTACGGCGCCTATGTGATCAATGCCGGGCAGTTCGTGTGGAAATTGCGCATGGCCCGGCTCCAGGGGCGCCCCGCACAGGGTGCACCGGCACCGGCCCAGCCGTCCTTCGGAGGTGCCTCATGAGCGCCCGCACCGACACGACCGCCACGCCTGTCCGCACCCCGTCCGCGGGGTGCACCGACCGGCCCATCCTGAAGCAGCGCGGCCAGCACGAGGTGTTCTGCGGCCTGACGGGAATCGTCTGGCTGCACCGCAAGATCCAGGACGCGTTCTTCCTCGTGGTGGGCAGCCGCACCTGCGCGC
>CAYYTT010000067.1:0-20302 GCA_964474635.1 uncultured Alphaproteobacteria bacterium | reverse complement strand
CTTGCCCGGACAGGCGCTTAAGCCCATGATTTCAACGTGTGGGTGAGGGCGGCTAGTCGGCAAGGTGGTGGCAGACAAGGAGCGTTGGGGGAAGAGCGTCGAAGCGTCAAGGGAGCGGACGGTGGCACTTATTCCGTGGTCCAACACGAAAAAGCCCGATGAGGATCTGCCCTACAGCCGGCCCCGGTTTAAGACCAAGCCGCCCAATCCGAACACGAGCTTTCAGGCCACCGTTCTCTATGGCGAAGAGCCGGACCGCGTCACCCCGCGCGTGGGGCGCGGCACTCCGGCGGACAAGGCCCCCGACCCCGATCTTGGCGCGGAACTCATTCCGGCGGAACGCTATACGTCTCGGTTTTTCAAGGAACTCGAGTGGGAACGGCTGTGGACGAATGTCTGGCTGATGGCCTGCCGCGAAAGCGACCTTGTGAAACCGGGCAGCGTGGTCCCCTTCTCCATCGGCCAGGAATCCATCCTGATCGTGCGCCAGTGGGACGACAGCGTGCGCGCCTTCTACAATGTGTGCCAGCACCGGGGCAGTCCCCTGCTCAAAACCGACGGCACGCAAACCCCCGTCGAGTTGAGTAGTCTAAAGTGTGCCTTCCACCATTGGGATTGGGACATCGACGGCAGCCTGAAAAGCGTTCCGGACCCGGAAACCTTTCCACAGGGCGTGCCATGCGACCTGACCCTGTCGCAGGTGCGCTGCGAGACCTGGGGCGGCTGGGTGTTTGTCTGCCTCGATCCCCATGCGGAAAGCCTTGAAGACTACCTTGAGGAGCTGCCGTCCCATCTGAATTGCTATCGCTGGGAAAATCTGGTGCACCAGATCGACCGGACGGTAACCTGGCCGTGCAATTGGAAAACGGCCATGGACATCTTCTCCGAAACCTATCACGTCCATGCGGTCCACCCGCAGCTTCTGGCGTGGACGGAAGACTACCACGTGCAGATCGACACCTATCAGCGTCACAGCCGCATGCTGGTCCCCTTTTATCGCCCATCGACGCGCACGCCGGACCAATACACACTCAGCCCGGATATCGCGAACCAGCTTGCCGCCTATGGCCTGTCGCCCAAGGCCTTCGAGCACCGGGTGCCGGGTGCGCGCCTTGCGCTGCAAAAGGCGAAACGGGCGCTTGAAAACCAGGCCGTGCACCTGCCCTACCGGCACCTGAACGATGAGCAGCTGACGGACAATTATCAGTACACGATTTTCCCGAACGTGTCCGTCAATATCTTTGCCGAATATACATTGATGATGCGCGTCCGGCCCCATGAGACCGATCCAAACCAGTGCTATTGCGATGTGCAGATCCTGGTCTACCAGGACCCGGACAAGCCAAAAAAGCGCGCCGTCCACACGGTCTCTACGGATGGGGATGTTTCGCTAAGCGAGATGATCGACCAGGATGCGGCCCGGGTGCGCGAAGTCCAGAAAGGCATGCGCAGCGCGGGTTTTAAAGGGCTTTATCTGGGCGACCAGGAACGGCGCATCCGACATTTTCACCATGTTCTGATGGCCTATATGGACGACGACATGGTGTATGGGGATGAATTCGAGGACTATCCAGAGCACCAGCCCCAGGCTGCGCCGGATCGTTTCGATACCATGGGCGAGCGGCACCAGGATGCAGCGCGCGCGGAGGATTACGGCAATCCCGTTCCGCCCGGCTTCAGACCCGATGAGTTTTGAGGACGCGGCACTTTATGCTGCCCCGGGATGCACCGCGGGACCGCACGCGAGGTGCTGCGTGCGGTCTACGCCAGCCTATTGAACGGATCCGAGCATGGAATTGACCGCGGCCGGATCGCCCGCATCGACGATGCGCACATCGGCCGGCACGCGGTAGTGCTCGCTCGGACCACCCGTTCCAACCTCCACCCGCACCGCCTTTTTCATCATTTGCGGCATTGTGAAGGACAGCAGCAATCCGTCACTGGTCATGCACCAACTGGCATCCAGATCGCCGCCTTGACTTTCCCAAACCTCGCAGGTCTCTCCTGCGATCTGTCTGTTCTCACCGGTCGCCTCGCCGCCCAGGGCGCGGGCAAAATCCTCGGCGATGTCGGTGCCATCGCTTCCGGCCACATAGGTTAGCAGCGTTTCTTCACTGTCCTGTCGCACACGGGTGGCACGCCGCGTCGTCAGATCGATGGCGATCACGGTGTCGCTGTCATGGATCACCCGGTGATGGAGCCGGGGAAGATCCGTATTCTGACCGGGTTTGAGGTCCTGGATCTCGACGCGCTGAACGCCATAGCCGCGCTGGCATTCGATGACGGTCCCCGACTGGACACCAGAGACGCGATATTCGACGCAGTACGCTTCGAGCGGGTGCAGACGATCTTCGGCGAAGGCCGGGGCGACCGCCGGAGCCGGCGGCGCCACACTTATCGCGGCGGCACCGATCAACAGGGAATAAACGAGGGCGGGTGTTCCGAATGCGCGGCTTTGTGCCATGGTATTGCCCTTCGCGCTTGCGCGACCTCGCCACGGACGGTTCCATTTGATCAAACGAAAACTCGCCTGCGTTTGTCGCGCGGTGATCCAGACAAGCATCCCCATTACTTAATGGGGCATGAGTCGCGTGCGTCACAAGGTGTTTTCTTTACCATTTGTTATTTTCTTGAAGAGTGTTGCCGTAATGGGATCATCGAAAGGCGGGCCTGTGGCAGGAGCTGGGCCCCTGTCCAGCATGTCAGAAAGTCGTGAACGGGGCGCAATCGTCTGGAAAGACAGGCAAACGCCGACATCGCGTCGCTTCGACGACATCTATTTTTCGCCCGAAAATGGCCTCGCTGAAACGCGCCACGTTTTTCTGGATGGCACGGACCTGCCGGCCGCCTGGGCCGGCACGAAGCGATTCGCGATTGGCGAAACCGGCTTTGGCACCGGGCTCAATTTTTTGGCCGCCTGGGATCTGTGGCGCCGGGCCGGGCCACGGGACGGTCTTCTGCATTTTGTCAGTGTGGAGCGCTACCCGCTTTCGGCTGCGGCCCTCGCCCGTGCCCACAGTGCCTTTGCGCCGATCGCTCCCCTGGCGGCGCGCCTGCGCGAGGCGCTCGGTGCGCCCTTGCCGGGCATGCACCGCTTTCACTTCGAGTCCGACCGGGTGCATCTCACGCTGCTGCACGGCGATGGCGCGGCCATGTTTGAATATCTCGATGCACGCATGGATGCTTGGTTCCTCGACGGATTTTCTCCGGCCCGCAATCCGGAGCTGTGGAGCGATGCGGTCTTTTCCCAGCTGGCCCGCCTTTCGGCCCCGGGTGCACGTCTTGCCACCTTCACTGTAGCGGGCGCCGTGCGCCGCGGTTTGACGGCGGCGGGCTTTGAGGTAAGCCGGCGTCCCGGCTTTGGGCGCAAACGGGACATGCTGGTGGGTCGTTACGCGGGCTCGCCGGCACCGCGTTTCGCCGGCCGTGGATGGCGCCGCCCCCCCGATCCCGTGACCCCGCCCCGGCGTGCGTTGATCGTCGGCGGCGGGATTGCGGGTGCCAGTCTCGCCCACGCGCTCACGCGGCGCGGCGTCGAGGCGGTCATCGCCGATCGCTCGGGCCGGCTCGGTACGGGCGCGTCCGGCAATCCAGTGGGCATTATAATGCCGCGACTGACGGTGGACCGCACGCCTTCAGGACGCTTTCACCTGGCGGCCTTTGCCTATGCCGCCCGCCTGGTTCCGCCCCCGGTCTGGGTGGGCGGGGCGGCCGGCGGTGTTCTACAGTTGGCATCATCCGTAGGCGAATGGCTTCGCCACGGCCGGCTTGCGCGCGGTGACCTGGCGCCGGAGGGCCTTTTGCCCGTGGGGCGGCGGGAGGCAAGCGATCTTGTCGGCCTGCCCGTGGATCGGCCCGGTCTCTTCTATACGGGCGCGGGCGCGGTCCATCCGGCCGCGCTGGTGCGCCATCTGGCGGGCGCCGTGCCCGTGATCGCGGCGGACTGGCCCGCGGATGCGGCCATGATCGGCTTTGATCCGGATCTGATTTTCATGGCCAATGGGATCGGCGCGCGAACCCTGCCCCATGGCGAGGGTTTGGGCCTTCGCGCCTCATTGGGCCAAATCCTCCATGCCCGCGGCGACACCCGTGCCAGCCTGCCGTCCCTGCGCCGCGTGGTCACCTTCGGATCCTATGCCTGTCCCGATGGCGCCGGCGGGATCGTGGCCGGCTCGACCTACACGCCCCTCGCCGAACCGGATATCGATCGGGATCACGGGCCGAGCGATGCCCGATCTGCCGAGATCCACCAGGCCATCGCCGCCGCCCTGCCGGCGCTCAGCCCGGCCCTTGGAATGACGCCCGCGTCATCTTCGACGGCGGCTCGATGTGCGGTGCGGGCAACGACCCCCGATCACTTGCCCCTGGCGGGAGCCATGCCGGACTTCCAAAGACTTGGAGCGCATGCTGATGACTTACGACATGGTCGGCACACGGAAAATGGGCTTGAGGGGGCTCATCTTGGGGGACTTCAAGTCCTTACCGGTCTCGGCTCGCGCGGGTTGACGACGGCCCCCCTCCTTGCCGAGTGGCAGATTTCGACCCTTTTTGGCGAACCCAGTCCCCTGGAGCGTGATCTGCACGAATCCCTGAATCCCGCTCGGTTTTTTGTCAGGGCCATGCGCCAGAAGACGCGGTGAATACAAGCTTTGCGAATAACCCCGCCCCGGCGACTTTCGCGTCTCGGGAAAAAGTAACCTGATTGCCCAAATTCCGTAGACGGTCGCGGGGGGCGGTGCTAGCTTGCGCTCCCATCGTTGTGAAGGGTTTGGGTAACAGTAAAGCCAGAAGTTGCTTGGAGTGTGGATTGTCGACAGCTGCGGCTGGCCGAACACACACACTGAAGGGCATCCCCGTGGCGCGTGGCCCGTAATGCCTTCCGACATCTGCCGAATGAGCGGCGTACAACGTTGTCCCGATTGAGGTCAGGATACGGACGGGGTGAGTCTGTCCCGTCGAGGAGGCCTGTGGGCGCGGGAGCCGATCCCGGGCCTTTTGACACCGGACTCGCTCGTGACCGTGGGACGGAACACCGATCGTTGGGGGACGACCAGTGTTTCAGACGGTGCGATGCGCGATCCCTTCGGGTCGCATCCATCGTTTTGTATCGTGGTGCGCTTATCAACTTGAGACCCATGCGGATCATCGGTGGCGGCCGAGGTGTCCATGGGCTCTTGAAGCCTGGTGAGTTCTGGGGGTCGAAATGCCATTAAAATCCGGGGATCGTGGAAACGCCGACCTTCCGCCCGTCATTGCCGCCTCCTTTGAGGAGCCGGATTTGCGCGCGGACATGGGTGGGGGAAAAACAGGGGCGCCGGTTTCGCGGTCGCGGGTGATCAATGCCGCCGCGTCTCCCTCGCCTAACCCAGAAGCGCACACCGGCGAAAGCACGGCCCTGTCGGTCCATCCGCTTGAGACGCTGATCACCATGCGCGATCGCTTTTTGTCGGAGTGCTTCGACATCGAAAGCGGCCGGCGTTTCGTGCTCGACGAAACCGACGCCCAAAGCCGGCTGAGCGTGCTGCGCCAAAGGATCGATGAGATCCACGAAGAAATGGCCATGCGGGATATGGGCAGTTCCATGACCCCTCCGCCGCTGCGGCCCATCCCCTTGCCCCGAAACGAAGAAATCGCCCGTGCGCCGAAAGACGTGGACGAGGTTGCGGCACCGATATCGGCGGGTGTGCAGGACACAGACCATCGCCGCGCCGGCCCGCAGACGATGATTGCCCCGACCGGCGATTTCGACGCGGGTTTTCAGGACCGGGTGCGGGCGCGGATCGCGCTCCTGGACCGGCTTGCTGTGCGGGCCGAAGCGGACGGCGCCTTCGCCGACGCCATCCAGTGCATTCAGGCCGCCCGGGCCCTGGAGTGGGACCTGCAAAACTCGGGTCTCGAAGCGCTGGAAGCCTGACCTGCGCTCAGATCCCTCTTCTCAACAAAAAAGCCGGATCCAAGGACCCGGCTTTCTCCATGCGTACTCGAATGATCGGCCGGTGCCTATGGCAGCAGGCGAGACATCGAGATCAGTCTGTGTCCAGCTTGCCGCTGCACTGGTTTTGGGGCGCTCCGCGAGGGCGGCGCGACGGCGCCGGACCGCGGTCGCCGCCCTGAGTGCGGTGATCATTGATTGCTCCGCACTCTAAGACGTCGCCGCCGATCAATTCACGTATTTCACCGAGCAGCCATAGGGCGTCGTCACCTGGTCGGTCACATCCGTGCCGGCGTCGAGTTCGACCATGGCCGCGCGCACATAATTGCGTGCATTCTCGACCGTGCTCTTGCGGCTGGAGGAGTTGTCGTCGATGGCGCCCATGTAGCGCACGATGCCTTCTTCATCGATGACGAACATGTGCGGCGTGGTTTTGGCGTCATACAGGCGGCCAATGTCGCCGCCCGGATCCAGAAGCACGAGATCGGGGCTCGCGTTGCGGCTGGTGGTCAGCTCATTGGCCTTCTGGCCGGAGACATGGCCCTGCTTGCCTTCTGCCGAGGAAATGATCGTGACCCACATGGTGTCGCGCTCGGCGGCTTCCTGCTGCAGGGTCTGCATGTTCTCGGTCTCGTAGTGCTTACGCACATAGGGACAGTCGTGGTTCGTCCATTCGAGGATAACGCGCTTGCCGGCGGCGTCTTCGGACAGGGTGAAGGTGTCCCCATTGGAGTCCGTGCCGGTGAAATCGGGTGCAGGCTGATTGATTTGCGGGGCCGCGGCGGCACCCGTGAAGGTGATCGCGGCGGTCACGGCCGCAAGGGCGATCTGTTTTGCAAAAAGAACGGACATCCAATCCTCCTGTTGTCGTTTCATGGGGCGGTACGGGTCGAGCGAGACGGTGTCTCGGGTCAGCCGGCAGCCTCAAGCCCCTCCAAAACATCCAGCACCGTGCTTTCACGCAACAATTGCGGCAGAATCATGGGATCGGGTGCGCCCCCGTCCTGGTGCGGCGGGAAGTACACATAGAGCGGCACGCCATTACGCCCGAACCGGTCCAGCATGGCCGTGATCCGGGCATCCCGATTGGTCCAGTCGCCCTTCATGTAGACCACGCCGGTCTCGGCAAACCGGTCGATCACGGAGGGCTGACTGAGGGCCACGCGCTCATTCACCAGACAGGTGATGCACCAGGCGGCGGTGAAATTCAAAAACACCGGCTTGCCCTCGGCCCGCAGCGCCGCGAGCCGGTCCGGATCGAAAGGCACGACAGGCAGCTTGCCCGCCGCCTGCTGCGTGCGCGGCGCGCCGCCGGCCGGCGCGGCCGTGACCGCGTCCCGCGCCCCGCCATAGGCAAGCACCGCGCAACCCATCAGAGCGACCAGCGCAAGCGCCCGGCCGACCAGCCAGCCGCGCCCGTCCGAGGCTTTTTCCGGATCCTGCGTGCGCCCGAACGCCCAGGCGGCAAAGGCAAGCAGGACGGAGGCGGCCAGCACCATGGCAAGGCCCGGGGAGCCCACTTGCCGCGTCAAAACCCACAGCAGCCAGGCCGCCGCGCCATACATGGGGAAAGCCAGGATCTGGCGGAAGGTCACCATCCACGCACCGGGCTTGGGCAGAAGCCGCAGGAGGCTCGGGGCCATGCTGAGGGCAAGCCACGGCAGGGCCATACCGAACCCGAGCGCGGCGAAGATCGTCAAGGCGACCACGGGTGGCTGCGCGAGCGCCAGGCCAATGGCAGCGCCCATAAAGGGGGCTGTGCAGGGCGTGGCGACAACGGTCGCCAGCACACCGGTCAAAAAGGCGCCGCCAAAGCCGCTCCCCGTGCCCGCAGAACCGCCGAGCCCCATGACCGACTGGCCGATCTCGAACACCCCGGACAGGTTCAGCCCCACCGCGAGGATCACCAGCATGAGCGCGGCGACCACGGCCGGATCCTGGAGCTGAAACCCCCAGCCGATCTGCGCGCCGCCGGCCCGAAGGGCGAGAAACGCGCCGGCAAGCGCGAGAAAAGACAGCATGACACCGGCCGTGAAGGCGAGCCCGTGCAGACGCACTTCCATCGGCGCCTTTTGTGCGGCGGACACGAAGCCGAGCGCCTTCATGAACAGGATGGGAAAGACGCACGGCATCAGATTGAGGATGAGACCGCCGAGAACGGCGAACAGAATGGCCCCCCCGAGGCTGAGTCCGCCGCCTGAGCCGCCCAGCGCCGGGCCCCCTGGCGCCGTGCCCCCCCGCGCCGTGCCAAGAGGTACAGCATCGAGGCCGGCCGGCAGAGCGCCCGTGCCCGCCGTCACCCGCAGGCCCCGGCGGATCGGCGCGCCGGAACTGACGTCGGTCAGGACAAACAGGCCGGACACGGACGGCACCGCGGCGCTGGGATCGGCAAGGTCATGGCCGGGCTTGGTTGTCAGGACAAAGCCGTTCGGGCCATGGAAGACGTCCTGCGCGCTTGGATTGTCGATGATGCCGGACTTATCGGGAAAGAAGACGACCTTTTCCACCAGTCCCGAGCCAAAGCCGCTCGCCAGATCAGGCGCTTCCACACCGATGCGGAACTGCCCATCGGTTACCGTGTAGCGTGCCGGCACATCGAGCGTCTGGGGCAGCGCGCTGCGCGCCTGGGCAAACAATGCGCTGTGTGCCTCATCGGCCTCGGGCGCGCCGCCGCGGACCGGCAGGCGCACGCGCAAAGGGGCCTCCTCGGGGATGCAGATGTCCTCGCAGACCAGCCAATAGGCCTCCACATCGAACGCGACGTCCTGTCCCGGCGTCAGACCGGCCGGGACCTGGACGGGCACGAGGAACACGGCCTCGTCCTCAAAGCCGAAATTGACGAGGGGGCCATAGGGCAAACGGTGCGGCAGCGGCCATTCGATGGCGCCGGCCGAAAAGCCCTCCGGCAGGGCCCATTGCAGCATGGTGGGCTCGCCGGAATCGCCTGGATTTTTGTAGTACGTATGCCAGCCGGGGATGATGGTCTGGCGCAAGGCAAACCAGAGGGTGCCCCCCGATGCGGGCACGGTGGTCCATTCGGGGACGAGTGTCACCTCAACCTTGTCCGTCCGCGCTGACGGGCCCGGCTGCGCCCCGGTCCCGGGACGCGTGCCTAGAACTGACGCACCTTGCGGGCTGGAGGCCTCAGGCGTCTGGGCCTGTAGCGCCGGGGCATGGAAGACCGTGACCCCGAGCACCCCGAGCCAAAGGGCGGTCACGACGGCGATGGACAACACTCGCAAAGCGCTTTCTCCTGTTTGGGACACCGCATACCGTTCCCATGCGATGGAGTGACCCGCCGGTCAAGGCGCGGCACGGTAAGATCACCAGCCTGTGTGCAGGCAAACCTCCGGTTTACCCGGTCTGCCCTGGCACATGAAAAGACCCTAAGGAGGACGCCATGAGCCACACGAACCGCCAGTGGATCCTGACGCGGCGCCCGGTGGGCGACATCGCGGAAGGCGATCTGACCTTGAAAGAAACGCCCGCCACGCCCCCGGCGGACGGCGAAATCCTGGTCCGGAACATCTATTTGTCGCTTGATCCGACGAACCGCATCTGGATGTCTGACCGTCCTCAATATATGCCACCGGTCGAAGTCGGCGACGTCATGCGCGGGGGCACCCTTGGCCAAGTGGTCGAGAGCCGGCACCTGGGCTTTGCCGAAGGCGACATCGTGATGCCGGGCCTGGGCAACTGGCAGGACTATGTGACCGTGAGCGGCGACGTGGCGGGCAAGGTGCCCATGGGCACCGGCGTGCCGCTTGATGCCTGGATGAGCGTCTTGGGCTTGACGGGAGCGACCGCCTATTTCGGTCTGTCCGAAATCGGCAAGCCGAAGCCGGGCGAGACCATGATCGTTTCGGCCGCCGGCGGCGCTGTCGGCTCCGTGGCCGGCCAGATCGGCAAGATCAAGGGCGCCCGGGTCATCGGGATCGCCGGGTCGGACGCGAAATGCCAGTGGGTGACACAGGACCTTGGCTTTGACGCCTGCATCAACTACCGGACCGAGGATGTGGCCGCCCGCCTCGACGCCCTATGTCCGGACGGGATCGACATCAATTTCGAAAATGTCGGCGGGCCGATCATGGATGCCATCCTGGCCCGGATCAACGATTACGCGCGCATCGTGCTGTGCGGTCTGATATCGGAATACAATGCCGTGGACCCGGTCCCCGGCCCTTACAATTTCCCCATGCTGCTGATGCGCCGATCCCTCGTGCAGGGCTTCATCGTCAGCGACTACTTCCCCCGCATGGGCGAGTTCATCGGAGAGGCAGCGCCATGGCTGGCCCAAGGGAAACTGAAGTACAAGACGGATATCGTGGAGGGGCTGGAGACGGCGCCCCAGGCAGTGAAGAAGCTCTTCTCGGGGGAGAATATGGGCAAGCTCCTGGTGCGGATTTCGCCGGAGCCGGCGGCATGACGGCGACCTACGACAGCGCGCCGGAGCGCAGCGCACCGCCGGCGCCGGAAGATATCCTGCCCCCTGAGCTGAAGCTTGAGGCCGTCGACGACCCGACCACGGGCGAGGCCAATCTCATCGACCACGGCATGCGCGACCATGCGGCCCGGCTGGGTGTGCCGATCGACCGTGAGCCGCTGGCCCTGTTCCTGCGCGACGACGACGGGGATGTGTATGCCGGCCTCCTGTCCTATTGGCATTCGGCGCACGGCGCCTGCATCCTGCAGCAGATCTGGGTCCATGAGGAGTTGCGCGGTCAGGGCATCGGGCGGCTTCTGATGGGCCGGCTCGAGGAGACCATGATCGCCAGGGGCTGCCGGCTCATACACATGGACATCATGGATTTTCAGGCCCGGGACTTTTTCGAACGGCTGGGCTATACGATCATCGGATCCGTGGCCTATCCGGTCAGCGGACGGGTGCGCCTGTTTCTGTCGAAAGACCTGTGATGGCGTGAGTGGGTCTGGGCGTCATGCACGGGGCGCTTTCATGGGTCCAACGTCAGGGGTCCAACGTCAGGGGTCCGACGTGCTGGTCATGGGTCAGGCGTGCTGGCGAGCCCGGCGGCACGGGTGCGTGATGGAAGACCGAGTTTAGTGGCGGTGTGGGGACGAGTGGCCATGGGGACGGACAAGACCAGCGCGGCGGCGACGCGCCCAGGCACGCCAAAAGGCGTGACCCGGCCCGGCCGCGTTCCCCTTCTGGCCGTGACCGTCCTTGCCCTGTGGTGGCTTGTTCTGCCCACCGCGCAGCACGCCCGCGCCCAAGGGGGCGCCGCCCCCGATTGGGACACGCCGGTCGCTGCGGATCAGGCCCCGCTTTTGGCGGCCGTCGAGGATGCCCTGGCGCAGGCCCCCAAAGCCTCCGAGATCGCGACACCGTTGCCGGCCGGATTTTGCGGCGTCGCCTATGACGAAGACCATGCCGATTATGCCGGGGCGCTGCGCGATGAGATGGCCGTCTCGGGACACCGGGTCTTCGAAATCGCCATTCCGTGTGCTGAAAAAGAAGAATTCGACCGTCCGCAGACGGAGCGGCGCGGCTTTTCCCAGTGGATCATCATCGCGGGACACAAACGCCCCGATGGCGGACTGCTGCGGGATGTGGGCCTCGAACCGGAGGCGTTTCTCAACGGTCTGATGACAGAAATTGAGACCCACACAAGCGGCGTGTCCGATTTTGCCGAGGCAACGGGCGATGACCGCTCGGAGCCCGACTTTTTCACGCCCATCCGCGATCCTGAGGCCGTCTACTGGCCCTTATCCTTAAGCGTTGAGGTCGGCGAGGACATCATGCCCGTCGCGGGCATGGCTGCTCTGACCCTGCTCGAGCGCATGCCCGTGGTGAGCTACTGGTACGCCAACGAGAGCCTCGTCACCCGTTCTTCAGATGCCCTGCTCCGCGATCAACGCGCCTTGATCGGGGCAATTCGAAAAGCGGCCGATGGCGCCGGGCCGGGCGCCATATCCGAGGGGCCGGCCGCACACACCGGCGGGAGCGGCCATGCGCTGTGGCTCGGCGGGGCCGTTGCGGCGCTGATCCTGGGTGCAGGGCTCTGGCTGCGCCGGCGCAAGGCCCGTGCCCCCCAGGCCGCAAGGGCTTCCGAGGTCCCTCCGCACCCTGAGCGCCCCACACCGGTCGATACGGCGGCCTGGTTCTGATCCGATTCATGAAACGTCAAGCTCTGTGCGTTTGACTCAAGGTCATGTCAAACCCAGCACATTTTTCCGTTTCCGTTCGGCCCGCCCGTGCGGCCCTCGCCATGTCCTTCGCCATGGCCATGGCCCTGGGGGCGACGTTTCCCGCCCTTGCCGATGCGGGCACCGGGCTTGCCCGCGTGCCCTCAACGGCTGCGGCCAGCGGACCGGTGGATTTCACGACCCCGGTTGCCGCGTCGGGTCACTCCTTCGATCACAGCCTATTCAAGGCCTATCTCGGTTGGGCGGCCCGCCTTCAGGAGGTGGGCCATTGGGACCTGGCGGAACATTTTCGCACCAAGGCATTCGCGGCGCGGCGCGGTGATCGGCCGGCCCCCATGATCCTCGTGCCGACCGGTCTGGGCGGTGACGACCGAGCCTTGGCCCAGGCGGCAACACAGCTGCGCGCCATGATCGGCGATCAGGGCGGTGTACGGCCCCAGCGCCCCTGGAGCCATGACGTTCTCGCCCAGGCCCAGGCCGCCTTCGACTGCTGGGCCGGTCTCGCCATGGATCGCGGGCCGCAGGACGCCATTGAGGAATGCCGCATGGCCGCGCGCCACGCCTTCTTAGGCCTCGGTGCGGGATCCTCCGTCTGATCCCTTCGCCCTTCCGGCCGTCTCGCCCCTCTTTCCGGGGTGGCGGGTTCAGCGACCCCCGGCGCACATAATCTCGTGGCGCGCGAATCAGTCTCGCGTTTCTCCCCCCGATCCGGTTTGTCCCCTCTGTCGCCGCGTCTTTTGACGTGCCGGTGGCCCCGTTTTCCGCCACCCCGCGCTGGACGGTAGACAAAGCGACGTTTTCCGTTTTCCATCCTCGCGAGTTGCCCATCGGTCATCGACGACACCCGGCCTGACACACGGCCAGCGTGTCCGACGGATCGAGGCGGCGCATGGGGCGGGCCGCGCCTCCGTCGCGCCCGTCTCGGCACTGGAACCGGAAAAGAGAACGCCATGACGGCTGTGGTCATTCGGCCAGCCGAACGGTCCGACGTCTCCCAACTGACGGAGACGGCCGTGCGGTCCTGGACGCACGCTTACGAGGGGGTTTTGACGGAGACGGCCGTTGCCGAGGCTCCAAAGCGCCTCCGTCGTGCCATCGCCGACGACTGGGACGAGATCTTCGTCGCGGAATCCAAGGGCATGGGCATTGTCGGCTATTTCGATTTCGAGCCGGGCACCAGCCATATTCGCCGCATCTATGTCGACCCCAAGCATCACCGGCGCGGGATCGGCCGACTGATGATTGAGGCCGCGCTCGATATTCTCCGCGACCGGGGCTATAGCCGCGCCACCATCGACGTGGTCGAAGGCACCAAGGCGCCGGCGTTCCACAGGGCCATGGGCTGGCGTGAGACCAACCGCTCCCAATCCAAGGAAGGCGTCATGGTCATCGGCATGACCCGGGATTTGTAGGCCCCGCCTTCCCCTCTTCTCAGGCTCCTGTCCAAAAAAACGAAACGGGCCGCAGATGCGACCCGTCTCGTTACCCCATCTCGAGCGATCATCCTGATCCGGATGGATTATGGCGCGGGACGATTAATCGGCACAGCGCTTAAGACCGCGGCGGCGGCCCGGTACCGCGGCGCCGCCCTTTTGGAGCGCCCCCAAGAACTCGATGGGGGTGCGTGAGCGAAACCAAAATCAGACCTGCGGCGCGCTGGGCTCAGAGTGATCTGGATTTCTCGCCCGCTGGATTAGATCTCAAGCGGGCCAGCGCCCCACAGCTTCGAGAACTGCTCACAGTGGATGACCACCGACTTATAGGCCGAGAGGTCCGTGCCGACCGGCACTTCGTAGGTCTGGCCGCCGCGCGCGGACGTCAGCTTGGCGACCAAAACACTGTCATCGGTCGCGTTGCGGCCCGAGACGGCATCGGGCGCGAGGGGGGAAAGGAAGATCTTCAGATCGGGAGCGCGGCGTGTGCGGAAATCATCACTCAGTGTAATGAAGGTCTTGCCATCCTCTTTATAGATGCGCCACGTGCCGCGGATCTTGTATTCCTGATTGGTGAAGCCACCGGTCGCAATGTCTGTCTTGTCTTGTGCGACAGCGACCGAAGCCGGGGCGCTGAACGCCGAGACCGTGAAGGCCAAAGTCAGCGCCGTCAAAGCGGCACCAAGGACCGTGCGCAAACGCGTCAAAGAAAACTGGGGCATCGAAACCTCCTGTCGTTGCGGGTGGGTCAGTCCATCCGACGACCGACACTTAAGGCCGATGTGACGCAAGCGCTACTATGATCCCATTCATGTGATGTCTCCATCACACGAGCGTGATGGAGACATCGGGCCATTATGCGTTCTTTCCGATGAAGCCGAACAAGTGTCCGGCAATCTTGCGCATCTGGATTTCCTCAGCCCCCTCCGTAATGCGATAGCGCCGGTGGTGGCGGTAGATATGTTCGAAAGGTTTATGCCGCGAGTAGCCCATCCCACCATGGAACTGCATGGCCCTGTCCGCCGCGTCGCAACACAGACGGTTGGCCCGGTAGTTACACATGGAGACCCGGTCGGAGATCAGCCGGGCGACGTCCCGCTGGCTCATCTTGTCCATTTCCCAGGCGGTCTTCCGGATCAGTTCCCGGAGCATGGCCGCTTCCGAATGCAGCTCCACGAGGGGGAACTGAATGCCCTGATTGGCCGCCAGTGGCTTACCAAAGGGTTTGCGCGACCGGGCATATTCCACGGTTTCATTGATGCAGTACTGGGCCGCGCCGAGGCTTGAGGCGGCCTGGCGGATGCGGTTTTCGTGCACGAAATGCTGGGCAAGTTCGAGCCCGCGTTCAGGATCGCCGAGGACGGCCATATCCGGCACCCAGACATTGTCGAGGCGCACCCGGGCATGGTCCGTGGGCATATTGAAGGTCCACAGGAATTCTTCCGTATGGAAGCCTTCCGCGTTCGTCGGCACGAGGAAACAGGTGATGCCGAGCGCATCGCCATCCTTACCGCTCGTCCGTGCAAAGATCATGTCCCAGTTTGCGGTGTGCAGCCCCGTGTTCCACATCTTCGCACCCGAGATGCGCCAGCCCTGCCCGTCCCGCACGGCCCGGGTTTCCATCCAGGTGGCGTCCGAGCCGTGGTCGGGCTCGGTGAGGCCGAAGGCAATGCGGTGGGTGCCGTTCAGCATGCCGGGGATGAATTCGTCCTTTTGTTCCCGGGTGCCGAAATCGCGGAACATAAGCACCTGCGGAAAATTGCCCACAATGGAGCTTTCATTCTGCAGATCGTTGTGCAGGCCGAGCCCGCGCGCGGCCAGGTGCTCACGGATAATGGCCATGGCGAGATTGCCGATATCCTCGCCGCCATATTCCTTGGGCAGGGCCAGGCGCAAAAAGCCGGCCTTGTCGGCGAGCTTACGCATTTCCTTCAGCAGGTCTTCCCACTCCTCGCGCGGCTGGCCGTCATTGTCCCAGTCCGTACGCGCATGTTCACGGCGGTGATCGAAGAAACGAATATTGTCGTCCTTCGCCTCGAGGGCCCGAATCTCCGTATCGATGAAGCGGTCCATGGCCTCGAGTTTTTCGGTGATCCAGGCCGGAATGGCATAATCCATGGCGTATTCTCCCGTTGGGTTTATTGCATCACGGTAGATGGTCTCTAGCCGGTACCTTCTGGCGTGCGATACCGGCCTTATCGTTGTCACAGGCCCCGTCGGGCTCGGGGCCGGAGCGGTTCATCCGATCACTGCAGACACGGATAGGCCCAGGATCCGCACAGCGGTTCGCCGGGGAACACCACACCGTCGCCCGGCGCCGTGTCAGCCTCCTCAAAGGCCACCGTCATGGCCGGTTCGGAGCCTTCCGGGGCCATGGGGCCATCGAAGGCCTTGCCGAAGAAGTCGCCCGCATTCCAGAGCGGACGGTCATCCATGTCGGCGATGTTGCGGATGATGTTGGCCTTCAGGGAGGCGAACCGCGCCAGTTGATCGAAGCGGACAAGGCTCACTTCGTCCGTGGCCTTATGGTAATGGGTTTGCAGGAAGAAGCGCCAGGCGGCCTCGCCCCCATTGCCAAAGCCGGGCATCAAAAAGGCCGACGGGATGCCCTGCTGCACGAAGCGGTAGTGGTCCGACCGGGTGAACAGGCCCTGCTCGGGCATGGGGTCCGGGATGAGCGCAAGGCCCGCCTCGTCCACGGCCTTCTGGACCGCGCCGAACAGGGTGGAACGCTCCGCCCCAAAAGCGATGAGGTCGGAGAACTCATAAGTCATGATCGGCATGTCGAGATTGACGGCCGCGACGAGAGCCGTCTTGTCCACCGTGGGATAGTGCGCGAAGTAATCGGCCCCTATGAGGCCCTTTTCCTCCGCCGTCACCGTAACGAACACGACCGACCGGCGCGGCGGGGCGGCGGCGATCACCCGGGCCGCTTCAAGGGTCGCGGCCACGCCGACGGAGTTGTCCATCGCCCCGTTGAAGATTTGATCCGTGTTCGCCTGCACCGACGGGCGCATGCCCACATGGTCAAGATGGGCCGACACCACCACATACTCGTCCTTCAGCGCCGCATCGCGGCCCTCGACAATCCCGATGACATTGGGGCTCGTCACGAAACGCCGCTGGGACGCCGCTTCGATCCGCGCCGTCACGCCCATGTCGAAAGGGGCCGTGCCGCCTGGAGACAGCGCCGCGGCCACCACATCCTCAAGGGAACGGCCCGCCGCCGCCATCAGCCGGCTCGCGGCATCCCCATCGACGATGGCCGAGGCCTTCACATTGGGAGCATTCGACTGGACGGTGCCGTCGGCGCCAGCCCATCCCATGCGCGAGCCGCCCCCCAGGATGAAAAACGCATAGCGCTTGAAGGGAAAGGACCCGGGCAAAGTGGGGGCATTGAGGAAAATCGTGCCGATCGCACCCCGCTTGGAGGCTTCCGCGACGGCCTGACTGCGCAGGTGGGCGCGCTCCTCACTGTTCATGTTCGCGATGGGCGGCATGCCGAGCAGCATGACGGCGATCTTGCCCGTCAGGTCTACGCCGGCGAAATCGTCGCGGCCGTATTTTTCCGACGAAAAGCCGAAACCGGTGAACACGAGCCGGCCTTCGGCCAGGGCCGCATCGGCCATGGGAGACGCCGTCACCACGAAATCCGCGCCAAGGTTCAGTTGAAGATCCGATGCGGCGCCGCCGAAGGACAGGGCATTCTTGCCGGTCCGGTCGAGGCCATAACTCACCAAGGTCACGGGCTGCATGTAGCCTCCGCCGATGCCGCCGGGCTTCAGGCCCATGGCCGTCATGCGCTGGGCGACATAGTGGGCGGCCAGGGTGAAGCCGCGGGTGCCGGCTTCCCGGCCCTCCAGCAGGTCATCGGCGAGAAAGCCCACATCGGCCTTGAGCTGCGCCTCGCTGATGGTTCCGCCATGCCCATCGGCCCGCGCGTCCATGCCCGCGAAGACGGCCAGGTGAAGTGCCGCCGCGCCCGCCACCGCCTTGAAAAGCCTCATCATGCGTTCCCTTTCCCCTGTGGATCCCCTTTGAGCCGGTGGAGGCGGCGCGAACGCACCGCCGATCCCCGGCCGGAACTCAAAGAGTGACACGGAAAGACAGACCGAGACCATATCGCCCTTATCGCGGACGAGCAGGAGGGCGCCGGCCGCCGTACGGGCCGCTCCCACTGCCGCGCCAAAGACAAACCCGCGCCATCCGCGCGAACGCGTTTCAGTCATGGGGCCCTCTCCCACAAGGGCAGTGCCGACGACGCGGACTTTGCCGGTTCACACACCCGGTTGGGCTGGTAGGCTAACCGCAAAACACAAACCGCCACGGGCAGGAGCATGCCATGACCAGTCCGGTTCTCAGAACCCCCGACACGCGTTTCACGGGCCTTCCAGACTTTCCGTATGCGCCCCATTATGTGGACACCCTGCCCGGCTTTGGTGGTTTGCGCCTGCACTATCTGGACGAGGGGCCGCGCGAGGCCGCCGTGACGTTCCTGTGCCTCCATGGGGAGCCGACCTGGTCTTATCTTTATCGCAAGATGCTCCCCGAATTCACCGCCAGGGGGCACCGGGTGGTGGCCCCGGACTTTTTCGGCTTCGGCCGGTCCGACAAGCCCGTCGAGGACGCGGTCTACACTTACACCTTCCACCGCGACACGCTGCTGCGCTTTGTGGAAGCGCTGGACCTGCGCAATGTCTGTCTGGTGGTGCAGGACTGGGGCGGTCTTTTGGGCCTGACCCTGCCCATGGCCTTCCCGGACCGGATCAATCGCCTGATCGTCATGAACACGGCGTTGCCCATCGGCCAGTCGCCCGGCGAAGGCTTCGATAATTGGAAGGCCTATGTGGCGGCCAATCCGGACCTGGCCGTGGGCGGATTGATGGCCCGTGCCGTTGACGGCCTCACGCCGGGCGAGGCGGGCGCCTATGACGCGCCTTTCCCCGACATCAGCTACAAGGCGGGTGTGCGCCGCTTCCCCGAACTCGTGATGGTCAGCCCGGAGATGGACGGCGTGCCTTACGCGCTCCAGGCCCGCGATTTCCTGTCCAATGACTGGGCCGGCGACAGTTTCATGGCCGTGGGCCTCAAGGACATTGTTCTGGGAGCGGAGGTCATGGCCGTAACGCGCGGCTTCATCCGCAATTGCCCGCCGCCCATGGATGTGCCCGAGGGCGGCCATTTCGTGCAGGAACACGGCGCGCCCATTGCCCGGGCCGCCCTCGCCCATTTCGGTCTTTAAGGCCCATGACCAGGAAGGATGCGTCCATGGGCGATCCCGCAACCCTTGATCCCGCGCTGGTCCGCCTGCTCGGGCCTCTCACGGCGGCGGCCGCCGGTGATGGCGAGGCGCCGGTGCCCTTGCGGATGCTCGTGCAGGCGGATCATGTGGACGCCTCGGGTGCTGTCCACGGCCATGTGCTCATGGGTTTTGCCCATGGGCTGCTGGGGCGCTGCGCCGGCGGTCTCGACGCGGCGGCCGCGACCGGGCTGCGCTCGGGCCTGTCAGTTACATGCGATTTTTTAGGCACGGCCCCGGTGGGCGCGATCCTGGAGGGGACCGCCCGCCTCACCCGGCGCACACGGACGGTCTTGTTCCTCGATGCGGAAATCCGGCAAATCGAGCCGGAGCCAGGGCACGCGCTGGTGCATGCGACCGCCCTGTGGCGGGTGACGGCGCCATGACGGTGCGCCCACCCACCGGCGGCGCCAAGCGGGGGCCCGCGGGCGCAAACCCGAACCCCCTCGGCCCCAATCCCCTCGAATATGAAATGATGCAGGAAATGGCCGGCTCCCTGGGCCGCGCCGCCACCCTGCTCGTAGAGGCCCTGGACGCCTTGCGCGCCCATGACGAACGCCGCGCCGGGACATCAAAGGATGCCGGCGAGGACGACCCGCTGCGCGCAGACCTCCTCGCAGAGGCCTGCGAGCGCCTGTGGTTCTTCATTGTACAAAGAGAGGCCTGCGGGCTGCGCCGCCACCACGACGTTTATGACGTCTACGATGTACCCGGCGAAGTCCGCCGTCACATGGGCCCCAAACCCCGCGACCCGGACAGCCCATCGGACAGATGACCGCAGACCCTCATGGTTTGCAGCGCATGGCCCTATCCCTTGTCCGCCGTGACGGCCCGGTCGCTGCGCCACCAGTCCTTTGGTGAGAGGGCCCGCGCAGGCGCCGCGCTCGCCAAGACAAGGAGCCCGCCGAGGATGGCAAGGTTTTTCACAAAGTTTTGCCGCTCATGGGCGACGGCCTCCGGCGCCATGGTCCAGAAATCGTGGAGCATGACGTTCACCAGCACGATGTAGAGGACACAGGCATAGGCCACGATCCTGACATGACGCCCGGCGAGCAACAGCAGGCCGCCGATCACATTGGCCGCCACCGAGACCCACATGAGCGGTTCGGCAAAGGCAATGGCGTGGCTCCGCATATAGGCAACCGTGGCCGCCGGCGCGGCGATTTTCATCAGGCCGGGCAAGAGGAAATAGAGCCCCAGCAATACGCGCCCGATTTGCATGCTCACTGAGCTGGTCATGGCCTTGCCTTGCCCCAAGGATGCGCCCACCGTGCCGGAAACGGCGCCCACTCACCCATGTTGCACCCGCGAGACGGGCCTGTATAGTCCGCGCCAACACTTGGAGTCACGCCTCTTGCCCGCATGGGCCCAGGCCCCAACCGGACGGACGCGCCATGACCCTGCGCAATGTGGCCATCATTGCCCACGTCGACCACGGCAAGACGACCCTGGTCGACAACCTTCTGAAACAAA
>CAYYTT010000066.1:0-20517 GCA_964474635.1 uncultured Alphaproteobacteria bacterium | reverse complement strand
CACGCTTGTCGTAGATCAGCTTGTTGATCCGTCCGAACAGGTACGGCGGCAGCCGCGCCGTCGCCGAACAGAACCGTCGCGATGATATCAGCCTTGCGCAGCTGGTCGTCTCGGAACGCCAGGGTGCAGGTCTCCACGCAGACCAGCAGCACACGGGCGCCGGGCTGCGCGGCGGCCAGCCGCTGGGCAATCGACAGGCCGCTGACCCCGCCGGCACAGCCCAGGCCGAACACCGGGACACGCAAGATATCGTGGCGAAAGCCTATGGTGCTGAACGCGCGCGCCTCAAGCGTGGGCGTGGCAATGCCCGTGGAGGACACGGTGACGACCACATCAATGTCCTCGGCCGTAAGCCCCGCGCTCGCCAGAGCCTCGCCGGCAGCGGCCACGAACAGGTCCGTCGCGCCCTCCAGATACCGCGCCGTGCGTTCCGGCCAGTCCTGGGAGCTTTCAAACCAGTCCAGGGGACAAACCGAATAGCGTGTTTTGACACCGGATGACGTAAAGGTGCGGGCCAAGCGGTGGAAATCGGGGAACCGAGGGCCCAGAATGCGCTTGGCAACGACTTCGACCACGTCCTGGGGCAGCACATGGGGCGGAACAGCGGTGCCGAGGCCAAGCAGGCGCACGTCTGGCTGCGTTGCGGCGGGCATGTCGGCAAGGGCCGACGGGGCCGCGCGTCCTGCCACGGCTCGGGTTCCATTATCAAGCATAGGTCTTTGATCTCTCACACATTTTGGGTAGTGGGCCGGATCGCTGCCTCGGCCAGTCCCGATGGAGGCCAAGTCGGCGCAAAGCCGTCCCCTTGGCACGGTGTTGTGATCACATCGTCGACGTCCCGTCCGGCGCCGTGTTTCCTTTCGACGCCATCATCCCTTTTGACGCCATTGTCTCGTTCGACGCCATTTTTCCGTTGGCGGCCAAGGCCGCGGCATGGGTTCTGGTCCCTCGTGGCTCCTTGGTGCCGTCCGATCCCGGCGGATGAACCCGCAAGGCAAGGATGGCCGGCAACGCCACGACACAGGTCACCAGGGCAATCCCGATGGTGGCGATCGCGAAGAACGCGAATGTGCCGATCCCGGGAGACCAACTCAACAAAGCCGGCGCCAAACCGAACATCAGGACCAGACTGGTGAGCACCAGGACCGGCCCCACATCACGCATCGTTTTGGCGAGTGCGGCACGTGGGGATCGCACATAGCGATACGCCCTAAAACCATTGACCATGTGGACCGTGTCGTCCACCGCAATGCCAAGGGCAATCGTCATGGCAAGGGCGCTGGCGATCTGCAGAGGCTGGCCCATCAGGTACAAAACCCCGCCAACGGCAAGGACCGGCAGGATGTTGGGCACCAGCGTCAACAGCGCCACCTGGGCCGAGCGAAAGCCAAGTCCGACGAGCAAGGACGTGCCGAGGGCGGCAACCACCAGGGACAGACCAAGCCGAGCCAGAATGTCGCCGCTCTTTCGGCTTGCCAGCACGACGATGCCCGTGGCCTGCCCGGTCAGATCGACGCCGAGCTGCGCGCCCACGGCCTCCTCCAGGCGGGTTGCCAGACGCGCGGTGGCCAGATTGCCCTCATCGGGGACGCGCACCACAAGGGCCGGCTGGGTGCCGTCCCGCGACAGGAACAACTCCGTGAGGCCGGACGGAGCCTCCTTGAATATGGCCTCAAGGCGCGGCGCGGAGGCTGTCCGTCCGCTGTCGGTCAACCAGGACACGATGGTCCAGGGGGAAAAAACGGGACGGTCCAGGGCGGTTTCGGCGGCCTTGTGCGCGTCGCGCACCTGCAACAGCGTCGACAGGTCCGACGCCGCCCGGTCGATCTCAATGGGCAGCGGCAGGTGCAGGGCGTGGGCCCCGCCAAGCTCCGTCTCGAGCCGGTTCATGACCACATAGGTGCTCGAAGACCGGGGCACTTCTTCCAGATAGGAATAGCTTGGCTCGACCTGGCTGTAGGCAAACCCGGCCAGGAGGGTGATCGCCACCGCGCCGACCGTCACCTGGAGCCGCCAGGCATCCAGGATGCGCGCGGCATCGATCGCCAGGGCTTCGATGGCCTGGGCGGTCTTGCCCCTGCCCCGCAGCGCCGGGCGCGGCCGCCAGCCCAAAGTGAGCGCGACCCAAGCCGAGACCGGGAAAAACACCATGGCGGCGAAAAACACGCCCAAAACCGACGCCGCCCCGATCAGACCGAACTCCCGGATCGCCTCGGAGCCCGAAAAGGACAGGGACAAAAAGGCAACCATGGTGGTCAGGCTCGCCAGGGCGCAGGCCGGCCCGACAAAGCGAATGGTTCGGGTGAGCGCGTTGAAATGGTAGTTGGACGCGTAAAGATCGCGTCGTGCCGCGTAAACAAGATGCATGTTGCCGGCAAAGGCGAGCGCAAGCACAAGCAGCGGCAGATCATTGAGCAGCACCGTCATGGGAATGTTGAGCCAACCGAGCGCGCCGTAAATGAGGACAATGCTCAAGATCGGCATCACCGCGACCACAATGGCATCGACGACCACGCCAAGCAGGATCACGCCAAGCACAAAGCCCACGGTGAGCCCGCCCGCCAGAATGAACGGGTGCTCCTCCAAAAGATGCTCGACGATTTCCGCGCGGACGATCGGCAGACCACTGATCACCGACGACATGCCCTCCGGCAGACTGGCGGTCAGGCGGTCCACATCGCGCACGAGAGCCCGCGCGGCCTCCAGGCGCTCGCGGTCCTCGGGCATCGTTATGACCAGCATGGCCGTTGTCAGATCGGCGGAGAGAAGACGCCCGCCCTCGTTCAGGGGATGGGCCGCCAGGCGCCCGGCATCGGGCGGATTGTCCGCGGCGGCATCATCTTGATCGCGTGCCGTGTCCGCATCGGACGCGGCCGAACCCGCTGCGGGCGTGGACACGTCTGCTTCACTGTCGGCGTCGTCAAACGCATCCGGTTTATCGACCATGTCCGGTTCATCGAAAATGTCCGTTTCGAACGCATCCGGCAGAACGGGTCCGGCGCTTTTCTCCAGGCGCTGGAGCGAGAGCACGGATACGACATCGGCCGCCGAGCCCAACGCTTCTACATCCGCGACAAGATCTTGCAACGCGCTCCAGTGGGCATCGCTTGAAAAGTCGCCGTCCAGGAGCAGGATCGCCGCCTCGGATCCATCCACGAAACGGGTCCGGAACGCCTCATAGGTCTCATAGGAGGCATCGGGCGATCGGAACACCGCCGCCATGTCATCGGCAAAGCGCGTGCGCGTCGCCCCGACAATAGACACGATCATGAGGATCAGGATCAGGACGAGCATGAGGCGGGGACGGGCCACGGCAACAAGGCCGAGGCGTTCCAAGCCAAATCCGATGGAACGCACCCAGACCCTCCTCCAGCCATTCGTCGCCATACTCGGCGATACACTGCTACAAAACCCGACGCGCTCAATGGGATGGCGCAGGCGGTGCGAAGACATTCGGGCCCGCGCGATGCGAGACCCTAGGCCATGGTCTAGGACCCGGCAAGTCTGCCCACTCAGACACGCTTTAAATTAGAGAGGTTGGACGCGGGATGCATGGGGCCAGGTCAAATCCTGGCTTCACGAGAAGGCGAGATGCACCGTGAGGCGCAAGGGCGGATGAGCGCCCTCAATCGCCAAGAGTGCCCCCTTCGGCCCGGCCGGTCAGATGGGGCGCCATGATGCGGGCGAAGCGTGCCACGAGGCGGCGCTGGGCGGCCGGATCGGCCTCGAACATATCCTGGGTGATCAGCCCCCGGAAAAACACCCGGCAGATCGTCCAAAGCTCGCCCTGCGCGCCGGTTTCGGCTGGCGTGTCCCGCGTGTAGTTGCGCGCCAGGTGCGCATTCATCCTGTCATGCCAGTAGGACAAGCGCTCCGCGAGACGCGCGCGCAAGGCCCCATCGGTGCGCGCCGCGCCGAGAATTTCGAGCAATGCCCGCCCCTCGGCCGTGTTCGCCAGCCGATCCCAAAGCCATAAAAAGTCGGCCTCCACGGCCCCATTGCCCGCGGGAAGGACCGTGCCCCGATCAGGGCCCTCCACACACCGACTGGGCAGGCGAACCCGGCTGGTGCGGCTGAGCAGACGATCCGTGGCCGCGATAATGAGATCTTCCTTGGCCGGAAAATGGTGGGTCAATGCCCCGCGCGACAGGCCGGACCGGTCCACAATCCGGCTGATGGTGGTCTCGGCATAACCGACCTCATCGAGACAGGCGATCGCCGCCGTGCACAGCGCCTCGCGCGCGGCCTCGGCCTTGCGGGCGCGGCGCCCCTGGGGCGGCGCACCCTCGGCTCCTGGCGCGCCGAGAGGGTCGGCATTTGCGTGAGCTTTGCTCATCCCATTCATCAAAGATCTTAACAGTCGGCGACCGAGTGTTCGGACAAGGGAGCCGGGGCAACGGGCGAAGATCGCTTGCGCGTGTCAAGGCGCCTCGGCTATAAAAAACAAAACGCCGGTTCTGTTTTATAGGTCAATTGACCGTGAGACAACGCAGCCCGCCTGAGACGCGGCCAAGGGCGACCCAAAAAGGGCGCGGCGCGGCATGAGCACCGTGCCAAAATGCAGGGAGGGAGGGCCGGATGAAAAAAGTCATTAGGATCGGCGGGGCAAGCGGATACTGGGGCGAAAGCGCCATGGCGACGCCCCAACTCCTGGGCGGCGGGGACCTCGACTATCTTGTGTTCGACTACCTGGCCGAAATCACCATGTCGATCCTGGCGCGCGCCCGGGCGAAGGATCCGGACGCGGGCTATGCAACGGACTTTGTCCGTGTGGTGCTGAAAAACAATCTGGCCGAAATCGCCCGTCAGGGCGTGCGGGTCATCTCCAATGCCGGCGGGGTCAACCCGGAGGCCTGCGGGGCCGCCGCACGCGCGCTCATCGCCGAGGCGGGCCTCAATCTCACTGTCGCCGTGGTGACGGGCGATGATCTGCTCGGCGCCCGCGATGCCCTGGCCGCCGGTGCCCACCGCGAAATGTTCACGGGCGCCCCGTTCCCGGAACCGGCCACCGTGGCCAGCGTGAACGCCTATCTGGGCGCCTTCCCGATTGCCCGGGCGCTCGATGAGGGGGCTGATATTGTCATCACGGGCCGCTGCGTAGACAGCGCCGTGACCTTGGGGGCCTGCATCCACGAATTCGGCTGGCAACGCGAAGATTGGGACCGCTTGTCGGCGGGCACCCTCGCCGGCCATTTGCTTGAATGCGGGCCGCAGGTCACGGGCGGCAATTTCACCGATTGGGAAAAGGTTGCGCCCGGCATCGCCGATATTGGCTACCCCATTGCCGAAATCGACACGGCCGGCACGATGACCCTGACCAAGCCCGACGGGACGGGCGGGCTCGTCTCCAAGGGGACCGTCTGCGAGCAGATGGTCTATGAAATCGGCGACCCGCAGGCCTATGTGGTGCCTGATGTGGTGTGCGATTTTTCCGGCGTCGTGGTCGAGGACGACGGGCCGGACCGGGTGCGCGTCAGCGGCGCGGTGGGCCGGCCGGCCACCGACAGCTACAAGGTCTGCGCGACCTATGCGGACGGATTTCGGGCCGGCACGGTGATGGGGTTTTACGGCATTGAGGCGGACCGCAAGGCCCAGGCCTTTGCCGATGCGGCCTTTGCCCGGGCGCGCGAGACGCTGCGCCGCCTCAATCTGGGCGATTTCAGCGAAACCAGCGTGGAAATCATCGGGGCGGAAAGTCAGTATGGGGCTGGCCGGCGTATTGCGGGGGCGCGCGAAGTCGCCGTGAAGATCGCCGCCAAACATGACGATCAGCGCGGTGTGGCGGCCCTCCTGCGGGAGATTTCCGGCCTTGGTCTTGCAACGCCCCCGGGCCTGTCCGGGTTCCAGGGGGGGCGGCCCTCCCCGTCCCCGGTCGTGCGCCTGTTTTCCTTCCTGCTGCCCAAGAGTACGGTCCCGGTACGGATCGACCTCGGGACCAGAGCCCTTGAGATGGCGCCGGCCGATCTGGGTGTGGGGCAGCCCTTCGATCCAGACCATGTGGCACGCCCGCAGACCCCGCCAGCGCCCGACATGCAGGGAGCCGGCACGACCGTGCCGCTGATCGCCCTCGCCTGGGCCCGCAGCGGCGACAAGGGCAACCACGCCAATGTGGGCGTCATCGCCCGCGACCCGGCCTATTTGCCCTTTCTGTGGGCAAGCCTCACCGAAGAAGCCGTGGCCGGCGTGTTCGCCCATTTCGAACCCGCCAAGGTGGAGCGGTTCTTGATGCCCGGACCGCCGGCAATCAATTTCCTGATCCATAATGTCTTGGGCGGCGGCGGCATCGCGAGCCTGCGCAACGACCCGCAAGCCAAGGGTTATGGCCAAATTCTGCTCGACCATCCGGTCGCCGTTCCGGCCGAGCTTGCCCGCCGTCTGAGCTGACACGCCGAACCGGCCCTTTGGGGGACCCCAGCGCCATGACCGATCTGCCCCATACGGACAATCTCCTTCTCGAGTTCGACAAAGGCTGGCTGACGATCTGGTTCAACCGGCCCGACAACCGCAATGCCCTGTCGGCGGAATTGACGGCCGATTTGTGGGCGGTTCTCCGGGCCGTGCGCGAAGACCGCTCCGTGCGCGGCATATCCATGCGCGGCAAGGGCGGCGTGTTTTGTGCCGGCGGTGACCTCAAGGCCTTCCGATCCGGCTTCCAGGGCGGGGCCCAGGCCCTGGAGGACGTGGCCGAAAGCAGCCGCGAGGGCGGGCACCTGTTCGATTATGTGAACACCATGCCCCAAGTGGTCGTGATGCTGGTCGAAGGGCCGGCCATGGCAGGGGGCATGGGCCTGATGTGCACCGGCGATGTCACCGTCGCAACGCGCGACTCAAAATTCGCCCTCACCGAGACCACGCTCGGCATTCCGCCCGCCCAAATAGCACCCTTTGTGGCCCAGCGGATCGGCCTGCCCGCGGCCCGGCGCCTGATGCTCACGGGCGCGCGCTTTGACGGTGCCCAGGCCCACCGCCTTGGCCTCGCCGATGAACTGGTCGAGGACGCAGGCGGCCTTGAGGCGATGGAAGCGGTGATCAAGAAAGGCGTCATGCGCTGCGCCCCCGGTGCCAATGCCTGGACCAAGCACATTGTTCTGCAAACACCCTATCTGGGACGGGCCGCCATGACGGATCTCGCGGGCCAGGGCTTTGCCGAATGCATGTTGAGCGAGGAAGGCCGGGAAGGCGTGGCGGCCTTCCTTGAAAAGCGCAAGCCCGCCTGGGCACAAGACAGCTAGGGAACCCCCGCCATGGCCACCATCGGCTCCGTCCTCATCGCCAATCGCGGCGAAATCGCCGTGCGGGTCATCCGCACCGTGAAGGCCCTGGGCCTGCGCGCCCTGGCGGTCCACTCCCAGGCCGATACGCTCGCGCCCCATGTGGTCCTGGCGGACGATGCGGCCCTCATTGGCCCGGCACCGGTGGGTGAGAGTTATCTGTCGGCGGAGCGCATTCTTGCGGCTGCCCGGCGCCTCGGCGCCGACGCCATTCATCCGGGCTATGGCTTTTTGTCGGAAAACGCCGACTTCGCGGCGGCCTGCGCCGAAGCCGGGATCATCTTCATTGGCCCAAGTCCAGAGGCCATCGACGTCATGGGCAACAAGGCCGGTGCCAAGCGGCGCATGATCGAGGCGGGCGTGCCGTGCGTGCCGGGCTATGAGGGCGCGGACCAGAGCGATGCCACCTTGCTTGCCGAGGGCCGGCGCATCGGAACGCCCCTGATGGTCAAGGCGGCGGCGGGGGGCGGCGGGCGCGGCATGCGCCTCGTTACGGATCTGACAGGCTTGCAGGACGCCCTCGGTCTGGCCCGCTCCGAGGCGCAAAACGCCTTTGGATCGGGCGAGTTGATCCTTGAAAAGGCCATCCAGCAGCCCCGGCATGTGGAAATCCAGGTCTTCGGCGATGCCCATGGCACCGTGGTGCATCTGGGCGAGCGGGATTGTTCCGTACAGCGCCGCCACCAGAAGGTCATCGAGGAAGCCCCCTCCCCCGCCGTGGGGCCGGAGCTGCGCGCTGCCATGGGCGCGGCGGCCGTGCGCGCCGCCGAGGCCATCGGCTACCAGGGCGCGGGCACGGTTGAGTTCCTGCTCGACGGCGAGGGCCGGTTCTATTTCCTGGAAATGAACACGCGTCTGCAGGTTGAACATCCGGTGACGGAGTGCATCACGGGCCTCGATCTCGTCGCCCTGCAGATCGCCGTCGCCGAGGGCAAGCCCCTGGGGTTCACGCAAGAGGACGTCGAGCTGCGCGGTCACGCCATGGAAGCGCGTCTTTATACGGAAGATCCGGCGAAGGATTTCCTGCCCGCCACGGGCCTTGCCGAGGTCTGGCAGGCCCCCGAAGGCGACGGGGTGCGGGTCGATGCCGGCATCGCCTCAGGCCAGGACATCTCGCCCTTCTACGATCCCATGGTCGCCAAGATCATTGCCTTCGGCCCCAACCGGGAGGTTGCCCGCCGCCGCCTCGCCGGCGCACTGGAGCGCACGGTGCTGGTGGGTCCGCGCAACAACCGGGCCTTCCTGATCGCGTGCCTGGACCGGCCGCGTTTCATCGACGGGGAGGCCACCACGGCCTTTATCGGCGAAGAGTTTGCCGCCGCAGACCTTGCCGGCCCGCCCGTCACGGTGGAGCATGCCGCCGCCGCGGCCGCCCTGCATCACCACCGGCGCTGCGCCCAGGCCCTTGAGAAGGCCGTCTCGGTCTCGCCGGGTCTTGCCGGCTGGACCAGCGCGGATGCGGTCTACACCCGCTATCAGTATACGGCCGATACGGGCGAGACCTTTGACCTTTCCGTCACGGCCCACGGCGCGAATGACTTTCATGTCACGGAGGGTGGACGCACGCTCCAGGTTGAGATCCTGCGCGGCGAAGGATCCTGGGCGCGCCTCACACTCGATGGTGCGCGCCGGGACATCCATGTCCACGTGATCGACGAGGGGCGGATTGCCATCCAGGACGGCGCCTTATCGGTGCGCTTTGAAAACCGGGTGGGCCTCGCCGCCACGGCCGAGGATCAAGGCGGCGGTGGCACCGTGAGCGCGCCCATGCACGGCAAGATCGTCGGCCTTTTTGTCGCGACCGGCCGCGCCGTGCAGGTTGGAGACCGGCTTGCCGTGCTGGAGGCCATGAAAATGCAACATGAGATCCTGGCGGACGTGGACGGGACCGTCGAAGAGGTCTTCACTGAGGAAGGGGCCCAAGTGGCGGCGGAGGATGTACTGATCCGGATCGCCGTCGCCGAGGGCTGAAAGAACAAGCGCCGCACGCGGCACAAACAGGGAGACACGCCAATGCATTCCCCCATCTGCGAGATGTTCGGGATCGATTTTCCCCTCGTGGCCTTCAGCCATTGCCGCAATGTGGTGGTGGAGGTCTCCAAGGCCGGGGGCATGGGCGTGTTCGGCGCCGGCGGCATGCCGCCCGAGCAGCTCGAAACCGAATTGCGCTGGATCGATGAGAATATCGGCGGCCTGCCCTACGGCGTGGACCTGCTGATCCCGAGCACCTCCGCCATCTCCGGCCAGACGCCGAGCCCGTCGGATATCGTCGCGATGATCCCGGACGAGCACAAGAAATTCGCTGCCCGCATTCTGCAGGACCACGGCATCGACACATCCGACATGACGGATGCGGGTCTCGTGAACTACGGCCAGTTCAGCCAGAACATCCAGGAAGACGGGGCCAAGCGCCTGCTCGACGTGGCCTTCTCCTTTCCCATCAAATTCATCGTCAACGCCCTCGGCGTGCCACCGCAGATCATGCTGGACATGGCGCGCCAGCACGGCGTGAAGACGGGCGCGCTTGTGGGCGCGAAAAATCACGCCATCAAACAGGTTCAGGCGGGCGTCGACGTGCTCGTGGTTTCCGGCACGGAAGGGGGCGGCCATTGCGGCAGCGTCTCCACCATGGTGCTGATCCCGGAAGTGCATATGGCGATCCAGCCCTATGGCGATGTGCCGATCCTGGCGGCCGGGGGCATCGTGACGGGCCGGCAAATGGCCGGCTGCATGGCCATGGGCGCGGCTGGGGCCTGGACCGCCTCCATGTGGCTGACCACGGCCGAGGCCGAGACCCTGCCGGCCGTCAAGGACAAGATGGTGGAGGCCACATCGGCCGACACGGTCCGCTCCAAGTCGCGCACGGGCAAGTTTTCGCGCCAGCTTCGCTCTCCGTGGACGGATGCCTGGGAGGGCGAGGACAGCCCCAAGCCGCTGCCCATGCCCCTCCAGTCCGTGGTCAGCGAGCCCGCCCTTGCCAAAATCGACAAGCTGGCCGACGGCGGCCATGAGGGCGCCAAGCAGCTTGCCACCTACTGGGTCGGCCAGGGCGTGGGCATGATGAACCAGCAGCAGTCCGTCCGTGCCGTGATGGTGGAGTTCATGGAAGACTTCATCGGCGCCTATGACCGGCTGAACACATATATGGGGGCCAAGTGAGCCGATGCTGACCCAGGCCATCGACTTCAAGGAGGAGAGCGACGCCCTGGCGGACCTCCTCCGTCCTCTGACGGATGAGCGCTTCGCCGCGCCGACCCAATTCAAGGGCTGGACCATCAATGATGTGGTCGGGCACCTGCATATGTGGAACTGGGCGGCCGACACGGCCCTGCGCGATGAGGCCGCCTTCCAAAATTTCTATGCGGCAGTTGCGGACGAGCTTGGCAAGGGCGGCACGTTGCGCTCTTTCGAGACCCGCTGGCTCGACGGCCTGTCAGGGCGGGCGCTTTTTGAGACCTGGACGGCCTTTTACCCCGCCATGGCGGAGCGCTTCGTGGAGGCCGACCCGAAAAAGCGCGTGAAATGGGCCGGGCCCGACATGAGCGTGCGCTCCAGCATCACCGCACGGCTGATGGAGACCTGGGCCCACGGACAGGAAGTCTATGACACCCTTGGGGTGGAGCGTGTGGATGCCGACCGTATCCGGAACATCGCGCATCTGGGGCTCAACACTTTCGGCTGGACCTTCATGGTGCGCGGCCTGGAGATCCCGGCGGATGTTCCCTATGTGCGCCTGACGGCGCCGTCGGGCGAGATCTGGGAGTGGAACGATCCCAACCCGGATAATTTCGTGGAAGGCTCGGCGACCCAATTCTGCCAGGTCGTAACCCAGACCCGGAACATTCAGGACACGAGCCTTAAGGTCGTCGGCGATACGGCGACCCGCTGGATGGCCATGGCCCAGTGTTTCGCCGGTGCCGCAGAGGAGCCGCCGGCACCGGGCACACGATTTCGCAAAAGCTAGGCATTGATTCAGTCAGATGGTGCAGCTTGTCATCGCGAGCCGCTTTTGGGCGGCGCGGCGATCCAGGGCCACTGGCTCCGGATTTCGTTGCCTTGGATGACTTCGCTTTGCTCGCCATGACGGCATGAAACTTAATCATCTGAATGTGCCGCTGCTCTAGGCATTTCGTAAGTTTCATCGACGGCGGGTCCCGCCCGAGGGGTCTTGCACGGCCGCAAAAGCCTCCAATGTGTTGCGAGACACTCGCAACACCGGCCCTTGGCACCTTGCCGGGGCCCATGGAGGGCACTCCCATGACACAGACCTCACTCCCCCTTCTCGGTAAATCCGCTCTCGTCACCGGCGGAAGCCGGGGCATCGGCGCGGCAATCGCAAAGCATTTGGCCGAAAACGGCGCGGACATTGCCGTGACCTACAACGCCTCCCCCGGCCCGGCCGAAGCGGTGGTCAAGGACATCGAAGCGATGGGCCGCACGGCGCGCGCCATCAAAGCCAATGCCGAAGACGCCGGCGCGGTGACGATTGCCGTTGCCGGGGCGGTCAAGACCTTCGGTAAACTCGACATCCTGGTGAACAATGCGGGCATTTTCGAACTGGGCGCGGCCGGCGAGGCGGGTCTTGCGAATTTCGACCGTATCGTGAATGTCAATGTGCGTGCGATCTTCGCGGCCGTGACCGAGGCCGTGAAAACCATGCCGGAAGGCGGACGGATCATCACCATCGGCAGCATCAACGCCGATGTGACGCCCTTCCCGGGAATGGCGCTTTACGGCATGTCGAAGGCGGCCGTGCAGGCCCTCACCCGGGGCTGGGCCCGCGACCTGGGCGAGAAAGGCATAACCGTCAACACGGTGCAGCCGGGCCCCATCGACACGGACATGAACCCGGCCGACGGCGATTTTGCAAAAATGATGACGCCCATGACGGCCATCAAACGCTACGGCACACCTGAAGAAGTGGCTGCCCTGGTCGCGTTCCTGGCTTCGCCGGCGGCGGCGAATATTACGGGCGCGGCGATCAATGTGGATGGCGGGATGACCGTGTAATCATCTCCCCACCTGTCATCCTGATTTTGCCGTCATTTTGGAAAGGCCTGTCCCAAATCGGGGCGGGCCTTTTTCCATGGGGCCATTTCAGGGCAACCGCTTTGCAAGACTGGGGTTTTATCGTATCACCGAGGGGGCTGAGGCGCGTGCGGCGGCGGCGGATTGGAGGGCGATCCGGCGTCCAGTGCCAAAATGGGGCACGCACGCTGAAGATTTGGGGCTGACCTATGATCCGTGGGGCCACGATCGTCTGCATTCTTTCACTCGCGATCGCGGCCTGCGCCCGCGGGGTCGGTGAGCCTTCTGCGGACCTGCTCCCCCTTGTCGAGATGAGCCGGCTTGCCGGCGCCGAGGCCCATACCGGGGTTCCAGAGCCCGTGAAGCTGCCCATCCCCATCGCGGGACGGGCGGAACTCAGCAGCGATTTCGGCCGACGCGGGCGCGGGCGCATGCACAAGGGCATTGATCTCGCCGCTCCCATCGGTGCCAAGATTGTCGCCCCGGCGGATGGCCTTGTTTCTGCGGTCCGCTGGGATCGGCGCGGCTATGGCCGGTATGTCAGCATTCACCATGGCGACAGCCTCGTGACGCTCTACGCCCATATGCGCGACACCACCGTCAAGCCGGGCCAGCGGGTCAAGCGCGGCCAGGTGATTGGCCATGTGGGCCGGTCGGGCAACGCCACCGGGCCCCATCTGCATCTGGAAGTGCACCACGGGGGCAAGCTCATGGACCCGAAAATGACGTTCGATCTTCAGGACGTGCCGCGCCAGCGGGTTTTCGCCGCCGTTTATTGAAACAAGGTGGAAACAAACGCGCACCCTGCCCATCGGACCGGCGTATTTTTGGTTAATTCCAAGTCATAAAGCCCGACTTATCTTCTCACCGAACCCATCATTTGAAATGCTGCGCACCGCGTCGTTTCCTGCGACCAGTGCGAGTTATTTCCCATGGGCGAAACACGTCGATTTTTCACGGCTCTTAAGCGCGTCGGGCCGACCGGTTTGCGCGCGCGCCTCTTCCGGACCGCGCCCGTCGCCATAATGGCCGGCGCTCTGATGAACAGTGCTCCCGTCCTTGGTCAGGCGATCCAGGAATCCACGGCCGCATTCGGCCAACTCCTGGTGCCCCCACCCCCCGACTTCGTCGATGATGGGTCCGGCACTCCGCCTCCCCCGCCACCGCCCGGACCACCGGCGGCGCAGCAGGATGTGGGCATTGCGATTTTGGACAGTTGCCCGGCGCTCGACGCCATGGCGACCATGACGGCGCTTTCGGCCGGCAGCCAGGACCTGCTCGACATCTGTGCCCGGACGATCAACACCGTCAATCCCGATAACACGTCCGGCTATGGTCTGACGTCTCCGGAACTGCTCAACACCCTGCAACGCATCGGCGGGGAAGAGGCCTTGGCACCGCGCACGGTCCTGGTGCGCCGGCAAAGCCAGCCCGATGCGGTGACGGCTCGCCTGTCGCTCTTGCGTTCTTCGGTGCTGGGCCAGCGAATCCTGGGCGATAGCGGCTCACCGGACACGCCCCGCGCCGTGCGCGTGGCCACCGCCGATCCCGGTTCGGCCTTTGCCTTAAGCGCTGAGGGCCTAAGCGCTGGGGGCACTGGCGGCGCCGGCACGGCCGTCGATCTGGGCCCCGTCAGTGTTTTCGGGGACGTCAGCTACCAGTTCGGCAATCAGGACCAGACAGACGAAATCAGCCCCTTTGAGCACAATCGGATCGGCATCACGGTGGGGGCGGACTATCGCTTCACGTCGAAGCTTGTTGCGGGCGGGGCCCTTCACGTATCCCGTGACCGGACGGATTTCGACACCACGGATGTCAGCGACGGGGGCCAGGACCTCAAGGCGCGCACCATTGGCCTTGTTGGTTATGCGACCTATGCCCTGCCCTTCCAGGCGTTCCTTGAGGGCACGGCCGGCGTCGCGCGCACCCGTTACGACCAGACCCGGCGCATCGTCATCGTGAGCGCCGACGGTTTTGCCACGGGCGAAAACGAGACCGCCCTATCGGAGTTTTCCGGCCGGCAGTTCACCGCGAGCGCTGGTTTGGGTAAGGACCTTCCGATCAAAAGGACGCTGGTGTCCGTCGCGGCCCATCTGAACTATTTCCGGGCGCACATCGATGCCTATGAGGAAACGGGCGCGGACGGGCTCGATCTGGCCTATGGTGAGCAGACCATCCGCTCCCTGACATCGCGGCTGTCGACCCAGATCTCCCACCCCGTCAGTCGCTCCTTCGGTGTGCTGGTGCCCCAGCTTTATGGGGCCTATATCCGCGAGTTCAGGGATGCCGAGGGGCTTACGGTCGCGTTCGCGAACGATGTCACAGCCTCGCCCACGGGCCAGCCCCTGTCGCAATACACCCTCACCCCCGTGGAGCAGGACCAGAATTACTTCGTGGTCGGCACCGGCGTGAGCGCAACCCTGCCCCGGGGTCTTGCCGGCTTCGCCGATTTCAGTACCGTCCTGGGACTGAGCGACTTTTCCGCCAACCGCATAACCGTCGGCATGCGCAAGGCGTTCTAACCCATTTGGCCTGAAGGAGGCAGAGCCCATGAACCCCCGTCGAACCAGCAGGCGCGCTTTTGCCTGCACTCTCCTCATCGCCTGCACTTTGGCCCTGTCACTGGGCGCGGCGCGGCCGGCACGGGCGGACGGTGCGGAGGGTCTGCGCGTTGTCGATTGTCTTCTACCCGCGCAGTTGCGCCGCCTGGGGGGACGAACCACCTATCTTGCCGCCCGCCGCCCAATCAAAACAACGGCGGAGGAGTGCGAAGGCCAGGGCGGAGAGTATGTGCTGGCGCTTGTCTGGCCCACCGAGGACAATCTGGAGATCTGGCGGCCCCAAGCCCGCGACGGCGATCCGCAGGCCCAAACCACCTTGGGCGAAATGCTGGAAAAAGGCGTGGACGGACGGCCAGACTATGAAATGGCCGCCCTATGGTATCGGCGTGCCGCCGACAAGAACTATGCCCGCGCCCAGTTCAATCTCGCCTCGCTCCATGAACGGGGCCTGGGCGTTGACCATGATGTGGAACTGGCCCGCGAGCTCTATGCGCGCGCGGCCGGTGTGAGCATCGACGCGGCCCCGCGCCGTGCCAGCGGCCCCGGCGAGGCCAACGCTCTGCATGAGGCCAGGGCCGCGCTCGCGGCGCAGACGCTGGACCTGACCCGCGCCCAGGAAGACCTGGCCCGCGCAAAAAGATCGGTTACCGGATTGCAGGACCGGGTGCGCGACCTTGATGCGCAATTGGCGGGCCGCCAGGAAAGCGCGGCCCAGGGCAGCGCCGCCCTGCGCCGGGACCTGGAGAGCGCGCGCGGCCTCGTCGCCGAACGGGATCGGCAGATTGCGCGTTTGCGCGCGGCGCTCGCCACCGCCGAGGCGGATGCGGCCCGGCGTCTTTCGGACGCCCTTGCCGCCCTTGAACCGGCGCACCGGGATCCGTCCGGCGAGACGGCAGCCCTGCGCCGGGCCCTCGAGCAGGCCCAGGCCGAGGCAGACGCCTTGCGCGACCGGGCCGCCGAAGCGGCAAGACGGGAACGCACGGCGCGCGCCGCCCTGGAGCGCCTCACAGGCGAGCGAGAGGCGCTGTCCGGACGACTGGCCAGCCTCTCCGAGGCGGTCAGCACGCAGGGCCAGACCCAGGAAGATCTGCGGGCGGAGCTGCGCCGCAAGGATCAGGTGATCGCCGGCAAGCAGGATGAAGTTGAGGCCCTGGAGGGCGAGGTCGACCGGCTGCAAGCGGAACTGGCGCAGACCCTGCGCTCCGGTCAAGCAGCCCTCGCAAGCGCCCTGCCCGCGTCTGCCGCGTCGGCGGACGATAGTCTGTCTCGCCTGCGGGAGATGGCGCGGCAAGTCTTCGGCACTTACCATGCCCTCGTGATCGGCAACAACGATCACCGTTTTCACACGGACCTTCGCACGGCGATCCGCGATGCCCAGGACGTGGCGCAGGTCCTGAAAGATCAGTACGGGTTCCATACCCGGATTTTGAAGAACGCCACACGGGAAGAAATCCTGACGGCGATCAACGACTACCGGAAAATCCTGACCGAGAACGACAATTTCCTGATCTACTATGCCGGCCACGGCGAGCTTGACCCGGTGAACCAGCGAGGCCACTGGCTGCCCGTCGATGCGGACCCGGACAATTCGGCCAATTGGCTTTCGGACATCCAGATTTCCGACCACCTGAACATCATGACCGTGCGCCACGCCATGGTGATCTCGGATTCCTGCTATTCAGGGATCTTGACGCGCAGCGGCCTGAAGGGACTGCGCCCGGGCATGTCCGATGAAAGCCGTCGCCGGTGGCTTTCCGAGATGGCGGAAAAACGCGTGCGGGTCGCTTTCTCCTCCGGCGGGCTTCAACCGGTACTCGACGGCGGCGGCGGCGCCAATTCAATCTTCGCGCAGGCGCTGCTGGAGGCCTTGCGCAGCAATGACGACATTCTGGAGGGCTATGAGCTCTACCGTCAGACGGCGGAACTGGTGAACGCCCGCGCCAGCCGGCACAATTTCGAACAGGTCCCCCAATACGGCCCCATGCGCCATACGGGGCATGAGACCGGAGACTTCTTCTTCGTCCGCCGGTGAGGCGTTATCCCGCCGACTGGGCCCGGACGTCGAGGCCGAGTTCGCGCACCTTGCGATAGAGCGTCGAGCGGCCGATGCCAAGGCGGCGGGCGACTTCGGACATGTGGCCCGCATAGCGATCGATCGCGAGGCGGATCATTTCGCCCTCGATATCCTCCAGGGTGCGCATATGGCCGGCCTCATCCACGATCTGGATGCGGCTGCCGTCGGCGGTCTGGATTTCCGACCCATCATCCGCTCCCATCCCATTGGCCGCGCCCGTGCCAAACATGGGCACGCCGGGCTGGGAAGGGCTCGCCGGACCGGCGCTAAGGGGCTGAAACGGGATCGGCTGGGCCGGCGGCCCCGGCTGCATGCTCGCCGCCGGTACGCTTGCGGGCCCGGCAGGCGCCTGGTCCATGACGGGCGCTTGCTGGGTCGCGGTTCCGGATACGGAGGGCTGACCGGCCGGCATGGCGGGCGAGAAGGCCCTGGTGAACTGGGCGATCTGCGGGAAGTCCTCGATGGTCAAGCGCTCCCCATCGCACAGGACCACGGCCCGGAAGACCGCGTTCTCAAGCTGGCGCACATTGCCAGGCCAGTCGTAGCGGCACAGCAGCTCCAGCGCCGCTGAATCGAGACCGCCAAGTTTTTTGCCTTCCTCCGCCGCGAAGCGCTTCACGAACATGGCGATCATGTCCGGAATGTCGTCGGCTCGCTCGCGCAAGGGGGCGACATCGATGGGGAAGACGTTCAGGCGGTAATAAAGGTCTTCGCGGAAGGTTCCGTCCTGGGCCATGGACAGCAGGTCCCGGTTGGTCGCCGAAATGAACCGGATGTCCACCTTGACGGGCTTTTTCGCGCCCACCGGATCGATTTCGCCCTCCTGGAGGGCGCGCAGCAGCTTGACCTGCATGTCGAGGCGCAGTTCGCCAATTTCGTCGAGGAACAGTGTGCCGCCATTGGCTTCCTGGAATTTGCCGGCGTGTTTGTCCATGGCGCCGGTAAAGGCCCCCTTCTCGTGGCCGAACAGGATGCTTTCCACGAGATTTTCCGGGATCGCGCCGCAGTTCACGGTCACGAAGGGCTTGCCGGAGCGTTCGCTCTCGCCCTGAATGGCCCGGGCGATGACCTCCTTGCCCACGCCGCTTTCCCCGCCGATCAGAATCGGGATGTTTGAGGAGGCAGCACGACGGCCCAGGCGAATCACCTGCTGCATGGCCGGGCTTTTGGCGATGATGTCATCGAAGGTCAGCTTGCCGGTCTGACGTTTGGTCAGCCGGGTGATTTCAGAGCTGAGCGCATTCAGCCGCAGGGCATTCTGGATCGAGACCTGGATCCGCTCCGGCGCGGCGGGCTTCACCATGAAATCGTCTGCCCCGGCGCGCATGGCGCCGACCACCGTGTCGATGCCGCCCTTGGCGGTGAGCACAATCACGGGCAGGTGGGGGCGCTTGGGCTTGATATCGCTGAGCACGGCGATGCCGTCGACCTGCGGCATCAGAAGGTCGAGCAGCACCAGGGCGATGTCCGGGCCGTGGGGCCCGTTCAGGATATCGATGGCCTCCTGCCCGCCGCCGGCCTGCAGCACCTTGTGGCCCAGGCGGGTCACGACGCTTTCAATCAGGCGGCGCTGGGTCGGATCGTCATCGACGATGAGGATATTCTGGACCATGGTGTCCCCGGCCTCTCTTGCGTGAGCCCTCATGCGCCCAAAAGCCGGTGTGCCGGTCCTTTCGCCCCTGTTTCCGGGACGTTCAGGTCCGGCCCGAGCCAGGTTCGGGCAGCAGAATCGCCTCACCCCCTTCAGCAGGCGGAACTCAACGGTGTGTTCATCAACGGTTGCGACTCGAAGACTGTCCCCAAAGTGGTTAACTGTTGATTACGACTGGCCCGAATCGGCACGGCATCCCCCTAAGGCCGCTCGGAGCCGCACCAGATCGACCAACCGGAACAACCACCATGCCGTTTCCCGAAAATCCCGTTTTCTGCGCCATTGACCGGGCGGACCTGGGTGACGCGGAGGCCCTGGCCCGGGCCGTCGCGCCCCATGTGGGCGGGCTGAAACTGGGGCTGGAGTTTTATTCGGCCCAAGGGCCCGCGGGCATCGCGCGCATGGCCGATCTGGGCTTGCCGCTGTTTCTGGATTTGAAACTCCACGACATTCCGAACACCGTCGCCGGCGCTGTGCGGGCGCTTGAGCCCTTGGCGCCCCGGTTCTTGACCCTGCACACCCAAGGCGGGCCGGCCATGGCCCGGGCCGCCGCCGAGGCCCGCGACGGCGCGCCGGGCTTGAGGACCTTGCGCCTGCTTGGCGTGACGGTGCTTACGAGCCTCGACGGGGCCGACCTTATTGCCATGGGCGTTTCGGACCCGGTGACCACGCAGGTCGGCCGGCTCGCCGCCATGGCGCATCAAGCCGGTCTTGACGGCCTGGTGAGCAGCCCCCTTGAACTGCCAGCGCTGCGGGCGGACTACCCTCGCCCCTTCAGCCTTGTGATCCCGGGCATCCGGCCGGCCGGCGGCGATGCGGGAGACCAGAAGCGGGTCATGACGCCGCGCCAGGCCGTGCTCGCGGGCGCCGATGTCCTCGTCATCGGCCGGCCCATCACGGGCGCGGCCGATCCGGCCGCCGCGGCCGCCGCCATTGCCGAGCAGGTTTTGGCGGCCCAGCAAGAGGACGGGGCCCATGGCGGCGCCTGAGGTTAAGATTTGCGGCCTGTCGACGGCCCAGACGGTGGCCACGGCGATCGACGCGGGCGCGGATTTTGTCGGCTTCGTGCTGTTTCCCAAAAGCCCGCGCGCGGTCACCCCGGAACAGGCCCGCGCCCTTGTTGAGGCAGGCGGCGCGACGGGGCGCAGCGTCGCCCTCGTGGTCGATGCCACGGACACGGAACTGCAGACGATTGCCGCGAAAATGGCCCCCGACTGGATCCAGGCCCATGGCGCCGAAACGCCTGAACGGGTCGCGCAGATCAAGGCGTTAACCGGCAAGCAGGTGATCAAAGCCGTCGCGATCTCGCAGGCAAGCGATCTCGCCCGCGCGGACGCCTTTGCCGAGGTCGCGGACCGCCTGCTGCTCGACGCCAAGCCGCCCAAGTCGGCTGTGCCCGAGAGCGCCTTGCCGGGCGGCAACGGGCTGTGCTTTGACTGGAGTGTGGTGGAGGGCTGGCGGGCGCCCCTGCCCTGGTTCTTGGCCGGGGGCCTGACGCCCGAAACCGCCGCCGAGGCCATGGAGCGAACCGGCGCGCCGGCCCTGGATGTGTCCTCCGGCGTGGAGGCCGCCCGGGGCGTCAAATCCGAAACCAAGATCAGAGCCTTTCTGGCCGCCGCCAGGGGCTCCCATGCGCGCACCGCCGTGTCGGCCCCCGCCGAGCGACCAGCCGCCCGATGACACGCGACCAGCCGCCGGAAGACACAATGACCGATTTGAATTCTTTCCGTATGGGTCCCGACGAGCGGGGCCATTTCGGCGTTTATGGCGGACGCTTCGTCGCCGAAACGCTGATGCCGCTTATTCTGGATCTGGAGAAGGCGTATCGGGCCGCCAGGGCCGACCCCGCCTTCAGGGCCGAATTTGAGGATTTACTGACCCATTATGTGGGCCGTCCGAGCCCGCTCTATTTCGCGAAGCGCCTGACGGAGC
>CAYYTT010000065.1:0-20556 GCA_964474635.1 uncultured Alphaproteobacteria bacterium | reverse complement strand
AGTCTGGGTCCAGCGCTCCGCCGGCCCGCCGGCGCGGCCTTGAGCGCGGTTCCGATGAATGGCCTCGAGCTATAATCGCCTGGCGCTCTAGCCAAAGCCCCGGTTTTCCGGAACCCTGAGGTCAGGTCTGGCTCCGACGCCCACGGCCGGGCGGCGGCGCACGGGACCATTTGGCCCCTCACGGCGCGGGAGACGCGGCATGTCTTTTGACGGCTATAAAACCTTACAATTTTCGACCACGGACCGGGTCCTGACGATCACCATCGATCCACCCGGACCGATGAACGCCGTCGATCACGATCTCCATACGGATCTTGCCCGTGTCTTTCTTGACGCCCAGGACGACCCCGGCAGCGACCTGGTCGTGCTGACCGGCGCGGGCTCGGTGTTCTGCGCGGGGGGCGATGCCCGCTGGATGCAGGAGATGATGGACGAGCCGGCCAAGTTTCGCGGCATCGGTCCCCACGCCAAGCGCATCGTCACCAGCCTGCTCGACCTTGAAAAACCCATCGTCTGCCGGCTGAACGGCGCCGCCGCCGGCCTTGGGGCGACCATCGCACTCATGTGCGACATCATCATTGCCGATGAAAAGGCGCTTATCGGCGATCCCCATGTGAAGATGGGTTTTGTGGCCGGGGATGGCGGCGCGGTGATCTGGCCGCAGCTTATTGGGTATGCCCGCGCCAAGGAAATGCTCATGACCGGCGCCATGATCCCAGCCTCGCGCGCGGTTGAGATGGGCCTGATCAATTACGCCGTCCCGGGTGCGGAGCTTGACGAACATGTGGCCAAGATGATTGCGCGCTTGAAGGAAAGCCCCATCTGGGCCGTGCGCTGGACCAAGACGGTCACGAACATTCCCTTGCGCGAATTGGCCCACAAGCTGATGGACCCGTCCGTATCCTATGAAATGTTGAGCAATCTGCAGCCTGATCACCGGGAGGCCGTCGCCGCCTTCCTTGAAAAGCGCAAGCCAAAGTTTACCGGCGAATAGGGCGCCGCCCGCGCCGATCAGGCGGCGCGGACATCATCCTTAAGGGAACTCTCAAGGGTCTCCATCAGGCGTTCGATTTTTTCAGCGTCGTCCGCGAACGCCAGATGGGCCCGTCCGCCCGAGGAGGACTTGACCTCGAAGGACACGGTCTCATCAAGACCCTTGAAACGAAGCGTCCCGATCCGTCCGGGAACGAGACCGCCGTCAGGATCGATGGCCACGCCGCCCACGGAAATGTCCACCGCGTCCGCATCGAAAATGGGACCGCCGTGGTCCACGGTGACCTGGGCAGCAAGAGGCGCACGCGGCAAGGATCGGCGTTCCGTGTCACTGACCGCCGCACGCAATGTGCGCAGAAGCTTTTCTTCGAGCACCGCGACCGTTTGGGCCAAGGCATCCGCCAGGTCGTCGAGATCGCTTGCCTGCTGTCCGGTCTCGCCGGACTGGCGGGCCACATTTTCCATCTGGCCCTCCAGGTTATGGCAGGCCTCGGCTGTCGCGCGCACGGTGTCCGAAATCGCGCCGCTCATATCGTCCTGGCGCAAGGTGGCCTCGGCGACGACGCCGGCCGCCCGGTCGATCTCTCTAACCCCTTGGGTCATGGCGTGCACGGAGGCGACCGCCGAACGCGTGACGGTCTGCACCCCTTCAATCAGGGTACGGATATCGCCCGTGGCCTGGGCCGTCTGACCGGCTAGGGCCTTAACCTCGCTCGCGACAACGGCAAAGCCGCGCCCCGCCTCACCCGCCCGCGCGGCCTCAATGGAGGCATTGAGGGCGAGGAGATTGGTCTGTTCGGCAATATCCCCAATCAGACGGATCACCTCTTCGATTCTGGCGACCTCGGCCTTTAGGGACGACACCGTCTCGTGCATGGTCTCACCCAGATCGGACGCCCGACGGGTCGTTTGGGTCATGGAAGAGAACTCACGCCGGATCTCCGCGACCGTACCGGTCAGCTTCTTGGCGGTCCCGGCCATAGTTTCGCTTCCGGCCGCCGTTTCACTTGCCGCACTGGCTACTACCCGCGTGGTGTCGCCCGTGGCCCGCGCGGAGGTGGCCATGGCTTGGGAAGACGCCGCCAGGGCCTTGGCCCGTTCCAGCACATTGGTTATGGCCTCCCCGGTTTCCGCTTCGACACGGTCTCCAAGGCTGCTGAGCGCTGTAATGCGCTCACGGACGGACTGTTCCCGTTCGCGCTCCTGGATCACACGGAGCTGTTCGACCTCGATGCTGCGTTCTTTCAACACCTTGGCGGCGCGGGCAATGGCCCCGATCTCATCGCGTGAGGTCGCAAAGGGAATGGAGCATGCCATATTGCCGTCGGCAAGCTGCCGCACCGCTTGCGCAAGCCCGGTCAGGCGCGCGGCGATGGATCGTCCGATGACGGCATTGACCCCCAATAGGGACAACACCACAAGGAGGGCAAAGCTGCCCAACCGAACGGCGGACCACGCCGTATCGGTCAAAAGCCTTTCGAGACGCGCGCGGATCGACGCCAGCAAACTGTGGGCGACATCCTGCATCAACTCGATCCGGACGGTCGCCTGCTCGAACCAAACGGCACTTGAGACGGTCTGCGTCGTGCCGACCGTGCCCGCATCCCACAACACGGCGCGCCATTGGTCCACGCGCTCGATGGCGGGGCCGGTGACTTTCGACCGGTAAAGGGTCTGCACGTCCGGCGCGGCGAGGGCAAAGAAGTCCGCCAGATAGGCCTCATACTGCAGGGAGTGACGGGCAAAGGCGCGAAAACTGTCTCGTGTTGCGGCACCCGCACCAAAAATCTGTGCCCCCAAGGCACGCTCAAGCCCGGCCTTTTCCTTTGCGAGTTCGAGGGCGCGGAAGGCCGAAAACCTCGTTCCGACCTCAGCGTCGGGCGCGGCGCGGGCTGCTTCACCGAGGATCGAAAACACAGAGCGGATGATCCGTGTGTAGACCGCCCGAGCCTCGGCCGGCGCGGCGTCGCCCAGCCCGATGGTCCCGCGCATGGTGGGCAGGGTTTCAAGCGCTTCTTCAAACTCGGCCACAGGTTTGGAGACCCCGCCCCGGTCAAAAAGGGCGCCTGCGGAGTTCATAGAGTCCTTGAGCGTACCGTAAGCCTCGTCTGTCGCCGCGCGATACTCCAGAAGCGCCTTGTCGAACGCAGCGTTATCGGCCGCTTCGCGCGCCGCAAGGAGGCCGACGGAGGCGCCCCGTTCAAGCTGGAGCCGGTGGACGAAATCACACGCACTGTCGGCCCAGGCGACGAGCCCGGACATGCGTTTCAAAGCGGCCCGATCCTGCCAAAAGGCGTATCCTCCCATAACGGCCATGGCCAACACGAGAACCGCTGGCACGCAGAGGATGACGAAAAGCCTTTGTGGTATCGACATTGGGCGCCACTCTCTACTCCGCCTGCTTGAAAACGGCGCAGGCCCATGCGCGGTCCGTGTAACATGATGAACGAGTGAATAGGCGCAGACGCTTAATCTGACGTGAGCGCCGCGCCTCCACCGGATGCGAAAACATGGGCAACCTGTCGCAGGTCTTAAGATATGTGCTTTACAGACCCGGCGGCAGGGCGTTCACTCGGTGGAAGGTCTTTATGCGGAACGCCTCTTTGTGGGGGACACCTCCTTATGCGGGAGGCCTCTTTATGCGGGAGGCCTCTTTATGCGGCACGCCAGCGGGAAAGAAAAATATCATGTATTTTCAAGACGAACCCGAACACATCACCTTGCTGCGCGAGAGCATGCGGCGCTTTGTTGAACAGGAAATGCCCAAGGATCAGGTCCGCGCGTGGGACAAGGCCTGCGCGGTGCCGCCGGAGCTGTTCCGCAAGCTTAGCGCCACGGGCGTGTGCGGCCTCACGATCGATGAGGCCTATGGCGGCGCGGGGCGCGATCTGGTGGCCGCGGTGGCCGTCATTGACGAGTTGTCCCGGCGCGGATCGGCGGCGGCCGGCCCGTTCATTCATTGCGCCTTTTATGGCGGCATGAACATTTCGGAAAACGGATCGGAGGAGCAAAAGAAACTCTTCCTGCCAAAGATCGCCCGCGGCGAGCTGCTGTTCGGCTATGGACTGTCAGAACCCGATGTGGGCGGTGACCTCGCGAGTGTGACCATGACCGCCCGGCCCGGACGCGGCAACGACACGGTCATCCTGAACGGCACCAAACGCTGGTGCACGGGCGCCCGCTTTGCCGACTACATCATTTGCCTTGTGAAATCAGATCCGGACGCGCCGCGCTACAAGAATCTCAGCTTCGTCATGGTGCCGACGAACCGCCCGGGCATTTCCATCACCGATATCGACCATTCCGGCATCCGTTACGCGGCCACGACGGATGTGGCCTTCGATGACGTTGAGGTGCCCATCGATTATGTGCTGGGCGGTCCGGAGGGTTGGAACAGGGCCTGGCCCATGCTCGCCGGCCCGGCCCTCGATGTTGAAAAACTGGAAATCACGGCTGTGGCCCTTGGCATCGCGGCCGCGGCCGTGGACGATGCCTGGGAGTATGCCCAGACCCGCAAGCAATTCGGCAAGCCGATCTGCGCCCACCAGTCCGTGCGCCATGCGCTCGTGGAGGCGAAGACCAAGCTCCAGGCCTGCAAGCACATGCTCTACCACGCGGCCCACCTCGCCAATGAGGGAAAGCCCTGCAGCGTGGAGACCTCCATGGCCAAACTGTTCGTGGCCGACACGGGCGTCGAGATTGTCTTGACCTGTCAGCGCATCATGGGGGCTTATGGCGTCTCGACCGATTACGACATGGAACGCCATGTGCGCGACCTGACCTTGATGCCCATCGTGGGCGGATCATCCAATATGCAAAAGAACAATATCGCGGCGCGGCTGCGCCTGCCGGAATGATCCGTCACAGGAGCGAGCGCAGCCCCTCAAGGCTTGCCCGCTCCGGAAAGCTGCGCATGACACCGCGCAGGCCATGGGCCGCATCGCGCACCCGCAAGGCCGCCCCGGGCGTCATGGGGGACGGCAGGGCATCGGGCGGGAAGAAACCGATTTCGGAGATTTCGCTATCGGGCGTCCAAGGCCGGCGCGCGATTTCATGGACCCGGTAGCACAGGACGATATCGTCCCGGTACGTCGCGGCATAGGCGCCGATCAGGTGGTCCAGCCCCACCTCGAAGCCCGTTTCCTCCAGAAACTCCCGGACCACGCCGTCCATGGGGTCCTCGCCGGCTTCGAGCCCGCCGCCGGGCAGGGCCCAATTCCGGTCGCCATAGTGCTGGTGCACAAGGAGGATCCGGCCCTCATCGTCGAAAAGCGTACCGAAAACGCCGATGGTGAACTGGGCCACTCGCCCCTCTCCCTTTACCGCATTGGCACGCCTGGAGCGTGAGTCGAAGAGGCCGCATCACGCTTGAGGCCGCGACGCGACCGCGGCCCTCGCGGAGCGCCCCCAAAAGTCCGATGGGAGCGCGTGAGCGCAAAAAACAGAGCAACGGCGCGCTGGATTCACATTGATCCGGATTTCTCGCCCGTTACTCAAGGCTCTCACGACGTCCCCTTGCGCGGGATGACCCGGTCGAGCAGGACCGCCAGGGACGGCAGTGCCGTAACGGCCATGACCATATTGGTCATGAACATGAAGAACAACAACAGCCCCATATCGGCCTGGAACTTCAGCGGCGAGAACACCCAGGTGAAGACCCCAAAGGCCATGGTGAGGGCCACGAAGACGACCGCCATGCCGGTCTCCTCCATGGTCATTTTATAGGCCGGCGTGATGGCGAGGCCGGCGGCCAAATGGGTCTGCACCCGGCTGTAGATGTAGAACGCATAATCCACGCCCAGCCCCACGGCGAGCACCATCACCGGCAAGGTCGCCACCTTCAGACCGATGCCCAGTTCCTTCATGAACCAGTAGCCAAGGAAGGTCGACACCGTCAGCGGGAAACAGCAGGCGAGCGTGGCGCGCCAGTCGCGATAGGTTCCGAAGACCATCAGCACAATGACCGCATAGACTGCCAGCAGCATGGGCAGTTCGGCCGCGCGGATTTCCTCGTTGATGGCCGCCGCCAGGCCTGCATTCCCGCTTGCGAGGCGAATTTGCGTGCCATCGGGCACATTGGAGACAACCGCATGCTCCGCGCCGTCCCAGGGCAGATCGGGCAAGGCGTTGCGCAGGTCGAGGGCCACCGTGTTGCCCGCGCCGGGCGCGTCAAAGGCCACCGCGCCGCGCCCCAGGATCCGCGTGCCCTTCTCACCCTCCAGGGCCACGCCGAGACGGACTTCCTCATCAAGGACAAGCGGCGCCGTAAAGGTCAGCAGGCTGAGATCGCGCGGCGTGAGCACCCAGGTGCCGCTGCCCTTGTCCTTGCCCGCATTGAGCACCGGACGCAGGCCATATTCCTGGCGCCAGAGTTTGACCGCCGCGATGACCCGATCAAGCGTCTCGGATCGCTTGTCATCGAGGTAGATCATCACGGGCAGGACGGAACAATCCTGGTTGAGAAGCCCCTTTGAGGTGGGAATGGGCGAGGTTGCCTGAACAAGTGCAAAGGGGTTGCGCGGCAGGGTCTGCCATTTCGGATTACCCTCGTTCCAGCCCGCATTGGTCCGCTTGGTGACGCTTGCCACCGACACGACCGCCCGCACGCCGGCCACGTTTTCCATCGCCCAGCCAAACCGGTCGAGATAACGCATGTAATCATATTCGATGCAGGCCTCGGCGGGGGTCTCAAAGATCACCGTAAGAACATTCAGCCCACCGTCATAACCCTGGGCGATGATGCGCGAATCGCGATTGTAGCGCGCATCCGCCCGAAGCTCCGGCGCGCCGCTGTGCTGGTCGCCGACGGGGCGGTCCTGGCTTTGGACAATACCGATGAGAAGAAGCACCACGGTCACCGCGAAAACCGGCCCGGCGAAGCGGGGTTCGGCAACGCGCCCAAGCTGGCGCATCATCTGAAGGCGGACCTCTCTCGCCCGCGCCATCCGCTCCGCATACCCCTCATCAAGATGGAAATAAGACGCGAGCAGGGGCAACATTACCAGATTGGTGACGATCTTGAGCGCAACGCCGATCGAGGCCGTGATGGCGAGTTCCTTGATCATCGGAATGTCGATGAGCAGCAAGGTGCCGAATCCCACAAGATCCGTGACCAGGGCCATGCTGCCGGGGATCAGCAGGCCGCTGAAGGCCGTGCGCGCGGCCTGTTCGCAGGTGGCGCCCGCCTCCACGTGCCGCGACATCAGATTGATCTGCTGCACGCCGTGGGACACGCCGATGGCGAAGACGAGGAAGGGCACCAGAATCGCCAGGGGGTCGAGGCCGTAGCCCAGGGCATGGAGCAGTCCGAACTGCCAGATCAGGGATGTCAGAGAACAGATCAGTGGCAGGATCGTCAACACCGCCGAACGCGAATACCAATAGACAAGGCCGGCCGTAATCGCGAAGGCCAGGGCAAAGAAGATCACCACACTGCCCGCGCCGTCGGCGATGTCGCCCATCAGCTTGGCGAAGCCGACGATGTGAACATCGACGGCCAAATCCACATGCTTGGCGCGGATCTGGGTTTCCAAATCGCGGGCCAGCGCCAGATAGTCGAGCGGTTTGCGGGTGCGCGGATCGATTTCCTGAAGCTCCGCGACGACAAGCGCGGAGGTGAAATCGGTTGCGACCAGGCGGCCCACATGATCGCCGCGCAGCACATTGTTGCGGATGCGCGCCACATCGCCCGCCGTCATGTCTTCGGGCGTCACCGTGCCGGGAATGACGTCGCCGGCCATGAAGCCTTCTTCGGTGATCTCGAAATAGCGCGTGTTGGGCGTCCACAACGAGGTCACCGTGCGCCTGTCAACACCGGGCAGATAGAACACATCGTCCGTCACGGCCTTCAGTCGCGCCAGAAAATCACGGCTCCAGATGGTGCCGTCCCTGGCGCGCAGGGCAATGACGATGCGGTTCGCGCCCGACAGACGGTCGCGGTAATCCTTGAAGGTCTCCACATAGGCGTGGCTCGAGGGGAGCTGCTTTTCAAAGCCTGCCGACAGGCGCAAATGACTGGCTCCCCAGGCGGCCCAGAGGGTCGCAAGCCCAAACGCAATGAGAATGGCGAGCCGATGGGCGAAGACCGCCCGCTCCAGAACCTTAACCATGCCTGCCCCTTCGTCTTCCCACCGGCGACCAGCCCCAGCGGCTCGACATTGCGCGCCAGCAGGGTAAAGGGCGGTTTAAGCCCATCCGCTCGGTTGGACGGTACACGTCGCGTCGCCCGTCTCCAACGGCACATGATCTTGTTTTGTTCTCATCCCATGATAGCCTCTCGCGTGAGAGACGAAGGCGGGAAGGAGAACAAGCGCCATGGACACCGGACGTCCAGAGGAGACCTTGGCCGTGACTCGGGGGGTGTGCCGACTGTTTTCCGCGCTCGGCTACGCGCCGTTATGCGAGGTCCGCCTGCCCACGGGGCGGCGGGTTGACGTGGCGGGCCTTGGCAGGGCGGGCGAAATAATTGTCGCGGAAGTCAAATCCGGACCCGAAGATTTCAAGGCCGACCAAAAATGGACCGATTATCCGGACTTTTGTGATCGGTTTTACTTCGCTGTCGGACCAAATTTCCCCATCGAGCTGTTGCCCGAGGATGCCGGGTTGATCCGTGCGGATCGCCATGGGGGCGCCGTTGTCCGCGATGCGCCATGCGCCGCGCTCCACGCCAGCCGGCGCAAGGCCATGACCCTGCGTCTAGCCCGGATCGGCGCCGAGCGCCTGGCCCGGCTGACCGATCCATCCTTTGATATGGCAACCTTGGCGCCCTGACGAGAGCGCCCTCAGTTCGTTAGCGGCGCTCGTCAGCGGGGCGCGCGCTTTGCCAGGATCCGCTGCAGCGTGCGCCGGTGCATGTTGAGCCGGCGGGCCGTCTCGGAAACATTGTTCCCGCACAATTCATAGACCCGCTGGATATGTTCCCAGCGCACCCGGTCTGCCGACATGGGGTTCTCCGGCGGTTCCGGCGCGGCGCCTGGCTCGGCGAGCAAAGCCCGTTCCACATCGTCCGCGTCTGCGGGTTTTGCCAGATAGTCGATCGCCCCGCGCTTCACCGCGGCAACCGCGGTTGGGATATTGCCGTAGCCGGTCAACATCACGACACGGGCATCCGCGCGGGCCTCATGGATGGCGGAGACGACATCAAGGCCGCTGCCATCGCCGAGGCGCAAATCGATCACGGCAAAGGCGGGGGCCTGGCGGGTCAGAACGCCGATGGCTTCGGACTTGCCCGCCGCCGCCGTCACCTCGAAGCCGCGCCGCTCCATGGCGCGCACGAGACGCATACGAAAGGGAGTGTCGTCGTCGACGATCAACAAGGACGGATCATTCAGCGGCTGCCGTGCGACCGGTTGGTCTTCGGGCGCAACGGTGCCTTCGAGACTCGAGATCATGACTGCATCCATTCTACTCTCCACTAGCATCTACACCTGAAGACATAGGGTGCTTGGGCGCTCAGACTGCCCATTCCGCAAAAATTTTGCCGGGGACGATTTGCCGCTGCCGCTAAGGGTTCGGCCGCAAAGGGAAACAGCCGCGTGTTTCTTAAGGTTCCGGGCTCTCGACAGCCGCCCGCGGCCACGTGAGCACCACAACGGCGCCGCCGGAGGGGGCGTTGGCCACCCGGATCGTGCCGGATGTGCGCTCCAGCAGCGTTTTGGCGATAAAAAAGCCAAGGCCCATGCCGTGCTGGCCTTCGTCGGGCGAGCCGCGCATGTCACTGGAGGGATCGCCCGGCGCCTGGCTCTCCCGCTCCGCAGGGGGCCGCCGGCTGGTCACGTAAGGCTCGCCCAAACGGCCGATGATTTCCGGGGCAAAGCCGGGGCCGTCATCGCGAATTTCGATGGTGATCTGCCGGTCGTCCCACTGCGCGATGACCGCCACCCGCTCGCGCGCGAAGTCGACGGCGTTTTCCATCAAATTGCCGAGCCCATAGAGGATCTCCGGCCGGCGCAGGAGGTGGGGCTCGGCCGCGCGCGCCCCTTCCAGGGGTTTGAGGGAGACATCGATCTCCACACCGAATTCCCTGTGCGGGGCCGCGACTTCGCTGATCAAAACGCCCAGCGCCATGCGCTGCATGACCATGTCCCCATCGCCCGGATCCTGGGACAGGCGGGACAGGATTTCCCGGCAACGGTCGGCCTGGTCGCGCAGCAGCTCAAGATCCTCGTGATAGGGACTGTCCCGCGAGACGTCCCGGCTGAGTTCCTTGGCCGTGAGTGCGATGGTCGACAGGGGCGTGCCCAGCTCATGGGCGGCGGCGGCGGCAAGGGAGCCCAGGGCCGCGCGCCTTTGTTCGCGGGACAAGACCTGCAGGGTCGCCGAGAGGGCCGTGCGCATGCGGTCCGCCTCGACCGACACCCGCCACGCATAGGCTGAGGAAAACAGGATCCCCAGCCCAAGACTAATCCACAGCCCGCCCTGGTAAATTGGATCGAGATCGATGCGCTGACCCGGATGCCAGGGGAGCGGCTGGTGGAACAGCAAAAGCACCGTAATCAGGCTGTAGCCTAGAAGTCCCAGAAACACCGTGGCGCGCAGGTTCAGCACCGTCGCCGCAATCGTGATGGGCGCCATGAGAAGCAGGGTGAACGGATTCTGAATCCCCCCGGTGAAGTACAACAGCGCCGCCAGCTGAATGAGGTCATAGGCGGACTGGATAGTCGCTTGCGCCACGCTGACCCGCTCGGTGGAGGGATAACGGATCTGCAGGACCAGGTTGAGAACGACACTCGCCGAAATGACGACAAAGCACGTGCCCAGCGGCATCTCGAAACCAAGTCCGAAATAGACAAACAGCACCGCCGCCGTCTGGCCCAGGACCGCAAGCCACCGAATGACGATGAGGGTGCGCAGGCGCACGCTGCTCTGGGGCCGCGAAGCCTCAATGCCCCAATCGCGCAGACCGATGAGACGGTCGCCGACGGCCAGGCGCCGACCCGAGCCGCCCTTCGTCCGCTCCCGTGGAAGCCATGCCAGGAGCCCTTTGCGTGCTGTGGTGCTTGCCATGTCAGCGCCGGTCCACGCCGCTGGCGCGAAAGGAGGATGGGCCCGCCACGGCGCGCCAGGAATATTGTATCCACAGACCGGTTGACTTATTCAGACAGCATGCCCCAGGGGCAGACCCGTCCGAGGGGACAGTAAACAAGCCGGAGAGTTCGAGAATGTCGTTAGTCCTGTCCATGATTGGCTGGCTTTTGCTGCTTGGGGCTTTCGTCTCACTCGCTTGGCTCGTGCGACGGATCATCGACCGGGACCGGCTCGTGTCGGAAGTCGAAGCCTATGGCCGTCCCATTGAGGACGAAGGCCTGCCCGATCTCAAAACCCCAGTGTTCGCCATTCTCGGCCTCCTGGGAGGCGCTGTTCTGGCAGATTTCATCTTCTGATAAAACTTAGACGTTCGTTCAGGTCAGATGGATGTCGCAGCGACCATGTTTTTTGCTCGCGGCCAGCAAAAAATTTTGCATGTTCGACGTGGGGCTCAGTTGGCTCCTGCCGATTGCAACAGGCGCACGACACCGCGCTGATTGCTCCGTTCGGCCACTTCGAGGGCCGTGCGGCCGGTCATTTCCGTGATGTTGAGATCCGCGCCGCCGTCGAGCAGCACCCGCACCACATCGATATGCCCCAGATGCGCTGCCTTGATCAGCGCCGGCTCATTTCGATCTCCGGGCAGATCCGGATCCGCGTCGGCATCAAGAAGCGCTTTGACCATGCCCGGCTCGCCCAGTTCGGCGGCGCGGGTAAGGGCTGTCCGGCTGTCGTCCCGCCTGCGGGGCCGATCGTCCGGCCGCGCACCGGCCTTGAGAAGTTCTTCCACGAAAAACTGCTCACGGGCTTCAACCGCCAGGATGATGGCCGGAACGCCCATTGAATCCCGCAAGGTCGGCCGTGTTTCATTCACGATGGCCAATTTGAAGGCGTCGATATCCCGGTCCTCGATCGCCTCGATCAGGCCCGCGTCGCCGCCGCCAAACTGCGCCAAAACGGGAGGCGTCTGCCACACCAGGCCAGCCAGCAACGCAGCGGCGAAAATGCGCCGCGCATGGCGGGGGAACGGAAGCGGGCTCGTGTGGCGCATTGTCCTAACTCCTTGGGCTGGTTTCGCGGCGGTCTTGGCCGGTCGAAAATACGGTGCGGCCACTTTGGCGGGTCCGTGCCCTCCTGAAGCCATCAGTCTTAGCATATATGCAAGACAGACATGGGCTTCCAACGCCCACGCCATCACCCCATCGCAGCCAACCGCAGCACAGAGGCCCCTATGGCACCTTCCAAAGGCCCTTCAAGCACCCCACCGAACTGGAATGCGGAGCGCGGATCGATCGGTCTGCCGGTCCTCGCGATGGGACTGATCGCAGCCCTTCTCTTAGGGTCGATCGCCGCCTTTGTCGTCCTGAGACCCACAGGTCCCGGACAAAGCGGCGCCGTGCGCACCAGCGGTGAAGCACTCGTCGGCGGGTCGTTCTCCATGGTCGATCACACGGGCTCGGAAGTCACCGACGGGACCTATTCCGGCCGCCTGATGGTTGTCTATTTCGGATTTACATACTGCCCCGATGTGTGCCCCACCCAGCTTCTGGTGCTGTCCGAAGCGCTTGATCGTCTGGGCGAGGACGCAGAACAGATCGCGCCCCTGTTCGTCACGGTGGACCCGGAACGGGACACGCCAGAGGCGCTCGCCCAGTATGTCAGTAATTTCCACCCGAACATTGTGGGATTAACGGGCAGTCCGGAGCAGCTTCGGACCATGGCGGACGCCTATTATGTGTCCTATTACAAGGTGCAGGATGAGGCTGCGTCCGACTATCTGATGGATCACACCAGCATCGTCTATGTGATGGATCGCAGTGGGACGTATCTCACCCATTTCACCCACGCTACTTCAGCGGAAGAAATGGCTGGTAAACTGAAGGACCTGCTGTGACGCAGCGGGCGAAGCCAAAGCGCCAAATCGGGACGGGGGCTTCTCGCAGGTGCGGCAAGACTTTTGCCTCCCATCCGCCATACCGGCGGCGAACGCCCGTTTCGGGCGAGAGCGTATGGGGCGAAGGACAGGGATCGCGTGCCTGCCCGTGACCACGGCGGCACAGCGGAAAGATTAAGAGGGGTAAGACAATGCTGTACCACATCTATGAGATGAACCATGCGGTCATTGCGCCATTGCGCGCGGTGGCGGACATCAACCAGCTTGTCTTCCGCAGCCCCCTTAACCCCATGTCCTACACGGTCATGGGCCGGACCATTGCCGCCGCGAGCGACGTGTTTGAAAGCACCACGCGGCGCTACGGCAAACCCCGCTTCGGCCTGGAAGAAGCCTCCATCAACGATGAAATCGTTCCGGTGACCGAGCATGTCGTCTGGCGCCGGACGTTTTGCCAGCTCAAGCATTTCCGTAAAGACCCGGACGTGCTGGCCGATGTCCTGGGCCATAAGCCCGAGCCCCAGCCCAAGGTGCTGATCGTTGCGCCCCTGTCGGGCCACTACGCCACGCTGCTGCGCGGCACCGTCGAGGCCATGATCCCCGAACACGAGGTTTACATCACGGACTGGCGCGACGCACGGATGGTCCCCGCCTCGCGCGGCCGGTTCGACCTCAACGACTACATCGACTACCTCATTGAGATGGTCCAGCATCTGGGCCCGAACACCCATGTGATGGGGGTGTGTCAGCCGGGGCCGGCCGTTCTCGCGGCCACATCCGTCATGTCAGAAAATGACGATCCGTGCACCCCGGCATCCATGATTTTGATGGGCAGCCCGGTCGATGCGCGCAAGAGCCCGACGGAACCCAACATTCTGGCCGAGGAACGCCCCTTCGAGTGGTTCCAGGAAAACATGATCATGACCGTGCCGTGGCCCAATCCGGGTTTCACGCGCAAGGTCTATCCGGGCTTTGTTCAGCTCACGAGCTTCATGTCCATGAATTCGGACCGTCACCTGGACGCCCACTGGTCCTATTACGAGAACCTCGTGAAGGGCGACGGCGACTCGGCGCAAAAGCACCGGGAATTTTATGACGAATACCTGTCCGTCCTTGATCTGACGGCTGAGTTTTACCTTCAGACGATCGATGAAATTTTCCAGCGCCATCTGCTGCCCAAGGGCGAAATGATGCATCGCGGCAAGCCCATCAGGCCCTCCGGCATCAGACGGACCGCATTGATGACCGTGGAAGGCGAGCTTGACGACATTTCCGGCATCGGCCAGACCCAGGCGGCCCATGATCTGTGTGTGAACATTCCAGAACACATGCAGCTTGACTATATCCAGCCCAGGGTCGGCCATTACGGTGTCTTCAACGGATCGCGCTGGCGCACGGAGATCCAGCCCCGGGTGCGAGATTTCATCCGCGCCCACCTTGAGCGCCCCACCAGCACGGCGGCACCCTTTATTTCCGACGACGCCTGAGCGCGGCCCGCGGGCACGGCAACACCGGTCCGGGGACACTTGCGTGCCTCCTGCGCGTCTCCGGCCAAGGCCCGAAACGGGCAAGCCACAGGTTGAGGATCTTGCCCGGTGAGCCCATTGGCCCAAGCGAACAGACCGACACGGTCCGGTGACCCGCATCCCAGCGGGCCACCGGGCGCCGAAGCCGGACCAGCGGTCACCGTGACAATCGAAGGGGAGGACATCCCCCTGTGTGTCCGGATCAATGCCCGGGCCCGCCGCGTGATCCTCAAAATCGATCCGGTTACGGCCAATCTCATCATGGTGTTGCACCAACGCCGCGACCTTGAACACGCCCTCGATTTCGCCCGGCGCCAAGGCGCCTGGATCATGGCGCGGCGCCGCGAATGCCGCCCGGGGGTTCCCTTCCGGGCCGGTGAAACCATCCCGGTCCTTGGCCAGCCCCTGATCCTGACGCCGGCCCCGGATCTTAAACGCCGCACCATCGAACCGAGGCCCCAGACAGGTCACCTGCTTGTCGGCGGCCCGCCGGAACATCTGCCGCGCCGCGTGAAAGATTGGCTGAAGACCCAAGCGCGCAGCCGGATTTTGGAACGCGTGGGCGCCCATGCCGCCTGCCTCGAGGTTAATCCGCGCCGGATCACCTTGCGCGACACCCGCAGCCGCTGGGGCTCATGCTCCGCTGACGGAGCGCTGTCCTTTTCCTGGCGCCTTATCATGGCGCCCATGGATATTCTCGACTATGTGGCGGCCCATGAGGTGGCCCATCTGCTCCACCATGACCACTCGCCCGCCTTCTGGGCGGCGGTTCACCGGATCCACCCGGATCCCAAACGAGCCACGCGCTGGCTGAAATCCAACGGCACGGACCTGCACCGCTACGGGGCCGTTTGACGGGCCGATACCTGCCCCTCCCCCGCCCGCGCCCCATCGAGAAAGGCCAGGTCCCGATGACCGTCCGCCTGACACCGGCAACGCCGGCCTACATGATCATGTTGGCGGCCTGCGTCATGATCGCGCCCGTCTCGACAGACATCTATTTGCCGTCGGTGCCGGACATGGCACGCATTTTCCAAACCGATCCGGCCCTGGTGCAATTGACCCTGGGCAGTTTCCTGTTCGGCTTTGCGGGCGGCAACTTGATCCAGGGGCCGCTCGCGGACCGTTTCGGCCGGCGCCCCATTATCCTGGTGGGCCTTGGTGTGTTCGTGACCGCATCGGTTCTGTGTCTGCTCGCTGAGGAAATCACGACCATCGTTGTTCTGCGCTTTTTCCAGGCCCTTGGCGGCTCCGGCGCCATCGTCGTCTCCCGCGCGGTGGTGCGCGATGTCTATCCCATCGAACGGGCGGCCGTCACCTTGTCCGCCATCGGCATGATCAATGGGGGCGCGCCGATCCTGGCGCCCATCGCGGGCGGAGTGCTGCACGCCTTTTACGGCTGGCAGGGCCCCTTCGTGGCCATGGCGGTCTTTGGGACCGTTTTGATGGTTGCTATCGCCGTCCTGTTTGCCGAAACGCTCGACCCGAAGCACAGACAGCCGATCCGCCCCAGGAGCATTCTTGGCAATTATGCCGCACTGCTGCGCAGTCCGATTTTCGTCGGCTATACGGCCGTGAACGCATCGGGATTTTTTGGCCTGTTCGCCTATCTGTCGGCCATTCCCTTCATTTTCCGGGACGTTCACGGCATGTCGGCGGAGACCTTCGGCATTGTGTTCGGCGTCATCACGGGCGGTTATCTGACGGGAAGTATCATCAGCATGAGGATCGCCGCTCAAGTGGGCGGCCCACGCATGTTGAGTGCCGGCATCGCCCTTATCCTGGCGGGCGGTTTGAGCATGGCCGCGCTGGCCCTGCTCGGCGTCACCTCGCCCCTGGCGATTGCCGTGCCGCAGACAATTTATCTTGTGGGGATCGGGATCACGGTGCCCCAGGGTCTGGCCGGCGCCATGCGGCCCTTTCCGCACATGGCCGGCACGGCGTCCTCCCTGCTTGGCTTTATCCAGATGGGCGGCGCCGGACTGTTCGGCGCCCTTGTGGTGTCGTTCCTGCCCGAAGAGGCCACACCGGCCGCCCATTTGCCGCTGGCCCTCGCGGTGGCGCTCAGCGCGCTGATGGCCGCCGCAGCACGGCTGCTGGCTCGCTGGGCGGAGGCCCGGGCCGCCCTCCAACCAGCGTCAGGCTGAGATCGGGCACGGGCGGGTCGAGACGGCGCACCTGGGGCGCGCGGGGCAGGGCCGCGGCCGCGAAGGCGCGCCAGATCCGCGCCGGCAGGGAACCGCCCGTCACCCCTTCCATGGGGGAGTTGTCATCGTTGCCGACCCAGACGCCCGCGACGAGGCCATCCGCATACCCGACAAACCACGCATCGCGAAAATTCTGGCTCGTGCCGGTTTTGCCCGCGACCGCATAATCCGCCAAAGCCGCGCCGCGCCCTGTGCCTTCGGCGACCACATGGCGCAACATGGCATCGATTCCGGCCCGGGCACGCGGCGTGATCACCTCGCCCAGATGGCCGAACTCCCGGTCATAGAGTATCTGGCCGCTTTGCGTCTGAATACGGATGATCGGGTTGGCCGCCACCGCCTGCCCCCCATTGGCAAAAGGCACATAGGCCGTCGTGAGCGCCAGAAGGGAAACCTCCACGGTGCCAAGGGGCAAGGATGGGTGCGGCTTGAGCGGCGCGTCGAGCCCAAGGCGTGAGGCTGTTTCGATCACACGGGCGCGGCCTATTTTTTCCGTCAGGCGCACCGTCGCCGCATTGAGCGATTTCGCCATGGCATGCTCAAGCGTGACCGGACCCTCAAAGCGCCCCGTGAAATTGGAAGGCGCCCAACGGCCGATGCGCACGGGCCGGTCCGCGATCCGGTCGAGGGGCTGCCAGCCGGCCTCAAGGGCCGCCAGATAGACAAAGGGCTTGAAGGCCGAGCCCGGCTGGCGCAAGGCGCGGGTGGCCCTGTTGAAGGGGCTGGACCGGTAGGAGCGCCCGCCGACCATGGCCCGCACCGCGCCGCTGGCATCAAGGGCAACGAGGGCGGCCTGACCGGCCTTGAGGCCTTCCGCTTCCGGATCGTTCAGAACCTGAGCCATTGCCGCCTCGGCGGCACGCTGAATATCAAGATCGAGCGTTGTGCGCACCACGAGCGGCTCGGCCCGCCGGCCCACATAGGTTGTCAGGCGGTCCACGGTCCAGTCGACGAAGTAGTGAGCGTTGGGCGTGGCGGCCTGGGCAAGTTTGGGCGGCACGCGCGCGGCCGTTTCCGCGTCCTCCCGCGAGATATAGCCCAGATCCGCCATGCGCTTGAGGACGAGTTCGGCCCGGGCCAGGGCGCCTTCGCTGTTGTTGGTGGGCGCATAACGCGAGGGCGCCTTCAACAGACCGGCAAGCATTGCGGCCTCGCCCAGGTTCAAAAAGCGCGCCGATTTGCCGAAATAGCGCCGCGCCGCCGCATCGATCCCGTGGGTGCCGGCCCCGTAATAGACCCGGTTGAGATAAAGCGTCAGGATCTCGTCCTTGCTCAGGCGCGCCTCGAGCCAAAGGGCCAAAAGGGCCTCCTCAAGCTTGCGCCGCACCGTGCGCTCGGAGGTCAGGAACAGGTTTTTGGCCAATTGCTGGGTGAGCGTACTGCCGCCCTGCACCACGCGGCCCGCGACCATGTTGGCCGCCAGGGCCCGTCCGAGCCCCGGCAGATCCAGCCCAAAATGATGAAAAAAGCGATGGTCTTCGATCGCGAGGATCGCCTGGGAGACGTGGGGCGGCAGATCCTTGACCGCGATATCGCCGGAGAATGTCAGCCCGCGATGGGCGATGAGCTGTCCGCCCACATCATAAACGGCGACGCTCGCGCTTTCGGGCGGCGCGAACAGGACACGGGTGTCGGGCAGTCCGCTGGCGATGTAGGCGACCCCAGCCCCAAGCCCGATGACGCACCACAGGCCAATGTCGACAAGACGTCCGAACAGACGCCACCGCGATCCGTTGCTCCGCTTCGGCATATCGCCCGAAGACCCCTTCCCTTGCGCATGAGCGCCGCGGCGCGGCGCCGGCTCCACGCTGGCCGGGTGGCTTTAAGGAAAGGTGAAACGGGACCTAAAGATCGATGCCTGAGATGCGCTGATTGCCGGACATGACCCGGTCCAAAACACGCTCCAGGCTGGCGACCTTGCGCTGGTTGGCCCGTCCATTGACGATATGGGCCACGTCACCATTGGGGCGCGCCACGAGGATGAAAACATCTTCCGTACGGGCCAGATCGAGATTACGCCGGAACATGGACTGGTCTTCGTAGATGACGAAGGTCCGCTGGCGCGCCGGATCGGTGCGCACCGAATCCCGGATGTTGCGTTCAATGAGGTAACGCTCCACGGCGCTGCGCCGACCGGCGACAACCATTTCGTAAAAGCCGAGCCCGGCGCGGGCCGAGGCCACCGCCTCAAGCCGGTTGGCCCAGGCATCAAGATCCCGCTGGCGCCGCGGATTGAGTGACAGGGCAACCAGGAGCCAGTTATCGGGTAGTTGTTGGGGCAGGCGAACATCTTCGCCCAGAGCATTTTGGCCCTCGACGGCTGGGAACCGGACCGGTGCCTGGGCCACCGCCATGCCGAACGGCGTGGTTACCGCCATGAGGCCGCCGGCCAGGGCCAGAAGGCCGCGCCGTGTCAGGCCCGTAGGCGCCGTGCTCCGGCCAGCCGTATCCGAGGCCGCCGTGACCAAGTCCGCCGGGTTAAGAGCGGGACGCCCGCCGTCCCGCGGCCGGCCGTGGTTGCGTTCCATCGCTTCGTCCATGTCCTTGCGCCTGGTTCCCTGCGCCTGGTTCCTTGCCCCCGGGCCCATGTGTCTGGGTCCATGCGTCTGGAAATCCGCCAGTTCGGACTTTGGACTTTAGCCCGAACGGCCCGGTCCCGGCCAGTGCAGGGATTTGCAAATCGACGCACGAAAACGTGCTTCACACATCCAGATTTGCAACATTCATGGCATTGGCCTGAATGAATTCGCGGCGCGGCTCCACCACATCGCCCATGAGCTTGGTAAACATGTCATCGGCCTCGTCCACATGGTCGATGCGCACCTGAAGCAGCGAGCGGGCATGGACGTCGAGGGTCGTCTCCCAGAGCTGATCCGGGTTCATTTCGCCAAGGCCCTTGTAACGCTGCATGGTGATGCCCTTCCGGCCCGCCTCGAGCACTTGGTCGAGGAGCGCGGTGGGCGAAAAGACGGCCCTGGACGCATCCCGCCGGGTAAACGTTGCGGCCTGGGCAAAAACGCCGCGCAGGTCTTCGGTCAGGGTGTGCAACCGGCGCGCATCGGCCGATTCAAGGAATGTGGCATCGAGCGCGGCGACCTCGCGCACGCCCCGCACTTCCCGGGCGACCTGAAGGCCGCCGTCGGCCATGGCCTCGGACTGCCAGCCCTTTTCCACATCTTCGGCGAGTTGGTCGAGCCTTTGGGCCAGCGCCTCGCCCACGGCCCCAATGCGGTCCGATTGGCCGATAAGGGCCGGGTCGAGCGCACCGACCAGAGCCGCCTGCTCCACGATGGCACGCGGATAGCGCGGCGGCAGCCGGTCGAGCACGGTGCGGATGTCGCGGGCCTTCGCGGTGATCTGCGCCAGGTCTCCGGCCCCGATCTGGGTGCCGTCGGCGGCCGCCAGTAGGGCGTCCTTGAGCCCTTCGGCGACGAGGAAGTCATAGAGGCTGCGCTCGTCCTTCTGATATTGCTCCGACTGCCCCCGTTTGACCTTGTAAAGGGGCGGCTGGGCAATGAAGAGATGGCCTCGCTCGATGATCTCCGGCATCTGACGATAGAAGAAGGTCAACAGCAGGGTGCGGATGTGGGCGCCGTCAACATCGGCGTCCGTCATGATGATGATCTTGTGATAGCGCAGTTTGTCCGGATCAAAATCATCTCGCCCGATCCCGGTGCCCAGCGCCGTGATCAAGGTCGCGATTTCGTTCGAGGACAGCATTTTGTCAAAGCGCGCCCGTTCCACATTCAAGATCTTGCCGCGCAGGGGCAGGACAGCCTGATTGGACCGATTGCGGGCCTGTTTGGCCGAACCGCCGGCGCTGTCACCCTCCACCAGGAACAGTTCGGACTTGGCCGGATCACGCTCCTGACAGTCGGCGAGCTTGCCCGGCAGGCTGGAGATTTCAAGGCCC
>CAYYTT010000064.1:0-20813 GCA_964474635.1 uncultured Alphaproteobacteria bacterium | reverse complement strand
CGCGGCCGGGCCGATGCCGGGCCCGATCACGGGAAGATACATCCAGGCCCGGAAGATAAAGACCCAGAGCACGAGGGCGATGAGCGCAGCCGGCCCGGCCTTCAGAAGAAAGCCCGCCCAAAAGAACGCCCAGATTGCCAGAAAACCGGCCGCATGCAGCAGGACGCTGCGCACCCGGAGCATCAAACTCGACAATCGCCGTGCCATGGGCGTGGTCCTTTTCTGAGTGCCGGACGCGCGGTGCGGCCGGTGCCGTCCCGAGGCCTCGTGATCAACTGCCAGGCACGCCCGCCACATCGAGCAGGGGCAGGCCCGACTCGCCGCTTTCAAGCCCGCCATAGCGCCGCGCATCGGGCGGGTCGAAATCGCCCATCAGCAAGGGATCGGTCATGTGAATGCGATTGCCGTCGAACAGGCGGCGGTGATCCTCGATCCAGTCGTCCATGGGCACCAGGTTGACCCCTCCGCCTCCGGAGGAACTCTGCGTCATGAACAGCCGGCCGCTTGAAGGATCGGCCACCGAGGCGGTCACATGATCGATCTCAAGGGTGCGGCCACGGTCCCAGTCATAGGTGCCGAAATGTTGTCCAAACAGCATTCCAGGTTGGAGGGGAACGGTGAGGATGTCCGTCCCCGAAATAAGGACCCCAGCCACGTCGGCGACCCGCGCGACCTGGTTGTTCGACATATCGTTGAGTTTTCGGGTGTCATCCGTGGCGAAAACCGGACCGCGCATGGCCCGGTTCACGGCACTGAAGGCTTCAAAGAAAAGGATAAACATCCAGCCGGAGCAATCGATCGACCCATAGTTGCGCAGCTCATCGAAACTGCGCGATTTGACGCCGAAGCCATAGCGCACGAAATCGAATTCCAGACTGCCATACCAAAAAACGTCGTTCAGCGCCCGGCGATCGCCCTGGAACACTTGCCCGGACGGATCGTCATAAAGGCCGGCGAGCAGCCAGCGCCGGATGAAGCCGGTCATGCCCTGGTGGGGGCCATCCTCGACACGCACCCGCAGCCACATATCATCCCAACTGACGGCGCGGGTGGGCGTCACGGTGGTGTTCCGGTCAAGCGATGCCAGAACCGTGTCCCGCCCCTCCGCCGTGGACGGAACGCTGCGCATGTTCGCGCGCGCGACGCCAATTCGATAAGCCTGTGCCATGGCTTTTCCCCTTCGCTCCCACCCGATGGGGTGCAGCTTGGCGTTGCACCTCCTCCAGCGCAAGACCTATCGCGCTGGTGCCCGCCCGCTTGGGCCATGGGGACCGGAGGTGAGGCGGCGCGGGGCCCACGGCACGGTTATGGAATCCTTGGTTTGGATGCTTAGACTCATTCGAAGGAGTCTCGCGGGCGAAAGAGTCTCGCGGGCGGGCCAGCGGGCCATGGGGCGTGCCAGGGGTAGTGTTTTAAGGAGTGAGTGAGGATGCAAGACGCGCAAACCAGCCAAAAGCGCCGGGAGCAGGTGATCGAAGCCGCCACCGAGCTGTTCTGGCGCAAGGGGTTTGATGACGTCTCAATCGGCGACATCGTGGCGGCGACGGGCATGAACCGCTATGCGCTCTACCAGACCTTTGGCGGTAAACGAGACATTTTTCGCGCCATTCTGGAGGCCTATATGGTGGAGAGCCGGGCCGCGATCCAGGCGTTCCTGGCCCGGCCCGACAAGGACCCCTATGACGGCCTGCGCGATGCCATCGTGAGCAAAATGCTGGATCCGGCCATGTTTCCCGCCGGTTGCATGATGTGCACCACCGCCGTCGACGTGGCCGCCAAGGATCCGGACATCGCGGCCTATGTGGCCGCCTGCTCCCACGAAATCGGCCAGGACTTCGCCAAGGCGTTCCAAGAGGCCCAGAAAGACGGCCGGGCCGACCCGAGGGGCGACCCCCAGGCCTTCGCCGAACTCTCCCACGCAATCTACTTCTCCACCGGCGTCCAGGCCCGCATGGGCCGCAGCCGTGAGGATCTGCTGGCCGCCCTCGATGCGGTTGTCGACAGCCTGCGTTACAGAACCAGGACTTGACTTCAGAACAAACGTTCTGATACCCCTGCCCACAGTCAGAACAGCGGTTCTGACGCGATCAGGCAGCGGGGTTCCCCATGACCGTTCACGCCAAAACCGCCGTCGACCGGTTCGCGGTCGGCTTTACCGAAGCCGTCCTGCGATACCGATGGCTTGTTATTCTGGCCGTCGTCGCCGCGAGCCTTGCCATCGGCGCCCAGGCTCGTTTTCTGAGTTTCGGCACCGATTACCGGGTGTTCTTTTCGTCCGAGAACCCGGAACTGACGGCATTTGAACGGTTCCAGGCCACCTATACGAAGAATGATAATATTTTCATCTTTGTACGGCGCAAGGACGGCGGAGATGTGTTTACCCCGGACGTTATGTCGGCCGTTGCCGATCTTACCGAAGGCGGCTGGCAGGTGCCGAGCGCGCTGCGCGTCGACAGTGTCACCAATTTTCAGCACACCTATGCGATTGAGGACGATCTCATCGTCGAAGACCTGATCGAGGCTCCCGCCGCGCTCAGCCCGGAAGATTTTGAGAAAAAACGGCAGATTGCGCTCGCCGAGCCCTTGCTGCGCGGCCAGCTCGTCACCCCGGACGCAGACGGCACCGCCGTCAACATCATCCTGCAGTATCCCGGACGCAGCGAAGCGGAAGTGCCGGAGACCGCGGCCGCCGCCCGTGCCTTGCGCGACCGGGTTGCCCAAGCGTATCCCGACCTCGACATTCGTCTGACCGGCGTTGGTATGCTGAACGTATCCTTCGCCGAGAGCGGACAAAAAGACTATTCGGGTCTCGTTCCGGCCATGTTCGGGCTCGTTGTCCTGCTCACGCTCGTCACTTTACGGTCCGTGACCGCCACAGTGAGCGTGCTGCTGGTGATTATATTCTCGGTCATGATCACCCTGGGAAGCGGCGGCGCCATGGGCGTGAAGCTCACGCCCCTGTCCCTGTCCGCGGCCATCGTCGTTCTGACCCTCGCCGTCGCCGACTCCATCCATATTCTGTTGACCATGCGCGGGGCGATGCGCCGGGGGATGGCCAAACGCGAGGCGCTTATCGATGCCATGCGGGTCAATTTCCTGGCCGTGGGTATCACGTCGCTCACCACCATTGTCGGCTTTCTGGCGCTGAATTTTTCCGATGCGCCGCCCTTCTGGCACCTTGGCAATATGGCCTCGGCTGGCATCGCGGCGGCTTGGGCCCTGTCGATCACCTTGCTGCCGGCCCTGATCAGCCTCCTGCCCTATCGCGTGGCGAGCGCACAAGGCGAAGAAACCGGCCCGAAAATCATGGAACGCTTCGCGGATCTGGTTCTTGCGCGCCACAATACCATCGCGGTGGGCACGCTTTTGGTCTCGCTGGGTCTCGTCGCCATGATCCCCCGGCTCGATTTCAATGATCAGTGGGTCAAATATTTCGATGAGCGCATCCCCTTCCGCCCGGCGAGCGAAGTGACGACGGAGTATTTCGGGCTCTATCCGGTGGAGTTTTCCGTGCCCGCCGGCGAGCCGGGTGGTGTTTCCGAACCAGCCTATCTGGAACGGCTCGAGGCGTTCGCCGCCTGGCTGAACGCACGGGAAGAAGTCGCGCATGTTTATTCGATCTCGGACATCATGAAACGGCTCAACCGTAATCTTCACGGGGACGATCCGGACTTTTATAAGCTCCCCCAGAATCGGGATTTGTCCGCGCAGTATCTTCTGCTCTACGAACTGTCCCTGCCCTACGGTCTCGATCTCAATGACCGGATCAACATCGACAAATCGGCAAGCCGCGTTACGGCCACCCTGGGCAATGTCACCACCACGCAGACAAAGACCTTCCTGACCGACGTGCGTGCCTATATCGAGGCGAATTTCCCGGAGAACCAACGGGCCGTTCCCACCTCGACCCAGGTGATGTTCACCTTCATCACGGACCGAAATCTCATGCAGATGATCCAGGGCACCGGCATCGCCATTGTCGGGATCTGCCTTGTGATGATCATCAGTCTTCGTAGTTTCACGCTTGGCCTGCTGAGCCTTGTACCCAATGCTCTGCCCATCATGACGGCGCTTGGGGCCTGGGCGCTCCTGGTCGGTGAGGTTGGGTTCTCCGTGGCCGTTGTCGGCGCCATCAGCCTTGGCATTGTCGTCGACGATACGGTGCACCTGATGACCAAATATCTGCGGGCCCGGCGCGAGAACGGAGCCTCCCCCCAGGACGCCATCCGCTATGCCTTCGCCACGGTCGGTCTGGCGATCCTGGTCAATACGATCATTCTGACCATCGGCTTCAGTATTCTGATGTTCTCAACCTTCAAGGTCACCGTGGACATGGGATTGATGACAAGCCTCGCCATCGTCCTGGCCATGCTGATCGATTTCCTCTTCCTGCCCGCCCTCCTCATCTGGGTGGACCGGGGAGCCCCTTCGCAAACCACACAAGATACGGGAGAGACCCATGCATCCCATGACACCGCTTTGGCCTAAGCGACTCGCCGGCGCCGCCGTCCTTGCCCTGGCCGTGACCCTGTCGCCGGTCGCGGGATCCCTGCCCGCCCATGCACAGGATACGGATGACGAGGCGGCAAAGCGCGGCTTTGAAATCGCCGCCCGTTCGGACCGCAGCGATAACGGCTTCGGCGGCTCCCTCGCCTCGGCCACCATGATCCTGCGCAACGCCGCCGGCGAGGAGAGCACCCGGCGGATGCGTTTCCAGACCCTCGAACGGGAAAGCGAAGACGTGGGCGACAAGTCACTCGTTGTGTTCGAAACACCGCGCGACGTGGAAGGCACGGCGCTTCTGAGCCATGCCAAAATTCTCGATCCGGATGACCAGTGGCTCTATCTGCCGGCCCTGAAACGGGTGAAGCGGATCAGCTCACGGAACAAGTCCGGCCCCTTTGTCGGCTCCGAATTCGCCTTCGAGGATCTGACCTCGACGGAGTTGAACAAATACACCTACCGCCATGTGGGCGAAGACACCCTGGACGGCATGGCCGTGGATGTGGTGGAGCGTATCCCTCGCTATGAGTCCTCCGGCTATACCCGGCAGGTCTCCTATATCGATCAGGACATCCACCAACTGCGCAAGGTCGACTTCTACGATCGTAAGAACGACCTTCTGAAGACCCTGACGCTCACCGATTATCGCGACTATGACGGTTATTGGCGGGCGCACACCCTGTCCATGGTTAATCATCAGACGGGCAAGCAAACCGATATCGTCTATGACGATTATGATTTCTCGGTGAACTATGAGGACCGCGATTTCGTGCGCGGCGTGCTGACCCGGATCCGTTAAGTCGAGATCCGCCGGCGCCGGACCCACCGGCGCCGGGTTACTTCCAACGGTCCGCGCCGAGTGCTCGGGCCTTCAGACAGGGACGGAGCGCCGACCATGCGCCAGTTGGTTTTGAGAATTTGCGGCGCTCTGATCTTCGCCGGTGCGGGCCTGCCCGCGGCCGCGGAGTGGGATTTCGGCGGGGATGTCGGGGCGGAATTGCGCGTCTTTGCCGAGGCGCCGGCCTTTCCGGGCCAGTTCCAGACCGCCCAGCCCTCGCTCATCCTGAATGGGGATATTCGTTTTGAGTCCGAGGACGGACGGCACCAGATCGCCGTTCTGCCCTTTTATCGCCAGGATGGTCAGGACCGGGAGCGGACGCATTTCGACCTGCGCGAGGGCTATTATCGGTTCATCGGTGATGAAGTGCAGATCCTGGCCGGTGTCTCCAAGGTGTTCTGGGGCGTGACCGAAAGCCGGCACCTGGTGGACATCGTGAACCAGACCGATTCGGTCGAGGACATCGACGAGGAAGACAAACTCGGCCAGCCCATGGTGCAGGTGAGCCTCTTGCGCGAGTGGGGCAAGCTCGATCTGTTCGTTTTGCCGTATTTCCGGGAGCGGACCTTTCCGGGACGCTCTGGGCGTTTGCGCTTTGACCCCGTCATCGATACGGACCGGCCCCTTTTCGAAGACGGCGACGATGAGTGGAACACGGATTTCGCGCTGCGCTACTCCCAGTATTTCGGGGATTTCGATGTGGGTGTGAGCCTCTTCTCCGGCACATCCCGGGAGCCGCTGTTCATCGCCCGGACGGATGCGGCGGGTAATCCGTTCTTCTCCCCATTCTACACCCAGATCAATCAGCTTGGCCTCGATGTCCAGTACACGACGGGGTCCTGGCTGGTGAAGTTCGAAGGTATCGTGCGTGAGGGGCAGGGCAACACCTTTCCGGCGGTTGTCACGGGCTTTGAATACACACTGTACGGAGTGACCGAGAGCGGTGCCGACCTGGGGCTGCTACTTGAAATTCTTTATGACGGGCGCAGCGAAAATCCCGCCGTGGCGCCCGTGAGCGTGCAGGAAAACGATATTTTCGTCGGCACACGTCTCGCCTTGAACGACTCGCGAGACACCAGCATCCTGGCCGGCGCGGTGACGGACTGGGAGGACGGCACCACATCGGGCCTTGTGGAGGCGGAGCGCCGCCTGGGCCAGAACTGGAAAGGCGAACTCGAAGCCCGCTTCTTCGTCGCCACCGATCCCACCAATTTCGTGAGCGCCTTTGAAGACGATTCCCTGCTCACCCTGCGGATGACCCGATTTTTCTAAAGCAGGGGGCGAGCCGGCCGGATCAAATCGTGGCCGGCACCGTCCGGTGCCGCCGCCGCATCATGTGCGATCATCGCCTTGCGGTGCGCACGACAATCACGGTCGATCAGAACCCGAATGTGTCCTCGCTGGTTTCCACAAAAAGGAGGAGCGCGCTGTCCGCGTCCGCGTCATCCCCTTCTCCATCCGGCCCGTCCGCGGTTGCCACATGCTCGAATGAAACCTCGACCTGGGGCGCGAGAGGGGGCGCGGTGGGGGTGGCGGCGGACGCGAAGTTGAAACTGTCGGCGTCGTCACAGCCGCACAAGGCCAACGCCAACGCATTGCCCGCTGGGACGCTTGAACCATTCGCATTGGCCCCCGGCAGACTCAACCCCTCCAATCCGGCCTGATAGAGCGCATCGACGGTGTCCGCATCCGGACGGGACCTCAGGACGGCCACCTCATCGATCCGGCCATCGAAAACTTGCGTGATCCGAGTTTGCGGCCCCAAACCGTTCGACCGTAACGAGGCGCCGAGAACAAGGGGCTCCTGGTTTCCAAGCCCCCCGGACGTAACGCCAAGGCCGCCCTCATAACCGCTGGACGCGACCTCAAGACCATTGAGACTGAGGCTGAGCCCCCCGTCCCCAAAGCCGACGACCACGTGATGCCAATCGCCTGCCTGAAGGCCCTGCACGCTCAGAACTTGATCGAGGGTACTGTCCGCGTTCTGAAGACGCAGCCAGAGCACGCCGCCCTGCAACAACCGCAGATCGATGTGGCCGCCGGTCCCATTAAAGGAACGGTCCTTCGACAACAGGCCCTGATCGCGGCCAACCGTGTCCGCATTGAACCACAGACTGAAGCCGCCCTCCTCCAGCAGCATTTCGGGCGCGTGGTCCACTTCCACGAAACTGGCCGTCCCGTTGAATTCCAACCCGCTGCCCACACGCCCCTCGGCGGTGAATGCGGCGCCGGCCGCGAGGGTACCGTCGAACCCATTTCCGGTATCATCCTCCAGGAGCGGACTGATATCATCAGTCGACGACCAGTATGCCAAAAGGTCAAGGGTCGGAAAATCACTTTCACCATTGACCGTGACCGTTACGGTCGCATCATCCGACAGGGTCCCATCGCTCAGCCCATAAGTGAAGCTGTCGGTATCACTCTGGCCAACCTCAAGGCCATCGAATTGTCCGTTCGGGTCATAGATGAAGCTGCCGTCCCCATTCAGGGTGAGACGCGCCCCGGACGGCAACAGGATGGGTTGGCCCACATCGGTCCCGACGCCATTGACCGCCGTGACGGCGAGCGTGTCGTCCGGCGTGTCCACATCCGTGTCGTCTCCCGAACCGCGTAAAACGGAACCGGTGACAGTCGCGCTTTCGACGGTCGTGAAGGCATCGTCCACCGCGTCCGGCGCATCGTTGACGCCCTCAATGGTGACGATGACCGTCCCCGTGCTCCGTGCACCCAGCGGATCCTCCACCGTGTAGGTGAAGCTTTCGGTGGCCGTGTCGCCGACATTCAGGGCCTCATATTGCCCAGATGGATTGAAGCTGTAGCCGCCATCGGCTCCAAGAGTGATCGTACCGCCACCAGCGAGCCCGACAGCCGTGCCCACGGCCCCCTCGTCCCCGTTCACCGCGACAACGGTAAGGGCCTGACCTTCCGGATCCTCGTCCGCCCCCGGACCAGTCAGAACGGAGCCGCTCGCCGGCGTGTCCTCATCCGCCGCGACCGTGTCATTGGTCACGATGGGCACCCCATTGAAACCGGCGACTTCGATTGTCACCGTCGCAGGCGCCGGGCTTCCCGCGAGCGTGTAGGTGAACTGGTCAAGCTCGAGCAGACCCGGCGGCGGCGAAAAGGCTCCGTTGGGGTCATAGGTAAAGCTCCCATCCGCCCCAAGGGTCAGTATTGCGCCGGAACCGAGGGCGATCTGCGTGCCCACATTGCTGGCTTGCCCATTGACCGCGATCACGACCAGCGGATCATCCGGATCGCTGTCCGCGCCCGCACCATTGTCGAGCGTGACCGACCCGGAGACGGTGTCGGCTTCCCCAATGCGGAAACGATCATCCCGGGCGATGGCTGGATCATCCGTGCCCGTAACGGTGACCGTAATGGCGGACAGGCTGGTGGCGCCCGCGGGATCGGCGATTGTAACGGCGATGCTGGCGGTGTCTGTCTCCCCCTCGTTGAGCGCATCATTGGCACCCGAAGGATCGAAGACGACCTCATTGCCCTCAAGGCTGACCGTTCCCGCCCCGCCGGTCAGAACTGCCGCGAGCACGGTGAGTCTGTCGTTGGTGTCATCGGCATCCACGTCACTGTCATTGGCGAGCACGTCGAAACGGACAATCGAGTCTTCATCCGTACCGCCCGTATCGTCGACCGCGACGGGTGCATCGTTGATGCCCTGCACCGTGATGACAATCTGGGCCCCATCGCTCAGGCCTGTGCCATCGGTCAGCACATAACTTGTCGTCACCGTGGCGGTGTCGCCGGCATCAAGCTCGTCGAAATCCGCTCCCGGATCGAAGCGCACTCTGGTCCCGTCGAGCAGGAGGCTGCCTGCCGAGAGCGCCTCTCCTTCGATGCCGTTCACCTCCACCGGGCCAAGGCCCAGAACGGTCAAATCCGAGGGGGGGTCGTCCGGGTCTCTATCATTGGCCAGCAGGTCGATCTCGCCGGGTTCGTTTTCCTCGACCGTCAACGCATCGTCCGCAGCCACGGGGGGCATGGGCGGGCGGGGGCGGCCGATGGAGAGGCCGTCGAGACCAAACTGATAAAGATCCGCTACGGTCTGCGCATCCGGCTGGCTCTGCAAAAAGCCAACCTCATCGATCGTGCCACTGAAATTCTGTGTAATCCGCTCGAAGGGAAACACGCCATTGGCCCGTAGGGTTGCCCCCAGAACGAGCGGTTCCTCATTGCCTGAACCGCCCGACGTGCTGCCGAGCCCCCCCGTATAGGCGCTCTCGGCGACTTGAGCGCCGTTTACGCTGAGCGTCAGACCCTGCGAACCAAACCCGACCACCACATGGTTCCATGTACCGGCTTCAATCCCTTGAACGGTCAGCACCTGGTCAAGGGCGCTGTCGGCATTTTGCAGTCGCAGCCACAAGGTCCCGCCCTGCAGCAGGCGCAAATCGATATGGCCGCCATCGCCATTAAAGGCGCGATCCTTGGACATAAGACCTTGATCGCGCGCCACCGTGTCGGCGTTGAACCACAACGTGAACCCACCCTCATCAAGCAGCATGTCCGGCGCATGGTCGACCTCGACGAAACCGTCCGTCCCGTCAAAGGCGAGGCCGGCGCCGACAAAACCGTCCGCTGTGAGGGCCGAGCCAGCATTCAGTACACCATCAAAACCATTGCCGGTCTCGTCCACCACATTTGCCGCGCTCTCCTCCACAACAGGCCAGTAGGCCAGCAGGTCGAAGGGCGGCGCATCGTCCTCTCCCAGAACAACCACACTGACATTGGCCGTGTCGCTGGCTTCGCCGTCACTGAGTGTGTAGGTAAACGTATCTGTTGCACTCTCGCCGGCACTCAAGGCATCGAACTGTCCGTTGGGGTCGTATAGGAAGGTTCCATCGGCACCCATGGTGACAAGCGCCCCGGACGCCAGCGTCACCGGCTCAGCCTCCAGCGTGACCTCGTCGATGGCGGTGACGGTGAGCTGCGACAGGGGCGTGTCGATGTCCGTATCCGCCCCACCGCCATTATTGGCCAAAACGGAGGCCGCGAGGGTGCCGGTCTCGATCACGGTGAACGCGTCGTCCCGCGCTTCTGGCGCATCGTTCAGTCCTATGAGCGTCACGGCGACACTGGCCGTGTCAGACCCGCCCTGCCCGTCCTCCACGGTATAGTCAAAACCATCGATCGCGCTCGCACCGCTGGCCAGCGCATCGAATGCGGACTGTGGATCAAAGGCAAAGCCCCCGTCCGCGTTCACGGTCAGTGCGGCGCCGCTTGGCAGGACAATGGCCGTCCCCACAAGCAGGGGATCCCCATTAACGGCCGTCACCGTCAAGGCAAACCCCTCCGGATCGCGATCGGCTGGGCCCGTGGACGGCGAAAGAACGGAGTCCAAAAGGGGCGTGTTTTCCTCGGTCGAGAACGCATCGTCGAGCGCCTCGGGATCCTGGTTGTCGGCTTCAATCGTCAGGGTTAGAACCGCCGTATCGGTCAATTCCCCATCGGAGACAGTATAGGAAACGCTTTCCTCAACTGGCATACCCGGGATCAGATCCGTATAGGCCCCATTAGCATCGAACTGGAACGATCCGTCCGTGTTCACCGTCAAAAGCCCGCCCGAGGCAAGCATTATTCCCGTGCCCACCGTGTCCGCAACACCGTCCACCGCCGTCACGACCAGCGCGGCGCCCTCCACATCCCCATCGGCGCCGGCGCCATTGTCGGCGAACACGGACCCGAGGGCACCTGCGAACCCCGACGCCCGCACCGCGTCGTCGCGGGCGTCGGGCGCATCATTGACGCCGTCGACGGTGATCAGGACCATGGCGGTATCCGTGGCACCGAAACCGTCCTCGACCGTGTACATGAAACCGTCAAGGGCACTGGCCCCATCGCCGAGGGCCTCGAAAGCACCGTTGGTATCGTAAGTGAACGTACCATCGGCCTGCACGGTGAGCAGCGCGCCCGACAGCAAGGTCAGCTCCAGGCCCACGGCCATCCCGACCCCATTCACGGCCACGAGGGTCAGAGCGCCGCCCTCCCGGTCCGTATCGGGATCGCCCACGGACGGCGCGATGACGGAGTCCGTCAGGCCCGTGTCCTCAGTGATGAAGAAGGCATCGTCGCGCGCGTTCGGAGGAACATTCTCCGCCGCAATTATCAGGGTCAGGACAGCACTATCAGTCAGCGCGCCATCGCTTAAGGTGTAGCTGACCGTCTCCGTGACCGGCGTGCCGGCGATCACCGTGTTGTAGGCCCCATTGGCCTCGAAACGAAAGCTTCCGTCGGCCTCCACGGTGAGCAAGCCGCCCGAGGGGAGCGCGATCGCACGTCCGACGGCGGCCTCATCCCCGTCCAGGGCCGTGACGGTCAGATTGGGCCCATCCACATCGGTATCGGCGCCCGCGCCATTGTCCGTGAACACCGAGCCGCTGGCATCAAGGCCCGCTTCAATGGCGATGGCATCGTCTTGCGCCACGGGAGCGTCGTTCACGGGTGTAATGGTGATCGTGACGGCGGCATCGGCCCGGTTTCCGTTGCCGTCAAAAACCCGATATGTGAAGGAATCGGAGCCGTTGAAATCCGGATCCGGGACATAGGTGAAGAACGGTCCCCCTTCGCCGGGTGCGTCTCCCATCTCCAGGCTGACACTCCCGTTGGCCGGCCCGCCCAGGACATCAAGGGTCAAGGGGTCTGCGTCCGCGTCACTGTCATTGGCCAGAACATCGATGGCGATGGCGGTGTCCTCAGGGGTCTCTGCTTCGTCATCGAGCGCAACCGGAACTTCGCCGACCTGCCCATCGAAGACGATGATGCCGTCGCCTTGGGTCATGCCGCCCTGGCCGTCATCGGCTATGAGACCGAGCACCGCGTAGATTTGGCCAATATCGGGCGAGACAAAGCCGTCCGGAAGCGTCTCAAGTGTCAGGGTTCGGGTCAAAGACAGTTCGGCTCCGTTGAGCGCGAACAGTCCGCCGAAATCATCGACAAGGGAAAAGGCGACCGGATCACCCTCGGGATCGCGGGCCTCGACCGTGGCAATCACACCGGCGGACTGGGCCGTCAGAAACGGCGCGGCGGGCACAAGAAAGGGCGCATCCGGTGCCCGATTGAGGCCGACCTCATCGAGCGCGACCCCGCTCAGCCCACTTTGATAAACGCCAGCGACGGCATCGGCGCTGAGCTTTGTTGCGGACAGGACAATCTCGTCCATGCGCCCGAGCAGAAATTCGGCGGCTGGCTCGGACGAGACCGGCGCGGAGCCCCGCTGGGTTGCTCCCAGGGTCAAGGGCTCGAAATTCCCCGCACCGCCGGACGTGGCGCCCAGCCCCCCTTCGTAGGGATTTGCGGCGACACGCGTTCCGTTGACGAAGATTTCCACACCGCCGGGGCCGAAGCTTGCCGCCACGTGGTTCCATTGGTTCAGCGCGAGGCTTGGACCAACGAGAAGGACATCGGAAGCGGCATCGGCATTTTGCAGCCGCACGTAAAGCTGCCCGTCCGCAAGAAGGCGAATATCAAGATGACCGCCGGTTCCATTAAAGCCCGCATCCTTCGAGACAAGCCCCTGATCGACACCCAAACGTTCCGGATTGACCCAAAAGGCCAGGGTCCCTTCATCCAGCAGGAAATCGGCACTGTGCGGAACAACAGCGCGACCTGTCGCCCCGTCAAATTGCAGACCATTGCCGGCAAGGCCATTCGCGGTCACGCTCACGCCGCCAATCAGGCTGCCGTCATTACCGAATTCCGACGCATCCACAAGGACACCGGGCTGGACCTCACTTTGGGTCCAGAGGGCGACGGCGTCACTGACCAGATCAAAGCCAAGGCCAGGATCGCCCGCCCGGCTCGAGACCTGCACCACATTCCAGGCCACGGGAAATGTTTCATCATCGCCATTCGTCGTGGCGAGCAACGAGATCACCGGGCCGGAGGCAAGATCCTGCGGATCCGCTGTCACGCTGTCGGCATCCTGGGTCAGCGTGTAGGTGCCCTGCAGGGCAGCGAGCACATCGCCGCTCACCGTGACGGCCGGCAGTTCGCCTGTGATCGTGCGCGTGGAAGCGCCATCGATGGGATCGAGAATGTCGAACGCAAAGCGCGGCACGAGCGTTCCGGCCACCGCATCCACGTCGAACTCAAGCAGCAGGGGATCGCCCGTGCGCACCGCCGAGGGATCGGCAAGGACGGGGAGGTCCACGAACAGGCGAGTTTGCTCCGCATCCCCCTCCTCCACCACCACGACGAAACCGGCCCGACCGTTTTCAAAACCCGCGCCGAAATAGACAAAGTCCGACTGCGTCCCATCACCCACGGCGAAACCGGCCGAGGTGCCGTCGCGAATGGAGGCAAGCTCCAGGATGGGGGGGATCGGATTGGAAATATCAACCGAAATCGTGAAGGCATTCACGTCCGCATCGGTGGACATGGCGAACTGGGCCGCGTCGCGCTGGGTATTGGCGGCGCCAAGGGCCGTGCCCGGACCGGCTTCGAGCAGCACGAGTTGGCCCACCGCGCCGCCGGGGAAAAAATTCGTGTCGTCGAACAGGTCGGCGAGCGTGTCGGCGCCGTTCGTCATGGCCCCGGTTACACCCAGATTGAAAATGGAGTTGGCCGGTCCCGGCGGCACGGTGGTCGGGCTGAAGGTCCACACGATGGTGTCTGACGCCCCGAGCCGGGCGAGACCGCCATTGGTGGCATCGAACGGGACGGCATCGGTGACGAAATCCTTAAGTCCATCCTCGTCCCGATCATCGGCTGGCGGCGGCTCCGGCGGATCGGCCGGTTCCCCGTCGGGGCTGAGGATCGCAATGGTGTTGGAGATCTGTCCGGCGACCCAGATCGTGCCGGGGAACGGCCCATCGTCACCAAGTGTCGTAAGGCCAAGGCCGCCACCGAAGGTGCCGCCGATGTCGAAGGTCTGTTGGGACACCACGACTTCGCCGCTCACATCGGTCTCTATAATGATGATATCGGAGTTCGAACTGCCACTGAAGGTAAAGCGTGACAGGATAAGGGCGTTTTCGATGGCCCGGTCAAAGAACGAGGCTTCATACTGGTCGATGCCATTGACCGACGAGGGATAGCTCAGGATCGCCGGATCCTCGACCGAGCCGTTGTTCAGGAAAAAGGCCTCATCGGCGAAGGGCGAAGTGGTGGCGTCGAACCCCGCCAGGACGTCGTCCCAGTCGGCCGGCAAAACCGGCACCGGCGTTGTGGTGCCTGGAATGAACAGGCCCGCGTCGGGACCGCTGGCGCGCACCGGGTTGGGATGCCCCGCATAGAGACCTTCTGTAACAAGATAAAGTGCATCCGGCGATTGGACATTGGTCGGATTTTCCTGCCCGAAATTGGGCAGATTGGTTGCGACGCCGTTCACGAAGACCGGAGGCCGGTCGCAGCAATCGGACGGACCATTGTCAGACGTGTAGATCTGGTTGGTGTTGGTGACCACGAGACCGACGGCGTTGCGAAATCCACTGGCGTAGATGTCCACGGGGCCGGACGGGTCAAATTTGACCTGGTTCAGGCCATTGTTACTGCCGAAGATGTCGAAGCCGCTCAGCGGATTGATGTCGCCATCCGTGTCGCGGGTTGGATCGTCCACCGTGGGCAGATCATAAATGTAATAGGCGTTCGGATCGAGCGGCCGGCCCAACTGGTCCGTCGTCTGAAGGGGCAGCGCGTCCAGGGCCTCAAGATCGATTTTCAGAATGGCGCCTGAATAAACAAATTCAGGCTGAAAGAAGAAAAACGGTCCGACACCCCCTGAGTTGGTCATGCCGCCAGCATTGAGATAGAGAAACGGTTTGACCTCCCCGTCCACCTCCTCCAGGCGGATATCCATGTCGCTAATCCCATGGGCTGTGTTGCCCCGGGCGAGGCCGCGCACGAGATCCACCTTGCTCCAGGTCTCCCCATCGAGGGTCAGGCGCGACAGGATCCCGGAATTGGAATCGAGAACATCCGTATTGCCCCGGTTCTGGAACGGAAAATTAGGGTCGGCGGAACTCACATAGACCTGCGGCGCGGCGGGCGTTCCCGTGACGAGCAGGCCGAGGGCGAGCCGGCCCTCATCATCGATGGGATTGCCCTGAACGTCGTGATTTTGAATATCCCGGACAAGATCGATCACCTCCGTGGACACAGCCGTGTAGGCGTTGTTCTCGAAAGCCACCTCGACGCGCAGCAACCGTCCATCCTGCTCAAGAATATAAAGCCGGCCGTCCGGCCCGAAGGCCACATCGGTGGGCTGGGTGAGCTGAATGCCTTCCAGAAAAAATTCGCCGAATGAAACCGCCATCCCCGTTCCCTCTCTCTTTGCTCACGGGCCCTCTCTGCTCACGAGCCCCGTCCCCGTGCCCTCAGTCATTGCCTGCGTTTTGAAGGACCGCGCGGGCAATCCTTGACGATCCCGGTACGCAGCCGCCCCCATTCTCCCGCACCCCGACGGCCGGCCAGGGCACGCCATGGCCTTGCCCTTTGGACAAGGACAATCCGTGTACTCCTTATGAATACGGAACAGTCGGAAGAAAAAGCCCGCCGTTAAAAGCCTGCCAGCCTTGCCCCGGCCAACCTTGCCTGTGAACACGGGCGGCGCGTCAGCGTTCCTCGCCGCCGGAAGGCGCACCGCGCGGGCACAGCAAGAGCATGGCGCGACCGGGCAACCCGTCACACACACATCAAATTATGGACAAGTGTACACACTCATCGCCTTGATCGATATCAGCTTTCCCGGGCGACGGGTGGTGCTGCGGCATTTTTTCAAGAGCCGGAGGGGGCGTTGGGGACCGAATTTTCGCCCTGTGGTGGCACCCTCTGGCCTCCCCCAAACGAAGGGTCTAAGGGGCCACGCCTTCGGACCAAGAGGAGGCCCGGGAGGGAGCGAATGGAAGGGCGACAAATGATCCGCCCACGTCGCACCGATGCCCCGCAACCGGCCGTCCGCCTACCCGCGACCCCGATAGGGGGCAACGCCGGGATCAGGGACCCATACGCCGTCGGGCGGGGTCCCCGTTTGAAAAAAGACATCAATGGGAATGCCGCCGCGCGGATACCAATAGCCGGCGATGCGCAGCCACCGGGGCGCAATGGCATCCGCAACCCGCTTGGCGATGTCGATCGTGCAGGCTTCGTGGAAGGCCGCGTGATTGCGGAAGGCGCCGAGATAGAGTTTCAGGCTCTTGCTTTCCACCAGAAATTGATCGGGCACGTAGTCCAGAACCAAATGGGCAAAATCCGGCTGGCCCGTCACGGGGCACAGGGATGTGAACTCCGGGCAGACGAAGCGGGTCAGATAATCAATGTCCGGATGGGGGTTCGCCACCGGGTCGAGCACGGCCGATTGCGGATCGGACGGCAGGGCGCTCACCTGCCCCAGATGGGTTAGGCGGCTTTGGTCTTGTTGGCCGGACGCGGGGTCGGCAGGTACGGTCTCGTTCGGGTCGGTCAAATCAGTAACCCCGTCAATCACGGTTTGGTACCGGAGCATGATTAGGCTAGCGTACAGGATTAACGGCAGGTGGTAGCGTTCGCCGGGCCGGGCGTCCAGCCTCGGCCTTTATCCGGCGAACCGGCCCGGATCGGGTGGGAAAGGACAAACGGACCATGCGGGGAACTGTACGCACTGAGGTGCAAGGCGCGATCGGCTGGCTCATTTTCGACAACGAAAGCCGGCATAACGCCCTGACACTGGATATGTGGCGCTCGATCCCGGACCACCTCGACGCCCTTGAAGCCAACCCCTCCGTGCGCGCGGTTGTCTTGAAGGGCGCCGGGGATCGCGCCTTTATCTCCGGCGCGGACATTTCCGAATTTGATACTGTGCGGGCGACCTCCGAAGGCACCAATGCCTATGAGTCCGCGACCGAGATCGCCTTCACGCGGATCCGCGAGTGCAAACACCCGACGCTCGCGTCCATTCGCGGCATCTGCATGGGCGGTGGTCTGGGCGTCGCCCTGTCCTGCGACATCCGGTATGCCCGCAATGATGCGCGCTTCGCAATCCCCGCCGCGAAGCTCGGGGTGGGCTACGGCTTTGGCGCGACCCGCGATTTGGTGATTGCGGTGGGTGCGGCCCATGCCAGAGAGATTCTGTACACCGCGCGGACCTATAATGCCCATGAGGCGGAACGCATAGGGCTGATCAATCGGGTCTATGACCGGGGCCAGCTGAGCCCCGCCGTCCACGATTTCTGCGACCGGGTGAGTGCCAATGCCCCCCTGACCCAGCGCACGGCCAAGCGGGCCGTGGCAGAAGTGCTGGCCCTGTCGGATCGGGCGCGCACCGACCTCGTCGACGAGATGGTGTCGAACTGCTTCGCCAGCGACGATTACGCCGAGGGGCGCACCGCCTGGGCGGAAAAGCGCACGCCGGTCTTTAAGGGCCAGTGAGCCGCGAAGGGTCTAAGGGCGCCCAAGGCACCGCGCCCTTAGATCACGGCGCGGTCTCAACAGTTGTGTTTGCGACGATCACGTTACGGAGCAGGTCTGTCCATGCGTATTTTGCGGTCCATCCTCCTTGCCCCCCGGCGCGTTTTTGCCGGCGCCGCACTCATCGCGGCCCTGAGTGTGTCGCCCGGCCTGCTGACGCCAAGCCCGGCCCTGGCACAGTCGGTGCCGACGGCGGCCGATTACGGTTGGACCCGGCCCGTCTCCACCTCCCAGCCCCGGGACACGGGGTCTTCCAGCAGGGCGAGCCTCGTGCCCACGAGCCTGCGAGCCGAACAAGCTTTCGCGCGGGTGCAAAACCGCCTGCGCCAGTCCCTTGAGGCAAAGGGCCTGTCTCTTGGGGCGCCCGTTTTCATCCGGATTTTCAAGCTGACCCGGCAACTGGAGGTCTGGTCCCAGGATGTGGACGGCCGTTTCACCCTGTTCCGGACCTACAGCATTTGCGACTACTCCGGCGGCATGGGCCCGAAACTGCAGGAGGGTGATAATCAGTCTCCTGAAGGGTTCTACACGGTCTATCCGGAAAATATGAACCCGAACAGTAAATTTCACCTGTCGTTCAATCTGGGTTTTCCGAATGCCTATGACCGGGCCCACGGACGCACGGGCAATCTGATCATGGTCCATGGCTCCTGCGTGTCACGCGGCTGTTTCGCCATGACCGACAAGCGCATGGAAGAGATCTACGCCCTGGTCGGCGCGGCCTTCGAAGCCGGTCAGAACGGCATTCCCGTCCACATCTTTCCCTTCAAGATGACGGACGTGAACATCGATGCGACCCGAAGCTCCGCCTACCATCAGTTCTGGATGAACCTGAAGGAAGGGCATGACTTCTTCGAGCAGACACGGGTTCCTCCGGCCGTGTGGGTCGAAGGGCGGAGCTATCGGTTCGCCCGTCGTCAGCCCACGGCCGATCAACTCATCGCGGCGACGGCGACCCTGTCCTCGGGCCCGGACCAAAGGGGCGCGCCGACCAACACGCCGGTGCGCGCGGCACGCGGTGCATCCGATGGGCTTCCCGCTCGCGCGGCCACGCCCTGCGGCGCACCCCAGTGCCCTCTGCCCACCGTCCAGTAAGGCCTGACGATCCGCCCGGGTGCCGAACACCACAAAAAAGGAAGCAGCGTGATGGCGCAGCAGGATCGGGCGGCGGGAAAAACCGCCATTGTCACCGGATCGGCCGCCGGCATCGGGGCGGCCACGGCCGAGCGCCTCGCCGAGCGGGGTGTTCGCGTTGTCATCAACTATTCCAAGAGCGCTGGCGATGCCGAAGCCGTCGCGGCCCGGTGCCGGGCCCACGGCACGGACGTGCTGCTCGTGCAGGCGGATGTCACCGACGACGCGGCCTGCCGGCGGATGGCACAGGCCGCCCTTGAGGCCTGGGGCCGGATCGACATTTTGGTCAACAATGCCGGCGGCACCAAATTCGTTGATCACAAAGACCTTGATGGTCTGACGGCGGATGACTTTGCCTGGATCAATCAGATCAATGTGGTGGCGCCCTTCCAGATGATCAGGGCCGTCGCGCCGGCCATGCGGGCGCAAGGGCGCGGTTCGGTTGTCAATGTGTCGTCCATCGCGGGCGTGATGGGCATTGGCTCTTCGGTCGCCTATGCCGCCTCAAAGGGCGCGCTCAACACCATGACGCTGTCCCTGGCGCGCGCGCTTGCCCCTGAAATCCGCGTCAACGCGGTGTGTCCGGGCTTTGTGGGCACGCGCTGGTTCAAGGATCGTCTTGGCGAGGATGGCTATGAGGCCATGGTCAAGTCCGTGGAAGAGCGCACGCCCCTGCGCCAGGCGGGCACGCCCGACGGCGTGGCGGACGCCATCCTTTTCCTCGCCCTTGAAGGGGCTGACTGGATCACCGGCGAGACCCTGATGACCGACGCGGGCGTCCATTTGAACATGGCGCCGCTGGTCGCGCGGTAGGGTTCGGCCGGGCCCGACAATCACCGACCCGATAGATTGAGATAATTTCACAACAGGTGAACCTGGAACGTCGTTCGGTTGCCGCAGGATCGGCACCAAACGCCGGAGCTGTGGCATATTCACAGTGGTGAATGTGCCCGGTGTTTGGGGAAACAGCGGACCACTTCGTTTTTTGGTTTGGCGTTTCGGCAATCAGGATCAGACCGCAAATGCAGTGTGCCCTGTCCCGCCAGGGATGGCCCCATACGCCGCCCCGGCAGAATGCGGCTGTCTTTTTCGATGGCCGCAATATCCGTTATGCGGCGACCCGCGTCTTCGGCTGCAAGAGCTTTGCGGACTTCCATCCCGGACGCCTTGCGGGCTGGTTGTGCGCGCGCCAGGGCTGGCGCCTCGTATCCACGCGCTTTTACATCGGTGTACCGGCGGACGGCCGGGTTGTCGGCGGAGAGACGGCGAACGCCTGGCAGGAGCGGGCCTCGCGCTGGGAACAATCGGGCGTTCACGTCTGCACACGGACTTTAGCCGGCAACAACCGTGAACGCGGGATCGATTTGCGGATCGGCTTCGACATGCTCCGCGTCTTCAGGACCCTGCCCGTCAGCGTGATTGTCATCGCCAGCGCCGATCAGGACTTTCGTGAGGCGGTGGCCGAACTGCGGGACGAGGCGGCACTCCATCGGCGGGGCCTGACCATCGCCACCATTTTCCCCCAGCAGGGCGCGTCCCATGGCCGGGGCATCGATACGGCGGACCTGCATCTGGGACTATCGGCGGCGGATTTCGCCCTGGCGCGGGATTGAGCCCGACGACCCGTTTTCCGCGGCGTGCCACGGGACGGATACAAACCTCGATACAATTGAAACAGCCTGCAACGTCGGGCTGATACAGCGCCTGTCTATCTCTCCTGCGCATCGGCGGTTGGCGCCGACGTGACCAGAACAAGGAGATACTGACATGGCGCGCTATCAAGCAAACACTGGCTTCCGCCCCTTCGGACGCACGGACGGCACGACGGAAACGGGAGAGGACATGTCCACCCGGAAAGTCCGCTTCGACGGTTCCAATGGCGACATCCTCGCTCCGCAGGAAGACGATGATCCGTTCAGCAATGATGATCTGATGCCGG
>CAYYTT010000063.1:0-20915 GCA_964474635.1 uncultured Alphaproteobacteria bacterium | reverse complement strand
CATTGCCTCACCTCGACCTGTCGGGCTTCAAATGTCTGGGTCGATCCACTAGCGCCCCAGTGGCAGAACGCGGCAGGGCGCCCCTTCGCTGAGCGCCGGCGCATGGGGCGGGCGGACCAGCAGGGCGTCCGCGCCGGCAAAGGTCCGCAGCATGGAACTGTCCTGGACGGCGACCGGAACCGCGCGCCGCAGACCATCCGGTCCCAGGACGAGACTGGCCCTCATGTAATCCTGACGCGGACCGTTTTGCGCCAGTGCCGTGCCCGCGACCGCATCCTGGAGGGCCGGCAAATCACCCGACAGGCCGCGCAGCCGGTCGACGGCCGCGCGCACGAACAATTCCGCGCACACCAGAGCCGAAACAGGGTTGCCCGGCAGGCCAATAAAGGGCGTTTGGCCGACCGTCCCCACCATGAGCGGTTTTCCAGGCCGCATGGCAATGCGCCAAAAATCAAGGCTCCCGCCGGCCTTGGCGATAGCCTCGCGCACCAGATCGTGCTCGCCGACGCTGGCCCCGCCCAGGGTGATCAGCAAGTCCGCATCCCCCGCGCCGGCGAGCGCGGCGACGGTCTGGTCCAGATCATCCGGAACGAGACCGCCGTCCACGGGGTCCGCGCCCCAGGTCTCCAGCGCGCCCATGAGGCCGTAAAGACTTGAGGCGACCGTACGGTAGGGCCCGTCGTGCTCGTCGCCGGGGCGGACCAGTTCCGAGCCCGTCGCAATGACCACGACCTTGGGGCGGGGGGAGACACTGACCATGGGCACACCTCCGGCGGCGATGAGCGCCAGATGCGCGGGCGTCAAAATCCGCGGCGCGTCGAGCAGTGTGTCGCCATGGGCAAAATCAAGGCCCGCCGGGCGCACATGGCGTCCCGGCGCGAGGGTGACCGACACGCTCACCTGCTCGCCGCCGCGTTCGGTGTCTTCCTGGGCCACCACGGTGTCGGCCCCCTCGGGCAGGCTCGCGCCGGTGAAGATCCGCATGGCCTCGCCAGGCTTTAGGGCGCGCACAGGGGCCTCGCCGGCCGCGACCGCCCCCACGACACGAAGTCGTGCCGGCGCATCCCCCAGATCCGCCGCCCTTACGGCATACCCGTCCATGGCACTGATCGCTGTCGCGGGCTGCGTGCGCCGGGCCGTCACCGGCTCGCGTAAAACCCGCCTCACTGCCCGTTCGAGGGGCAGGATCTGGGGCGAAAGGGGGCTTAAGGGGCGGATAAGGCGGTCATGGGCCTCTTCAACGCTGATCATGGATCCTCTTTTTTCGCCATTGGGACGGATAAAAGCCGCAACGCCCGCGTTGTCACCTTAACCAAGGGCTCGGCGCCAAGGGCTGGGCTCCAAGGGCTGGGCGTCCCCGACTTTAAGGCGCATCAGGGACCGGTACGACTCGCATTCGGCCGGCTTGGAGCTAGTTCCTGTCAAGATCCCAGGACATACGGCGCGCCTCGGACAGGCCAGGGCGACCGGGACCCATCGGCAGGCTTAAGCCCCTGTCCGCAAGACCATTGCGGCGTCCTCACAGGAGACCATGGATGAAGAGAGAGGCGGTTTTCGCAGCCCTTGTCGACGAAACCGACGCCCTGGACACACGGGAGGCTGAGCATGGCTTTGTCCATGTGGCAGCGCTCTCCATGACCAAGGTCGCGGATGGCCTCGTGGATCCCAAACTTGTGCTGGCCTGGCTGATGACGGCTCTGGGCGCCCCAGGGGTCCTGATCGGCGTCCTCGTGCCGATCCGGGAGGCCGGTGCCCTTGTGCCCCAGATCGCCCTGTCGCGGGTGGTGGAGGCGTATGGGCAACGCGCTCGGCTGTGGTCGCTCGGTGCGGCCGGCCAGGGCGTGGCCGCCTTTGCCATGGCTGCCTCGGCTCTGCTGCTGGAGGGGACGGCCGCCGGTGTCGGGATCGTCGCGGGCCTTGCCCTTTTGTCCGTGTCCCGTGCGCTCTGTTCGGTGACCTACAAGGATACGCTCGCCGACAGTGTGCAAAAGCGCCGGCGCGGCTCCGTCACCGGCTTTGCCGGCAGTGCCGCTTCAAGTCTTGTGCTTGGGTTTGCCGTTCTGCTGGCCCTGGACCTGGTGCCGCTGACGAGCCTTGTGATCGCAAGTGCCATCGGCGTTGCCGGATGCCTCTGGCTCGCCGCATCGACCCTGTTTCTGACCTTGCCCGAGGGGGAGCGCGCGCCTCGGAAGGCCGATGGCTCAGGGCTCGTCGGTTTCTTTGCGCCCCTGTGGGAGGATCGCCAGCTGGTCCGTTTCATTGCAGCGCGCGCGCTTCTGACCGCAACGGCCCTGGCCGCGCCCTTTTTCGTGATGTTGGGCGCGGGCGGCGCGGCGGCCGGATCCTTGGGACAGCTCGGCCCGATGATGCTTGCCTCGGCGGCCGCTTCGATCTTTGGATCCTATGTGTGGGGACGATTGTCGGACCGCTCCAGCCGCTGGACCCTTGTCGTTTCGGCCGCGTTGGGGGCACTTGCCATGGGCGCGGCCGGCGGCATTGGCCTGGCCAGCAGCGGGCTGGGCGGGCTCGCCGGTACCGTGATCCTGCTCTTTTTCATGCAATTGGCCTATGAGGGCGTGAGGGCCGGCCGGAAACTGCACCTGACCGACATGGCGACGGACGACACCCGGGCCCGCTATACGGCCGTGTCCAATACGATCATCGGGGGTGTGATTTTTGCTGGCGGCCTTCTGGGCATCCTGGTGGACGCGGCCGGTCCGGCGCGTGTGCTGGTGCTGCTGGCGGCCTTGTGCGCGCTCGCCGTTCCGGTGGCCCTGTCGCTGGACGAGGTTCAGGACACCTCCGCATAAGGATTGCAAGCCATGACCGAACGACGCAGAGACACCGCCTATTTCGACCGCATTGCGGAGCACCGCTCCTTGCGCGCCCACGAAATTTTCGAAGCGGTGCGACGCGAAGGCGAAGAGGAGATGGAGCGCCCCTTCAGTTCGCTGGCCTGGTCCGGGCTTGCGGCCGGATTGGCTATCGGGTTTTCGGTCGTCGCGGAGGCCGCCATCCGCTCACGCCTCGGCAGTGAGGCGGGCTGGGCCAGCCTGATCGGCGATATGGGGTATACGGTCGGGTTTATCCTGGTGATCGTGGGAAAGCTTCAGCTTTTCACCGAAAACACCATCACGCCCGTGATGCCGTTCTGCCATGCGCCCACTCGGGCCAAATTCCTCTCCGTCATGCGGCTTTGGGGTATTGTGTTCAGTGCCAATATGGTCGGAGCGTTCCTGTTCGCTTGCTTTTTCATGAAAGGCGGAGCGGTCCCGGATGCCCTGCAGGCGGAAATTCTGGCCCTGGGGCGCCACGCCGCCCATGGGACGCGCCTTGAGATACTCGCAGGCGGGGTGGGCGCCGGCTTCCTGATCGCGTGCCTTGTGTGGATGCTCGCCGCTCAAAAGGGCAGCAGCGTCCTGCTGATTTTCATCGTCACTTATCTGATTGCCGCGGCCAATTTTTCCCATGTGGTGGCGGGCGCGGTCGAAATGGCGGCCCTGGTGATCGAAGGGCAGATGACGGTGCTCTTTGCAGTGTTCGGTTTCCTGCTGCCGGCTCTGATCGGCAACATCATCGGCGGCACTTTGCTGTTCACGCTGATTGCCTACGGACAGATCCACCGCGAGGTCCCGTCCTGACGCGCGGCCTATGACGGGGGCGGATTGCGCACGCTCCCCGATCGCCCGCCGTCCTTTTCGGCAAGGTGGATCGCGCCGATCACCATGGTCTTGTCCGCGGCCTTGACCATGTCATAGACGGTCAGGGCGGCAACGGACACGGCCGTCAGGGCTTCCATCTCGACACCCGTGCGGCCCGAGACCTTGACCTCGGCCGCGATGGTCACGCGCGGCGGCTCATCCGCACACGCCAGATCGAGCGTGATCTTGCTTAAGGGCAGGGGGTGGCACAGGGGGATTAAATCGGCTGTCTTTTTGGCGGCCATGATGCCCGCAAGCCGCGCCACGCCGAGCACATCGCCCTTCTTGGCGCCGCCTTCCCGGATCAGGGCCAGGGTTTGCGCCGCCATGACGATTTCGCCCATGGCAAGCGCCCGGCGCTCGGTAATGTCCTTGGCGCCCACATCGACCATGTGGGCATCCCCGTCTTCGGTGAAATGGGTGAGGCCGGTCACGCGGTGGCTCCGGGCGCCGCCGCCGGTTCGCCCGGGCCGATCAGGCGGCGCAGGGCCCCGGCCACGTCGTCCTGGCGCATCAGGCTTTCGCCCACGAGGAAGCGGCGCACGCCGATGCTGGCGAGGCGGGCAAGATCATCCGTGGACGCAAGACCGCTCTCGGCGATCACCACACGGTCCTTGGGCACCAGCGGCGCAAGGCGCTCCGTGGTCTCCAGCGTGGTCTCGAAAGTACGCAGATTGCGATTGTTGATGCCGATCAGCGGGCTGGTAAGGCGCAGGGCCCGCTCCAGCTCCGCCTCGTCATGGACCTCCAGCAGCACATCCATGCCCCAGGCAAAGGCCGTGCGCTCCAGGAGTGCGGCCTCCTCGTCGCTCACAGCGGCCAGAATGATCAGGATACAATCCGCGCCCAGGGCCCGGGCTTCGGCCACCTGATAGGGCTCGAACATGAAATCCTTGCGCAAGACCGGCAGATCGCAGGCCTCTCGCGCGGCCACCAGAAACCCGTCCGCCCCCTGAAAGCTGGGGCCGTCCGTCAACACCGACAGACAAGCTGCGCCGCCAGCCGCATAGGCCTTGGCGAGGGCCGGCGGATCGAAATCGGCGCGGATAAGGCCCTTCGAGGGGCTGGCCTTTTTGATTTCCGCAATGACGGCATAGGGGCCGTGGGCAAGGGCTTTGTCGAACCCAGCCCGAAAGTCGCGCACCAGCGGCGCCTTGCGGGCGGCTTCTTCAATGGCCGCGCGGGGCGTTTCGGCCTGGCGCGCGGCGATCTCCTCGCGCTTATAGGCGGCGATCTTGGTCAGGATATCGCTCATCGGGCGGGCTCCGGTGCAAAGGGCATGCCTTGGGTGATGGCCACGAGGCCCTCAAGGGCCCGTTTGGCGGCACCGGCGTCGATGGCCTCGGCGGCCATGGCGGCTCCGGTTTTCAGGTCCGGAGCCTTGTCCGCCACCACAAGGCTCGCGGCGGCGTTAAGGCACACAATGTCCCGGTAGGCACTTTTCTGGCCCTGGAGCAGGCCCATGATGGCGCTCGCATTATGGTCCGGCGCGCCGCCCTGAATGGCCTCGATGGGATGGCGCGGCAGGCCTGCGTCCTCCGGGCTCACCTCAAAGCGCGCCATGGCCCCGTCTTTCAACTCGGCCACATGGCTCGGTCCTGAAATGCTGAGTTCATCGAGACCATCCGCCCCATGAACGACCCATACGCGCGCGGAGCCCAGATCGCGCAGCACCTCGGCCATGGGCTCCAGCCAGCGCGCGTCATAGACGCCCAGCACCTGGCGCGTCGCGCCGGCCGGATTGGCAAGGGGCCCAAGCAGATTGAAAATCGTCCGCACGCCTAAGGTTTGGCGCACGCTCGCCACATGGCGCACCGCCGAATGGTGGCGCGGCGCCATCAGGAAGCCGATCCGCGCCTCGGCAATGGCCCGGGCCACGGTCTCGTGGGGCGCATCGAGATTGACGCCGAGGGCGCCGAGCACGTCCGAGGAGCCGGACTTCGAGGACGCCGCCCGGTTGCCATGCTTGGCCACCACGGCGCCGGCTCCGGCCGCGACAATGGCCGCCGCCGTGGAGATGTTCAGGGTGCCCTTGCCGTCGCCGCCCGTGCCGCAGGTGTCGATCACGGAACCGGCGATGCCGGTGGGCAGGGATATCTTGGCGGCGCGGGCGCGCAGGGCCTCGGCTCCGGCGGCGATTTCGTCCGCCGTTTCGCCCCGTGCGGCGAGGGCCCCGAGGAAGGCGGCGATCTGAATATCCCCGGCGGCGCCATCCATGATGGTGTCAAAGGCGAGGCGGGCCTCGGCACGGCTCAAGGGCGCGCCGGAGACGCTCCGCGCGATGACGGCCTTGAATTGAGGGGAAGGGGATTCGGCGTCGGTCATGGCGTTTTCCCAGGCGGGCAGCGGGCTTCAGGCCGCGTTTAGGAAATTCTTAAGGAGCTCGTGGCCGTGTTGGGAGGCAATGCTTTCGGGGTGAAACTGCACCCCGTGAAGGGGGAAGTCCTTATGCTGAAGGCCCATGATCAGGCCGTCCTCCGTGTGAGCCGTGATCTCGAAACACTCCGGCAGGCTCGCCCGGTCCACCACCAGGCTGTGATAGCGCGTGACCTCGAAGGGCTCCGAAAGCCCCTTGAAGATGCCAGCGCCCGTGTGGTGCACGGGGCTGACCTTGCCATGCATGCACAAGGGCGCGCGCACCACCGTGCCGCCGAAGGCCTGGCCCAGCGCCTGGTGTCCCAGGCATACGCCCAGAACCGGTACCTTGCCGGCCGCCGCCTTCACAAGCTCAAGGGAGATGCCGGCCTGGTCGGGATCGCACGGACCCGGCGAAATCACGATCGCGGCGGGATTGAGGGCCAGCGCCTCATCAGCGCTCAAGGCGTCATTGCGCCGGACCTCGACAGTCGCGCCAAGTTCTCCGAGGTAATGGAGCAGGTTATAGGTGAAGCTGTCGTAATTATCGATAAGCAGAATCATAGCGGAGTCAGTCCATCCTTGAGGGGGGGCATGCACCCATGGTGCCGGTCCCAACCGCGCGCTCACCGTTACATGGGGACCCCGCCAGGCGCAATCGAGGGACCGGGCCCGCAAGCCCCCTCGCCAAACAGGGTACCTCCCATGGGCGCGCATCCGAACAGCGTGCCTCCGGATAGGGTGCGTATCGTGTCATTATTGGCGGCTGGCGGCGCGTGGTATGACTTTAGGCCAGGGGACATGGCCCCCGTTGCACCGTGTGTGCGCATCGAGCCGAGCCCTGGGCGCCGCGACGCCCCCGGCCGGTATCGCCAACAGGGAGGCTGGCGCCCGTGTTGACCGGCCCGATCACATACAAGCGCGGCTTGATCCCGCTGGAGCCGGAGCCGCAGGCCAGCAAGCCCGCGCTGTTCGGCCGTGTGCTGGCGGGCAATCTTGCTGGCGCAGGCTACCCCGCGTTTCAACGGGCCCTGACGATTTTGGCCCTGGTAGCCCTGGGCGGCCTGTTCGGCGCGCCCGATCATCCGCGCCCCGAACGCCGGCACGGGGCAGGAGAAGACGCCGCAGCGGATCCGGTTCGCGCCCAGGCGGCGGCGGATGCGGACGTCTCAGGCGAGGCGGGCCGCGTGGAGCGCATCCGGGCCGTGGCCCTATCCCTCGTGCGCCAGACCCGCACCGTGCGGGTGGCCGCCGGCCTTGACCCCAGCCTTCAAACCGTGGTGGCGGCGCGCCAAACCCGCGCGGACGAGAGCCCCAAGGACCGGCACGCACGCCTTGCGCTCCCCGCCCAGGATCCACCACCCGGACAACCCGGGCAAGCCAGACAACCCGGGCAAGCCGGACAAGCCGGACAAGCCGCGCGCGAGGGTGCGCCGGTCCAGGGCCCACCGGACCCTTCGGCGCAGCTTGCGGCCTTCGGCGTGCCAACGCCGAAAACGGATCCGGGGCGCCCGCGTATCGCGCTCGTTATCGATGATCTGGGCCTCAATCCGCGTCGGGCCCGGGCGGTGGCAGCCTTGCCCGCCCGGCTCACCATGTCTTTTCTGCCCTATGGTCCCGTCTCGGCCGCGCTCGCACAGGACGCGGCGGCGCTGGGCCACGAAATCATGCTGCACCTGCCCATGCAGCCCCACGGGCGCCAAGACCCGGGCCCGCAAGCCCTTTCGGGCGATCTTGAGCGCAGCGAATTCGCCGCCCGGGTCACCTGGTCATTCTCCCAGTTCGAGGGCTTTGTCGGCTTCAACAACCACATGGGCAGCCGCATGACCGAGAACGCCGATGCCATGACGCGTTTGATGGAGGCGGTGAAGGACCGGGGGCTCTATTTCCTCGACTCGCTGACAAGTGCAAAAAGCGTGGCCTATCAGGCCGCCCAGGCCGCCGGTCTGCCAACCCTGGTGCGCCATGTGTTCCTGGATCACACGGCAACGCCCAAGGCCATCCGCGCCCGCCTCAACGAGACCCTGGTCCGCGCCCGGCGTCAGGGTGCCGCCATCGCCATCGGCCATCCCTATCCTGAGACCCTCTCGGCCCTGAGGGACTGGATCCCACGGGTAAAAGACGCCGGTGTGGACTTCGTTGCCGTTAGCGATTTGCTGGCGCCGGCGGCCCGGGAGCGCCTTCGCATGGCCGCCCGGGAGCGTTCCGGCCCGCTTCCGGAGCGTCCCGGCGGCTGATATCCTGCGCCCCATGGCAGATACAAACCCGACACCACCGTTAAACGCGGCGGGCGAGGCCCGACTCAAAGAGCTGAGCCGGCGGGGCCTGGAGGCCTTCCGCCGGGGCGACGGGCGCGGTGCCTATGACGCGCTGAAAGCCGCCGCCGATGGCGGTGCGGCCGATCTCGACACCCACATGGCCCTCGCCATCGTGGCGCGCATGCTTGGCAAGCCCGAGCGGGCCGCCGCCGCCGCCGACCGCGTCATCGCCGACCAGCCGCGCAACATCGAGGCCCTGATCATCAAGGCCGATGCCTTGCAGGCGCTCGACCAGACCCGGAAAGCCTCGACATTTTACATGATGGCCGTGCGCGCCGCGCCGCCGGCCGGCCGCTTGCCGCCGCATCTCGTCAAGGAGCTTGAGCGCGCGCAAGCCGCCTGCGCCGAAGCCGCCAAACAGTATGAAGACGTTTTGCGCCAGAGCGTCCAAGCGGTGGGTTTTTCAGACCCCAAGGGCAGTAGCCGTGTTGGCCAGGCGCTCGACATTATGTTTGGGCGCAAACGGGCCTACACCCAGCAGCCACTGAAATTCTATTTCCCCGAACTGCCCCAGGTGCAGTTTTATGACCCGGCCACCTTCGATTGGACCGGCGCAGTTGAGGCCATGGCGGACGACATTCGGGCCGAGGCGCGCGTAGCCTGGGAGGGCGGCGAGGGGCTTGAGCCCTATGTTCCGGCCGACGCCAACACGCCCCAACTCGACCACGCGGCCCTGATGGGCAATCGCGATTGGACGGCGTTCCATCTTTATAAGGAAGGTGAGGCGCAGACAGGGAACCTGGCGCGCTGTCCGGCGACGGCTGAGGCCCTGTCCAAGGCGCCGCAGCCGGATATTCCGGGCAATTCGCCCACGGCGCTTTTTTCGGTTCTGCGGCCGGGCATGCATATTCCGCCCCACACGGGCATGATGAACACGCGCCTCATCTGCCATCTGCCGCTCATCGTTCCGGACGGATGCGTCTTGCGTGTGGGCAATCAGGAGCGGGCCTGGGATGAGGGGCGTCTGCTGATCTTTGACGATTCCATCGAGCACGAGGCCCGCAATGCGGGCCCCGATACGCGCATTGTGCTGTTGTTCGACATCTGGCGCCCGGAACTCAGCGAGGAAGAGCGCCTCTTCGTCAGTGCGATTTATGGCGGCGTCCGACAGTTCGAGAGCGAAGCCGCGGACGCTTGAGACGGCTCGCGCGCGCAAGGCGCGGTGCGGCCCTCCGGAGACACCCCCATGTTCAAAATCTTGCCCGACCTGCTCGATGCGGCCCAAATCGCCCGCCTGAAGGATCTGGCCGAGACCATGCCTTTCGTGGATGGCAAGTCGACCAATCCGGATTTTCAGCTTAAGAACAATCTGCAGCCCGATCCCAAAACCGCCCCGGCGCTTGAGGCTGCAAAGATTGTCCAGGGCGCGCTCGTGCAAAACTCCTGGGTACGCGAAACCCTGTTCCCCAAGTCGCTGGGCGCGCCCATGCTGGCCAAATATGAGCCCGGCATGTCCTATGGGGAGCATGTGGACACGCCGGTTCTCGCGGGCAGCCCGCCGGTGCGCGTGGATATCTCCTGCACAGTGTTTGTGGCCGAGCCAGACAGTTATGATGGCGGCGACCTCATTATCCGCCTGTCGGACCGGGAGGTGAGCGTCAAGGAAGCCCCTGGAGTGGCCGTGTTTTATCCGTCCACCTATTTCCACAGGGTGGCGCCCGTAACGCGGGGCGCGCGGCTCGTGGCGATTACCTTCATCGAAAGCCGCATCCGCGATGCCCACAAACGCGATATCCTGAGCGAACTGCAGGGCTGCCTGAACGATTACGGGGGCTCCCTCTCCCAGGAAGCCAATATGCGCCTTGAATTCGTGCGCACCAACCTCGTGCGCATGTGGTACGAGGACTGATGGAGATCCTGGAGCTTGTCGCTCTGGGTGGCTTCGTCAGCGCTCGCCACGACAGGGGTGTCGCGGGCAATTCGTAAGGCGGGGTTCATCCCGCCCTACGGTGTGGGCTGATGACCCACTTGAGGGGCCTTCTCCGACAGGACCTTCGACACCTCTTGGCTTACGGCCGCGTAACGGTCCAGCCACTTCAGCCCTTTGGCAATCTCGCTCCCATGCTCTGTGCGGGCGGCCTTAAGGACATCGGCCCGAAGGCCGGGGCCATAGGCGTGTTCGGGGGCCTTCGCGTATTGCGTCATGGCGGGGCTTTGGGCGGCGCCTTTGAAGATGTTCGCATCCGGATCGAGCCCAAAATGGGCCGCGACACGGGTGAGCACGACCTCAGGGGCACTCAGCAAATCTTCAAAATCGAGATCGAGCACGGCTGAGCCGCAGTCCTGCACCATGCCGTGCTGGGTGAGCCGCTCGGCGGCCCAGGTCATGGCACTGAGTTCTCCGGGGGAGAGCGCGTGAAGCGGGCTCGGCGGTGGACCTGCGAGACGGGCCAAGCGGATCATGCGCTCGCGTGCCCAGGCGCGCATATCGATGAGATTGTTCGGCCCGGCGAGGAGCGTCGCGATGTGTGCTTCGGCGGGCAGGAACAGGGTGACGGCCTTGGGCGCGGTCGTCTTGCGCGCGGCGAGCAGCTGGGGCGCAAGGCGCTGGGCGGCACTGGTGGCCTTGAGCACGACGGTCTGCGCCGGCGCCGCCGCCCGGCGCCACAAGCGCATGAAGAGGGCGAGGCGGTCGGCGAAGCCGGTCTGTGATAAGGCGCCATGGGCCGTATCAAGATCATCGGCGAGGACCGCGAGATCGCGCAAGGGCAGGGGCTCGCGTAAGGGATGGATCCGCGTATCGAGATCGAGCAGTCGGCTGAGCATGGTCGAGCCGCAATGACTGATATGGAAAATGAAATGCAGGGGACGGAGCGTCTCTTCGGCGGTGGGACCGGCGCCCTCAATGAGCCTTTGAACGCGGGCAAGCGGCACCCAGGCACCCTTGGCGTTTTTGGGCACCATGCGCTCGTCGAGAAAACTTGCCGTCCTGAAGAGGGCGGGCGTTGCTTGAAGAAACAGGATGGTGTCGTGCAACGGATCGAAGCGGAAGGGATACAGCGCCGATGAACCGGCGAGATCGCCAAGCTGACGCTCGATATCCGGATCGATGCGGGGCGGAGCGGGGGCCATGGCCTGAACTCCCTGATCGGCGGGGCCATCAGTTCGTGGGCCCGAACCTAAAAAAGCGCCGCAGGTGGGGGAAACCTGCGGCGCTCTTGGTGCGGATGACGTGCCCTTAGCGGGTGAACGTCACACCGGCAAAGACATACCGGCCCAGGGCGTCATAGGTGCCCGGGAAGGTGTTGCCGTTACCCGGAGCCGTACCGACCGACGTGGAGATCGGCGGGTCGTTGTCCAGGAGGTTGTTGATACCGAAGCGGAACGTCACGCTGTCCGCCGGCGAGTAGAAGGCAGCCACGTCGAGATACTGTTCGGCGTCGAAGCCGGAGTCGATTTCGGCGGTGAATGCGCCCTCGTTCTCCACGCTGCCGATGTAACGCCAGCTCAGGCGCAGGTCGAGCGCATAGGGCGTTTCCCACGTGAAGTTGGTCACGTGGCGATATTTCGGCGTCGGGTTGGCGCAGTTACCGAGCGTGAAGCCGGCGCATTCGAAGGGCTCTTCACCCGCGAACGGCACTGTCTCCAGCTTGCGGACATAGGTCGCCGCATAGTCGACAATCACCGAACCGTAGTCACCAAAGCCCAGATCAGCCGTATCGAAGACGTAATCGACCTGGAAATCGAGGCCGGAGGTCTTGTTGAAGGCCACGTTGGTGTTGGTGAGGAACACACCCGCGAAACCAACCCCGGTGGGCGATTCGTTGGCAATGAAGAGCGACCCGAACTCATCGCGCTGGATGAGGTTACAGAAGGTCGGGTTCCCCGATGCCACACAGTTATCCAGGATGTTCTGGCCCGGGATGGAGCCGATGAAATCCGCACCATCGATGAGGAAGTAATCGACCGCGACCGTCAGACCCGGCACGAAGGCAGGCTGGTAGACGATACCGGCCGTGATGGTTTCGGACAGTTCCGGATTGAGGTTCGGATTACCGCCCGTAACCGTGTTCAGCTGACCCGCTTCGTTGTCGAGGATGGTGCCGTACTGGGCAGCCGTGACACCGGTGAAGGCACACTCGGCTTCGGTCGCGGCGGGTTCCGGAATATCCGTATTCGGATCGAAATCACCGGCGCACGGGTCGAACAGGCCGTTGGCGCCGGCATTGGCGTCGAACAGACCCGTGTTCTGACCCGTGAACAGCTCGATCACGTTCGGCGCGCGCAGGGCCCGCTGGAACTGACCGCGCAGGCGGATCTCATCGTTGACCTGCCAGGTAAGACCGGCGTGGTAGGTGTTGGTGTCAAAGCTGTTGGTAACACCATTGCCGTCCGTCGTGTACATGGACCGACGATACGCGCCGTTGATGGCCAGTTCCTGGATGAAAGGCCAGTCCTGGATCAGCGGGATCCGGGCTTCCATGAACGCTTCCGCAACGCGAACCTCACCGGCGACCGGCAACGTACCGCCACCCGTGCCGGTCAGACCGCGACCAGCGGAGATTTGGCTGATGTCATCCGGGATGGACTCCAGGCTGTCACCGCGGATCTCGAAGCCGCCCAGGATCTGCAGCCCGTCTTCGGCGAAGGGCGAGATCATCCCGTAATCCGTGCCATCGGCCTGGATCGTACCACCGATCACGACTTGCTCCGTGAAGCCGGTCGTGATGCCGACGCCCTGGATGTAATCCACGGCTTCCTGAGAGACGCCCGTGGATCCGTCCGCACCGCGCTGGAAGATATTCCAGGGCACGCAGCCTGCGGCACGCGCATCCGGATCACGGCAGACGAGATTGCCGTTCTCGTCTTCGATCACGAACACCGCTTCCTGAACGCGGTTGAAGTTCAGGTCGTTCCGCGAAATGTCCACGATGCTGGTGCGCGCGAACTGGGCATGCAGGTCATAGGAGACCGTATCGTTGAACAGGGAGCCGTCGATGCCGCCCACGACCCGCCACGTGCTCAGGTCGATGGTGGAGCGACGCGGACCGCCTTCGACGTTCCGGTGACTGGTCCGGAAAGCGATATCCTCGACGATAACGTCGCCGTTTGCATCGGTCTGACAGTTGCTCAGATCAAAGAACGTACCCTCACCATCACCATTCGGGCCAAGACCGTTCTGCAGCAGCGGGTTGTCGCAGTTGATCCGGAACGGGCGGTTAAAGCTGGCCGACGGCGCGATCTGTGAGTCTGTCGTGTTGTTCTGGAACTCCACGTCGATGTAGCCGCGCATGTTTTCCAGAATGTCGTAGTGGGCCTTCGCATAGATCGTGAAACGCTCGACCGGACGCTGGAAGGCGTTGAACGGGCCGAAGTTAAACGTCTGAAGCGGACCACCGACAAACGGAACGAGCGTCCCGTCTTCTTCAAGAAACGTGTTGCCGGCGTCGATGAAGCGGCGGAAGTTACCCGAACCCACGCAGGCAATACCGTCGACGGCGAACTGGGAGCTGCTGGCGCCGAGGGCACAACCGGAAATATCGTGGTCGGACTGGAGCGACTCACCCTGACGCAGGTACTGGAAGAACGCCGTGACGTTACCGCGATCATCGGCCGTGTTCGCACCGAAGGTCGCGCTGACCACCGTGTTGAAGCCGTCGATCACGCTGTCGCTCGGCACCGGCTGCAGGGAGGACGCTAAGACGGCCTGGGCGAACTCATTGTCGTTCTGGTCCCAGTTGAAACCGCCCTGAACGTCGATCTGAAGACCTTCGAAATCGTCCTTCAGAATGAAGTTCACGACACCGCCGACGGCATCGGAACCGTACACGGCGGACGCACCACCCGTGACCACGTCCACGCGCTCGATCAGCGCGGTCGGCACCAGGTCAACATTGGCGGCGGAGAATTGCGGCGAACCATAAGGCAGGCGCTTGCCATCGATCAGGACCAGGGTCCGGTCGGCGCCAAGGCCGCGCAGGTTCAGCGAGGATGTGCCCGACGCGCCGTTGGCTACGTCTGTCGTCTGGGCCGCCAGGACCTGGGGCAGGGTGTTGATGAAATCTTCGATCAGAACCGTGCCGCGCGCCTGGAGGTCACGAGCGTCGACCTGCAGCACGGGGTTGTTGGACGTCACGGTGGAACTGACCAGGCGCGAACCGGTCACGACCATCCGCTCCTCGTCGCCCTCCATTTCAATGTCAGTGTCTTGCGCTTCAACGTCTTGCGCATAGACCGGAGCCGCAAACATGACGGCGCCCGTGAGAATGGTGGAACACAGAAGACGTTCCAGCAGATCGGTCTTTTTCATAGTCCCCGATACCCCTACAAGGTTGGTTCCCGGCACAGAAAACGGCAGCCCGCCCTTTGTCGGTTGCCGTGCGTGGTCTCAACAACCCAGATCCGGTGTTTTAGAAATTTTATGCCGGTGTCATAAATGGGTTAAGGAAGCTTAGGGGCCACGGCGAAACTGTGTCAACAATGAGTTTCGCAACGGGGCGCTCTTGTGATCGGCACAATCGCGTTCCGCCCCGTCTTTCCACTGAGACAGTATCCGCATGCCTTGTGCCGCTTTGGCCCAGACACGGATGACGGTTGTTCTAAACAAACCGCGTCTCATACAAAGTAATTGAGGTTACCAGCCCATGCGCATGCTTGCCGGGCCCGGTGCGCCGGCACTGGAGTCTTCGGACCAGACATAGCGGTGGGCCTGGGCTGCGGCCCGGAACAGGGCCTTGGCCTTGTTCACGGTCTCCTCGAATTCCGCGTCCGGATCGCTGTCGGCCACGACGCCGCCCCCGGCCTGAACGTGCAGCATGCCGTCTTTCACAACCCCAGTGCGAAGCGCGATGCAGTTGTCCATGGTGCCATCGGCGGCAAAATAGCCCACGAGCCCGGCATAGCTGCCGCGCCGGTCCGGTTCGACCTCGTGGATGATCTCCATGGCCCGGATTTTGGGCGCGCCGGACACGGTCCCCGCCGGAAAGCCGGCCTTCAGGGCATCCAGGGCGTCGCAGTCCGGCCGCAGGCGGCCTTGCACGTTCGAGACGATGTGCATCACATGACTGTAAAGCTCGACCGAAAAGCGTTCGGTCACCCTCACGGTGCCGACCTCGGCGACCCGGCCCACATCGTTGCGGCCCAGATCGAGCAGCATGAGGTGCTCGGCCTGTTCCTTTTCATCCGCCAGCAGTTCGGCCTTCAGGCGCGTGTCGCCTTGTACGTCCAGACCGCGAGGGCGGGTCCCGGCGATGGGCCTGATTGTGACGGTGTCATCGCGCAAACGCACCAACAGCTCGGGACTGGAGCCGACCAGGGCGAAATCGCCGAGCGTCATCTGAAACAGGAAAGGCGAGGGATTGAGCCGGCGCAGCGCCCGATAGAGCGCCATGGGGGGATAGGCAAAGGGCTGGCTGAACCGTTGGCTGGGCACGACCTGGAAGGCATCGCCGGCCCGGATGTACTCCTTGATGCGCTCGACGGTCGCCCGATAGGTCTCCCGCGTGGTGTTGGACTGGGGCGGCGGCGGCGCATCCGGTGCCGCACGGTCGAGGGCCGCGGCGCCGGCCGGCTGGGACAAAGGACGTCCGAGATCCGCGAGGGCGGCGTTCAGCCGGTCCTGGGCCCGCACCCAGGCGTCATCGGCGGCGATGTCGCCGCGCGGCCAGACGGGCGTCGTCAAAAGACCTTCGCCGGTCACGCTGTCGAAGACGACGGTCAGGCTCGGGCGCATGAACACCGCGTCGGGAAGCCCCAGCGCATTGGCCTTGGGCTCGGGCAGGCGCTCCATGAAGCGCACGCAGTCATAGCCCATGTAACCAAAGAGGCCGACGGCCGCCGAGGGCACACCTGGTGGCAGGTCGACCTGTGTCTCGCGAATGACGCTGCGCAGGGCCTCGAGCGGTGGGCCCTCCATGGCCTCGAAGCGATCCGGATCGCTCCGCATGCTCCGATTGATTTCGGGTGTGCCATCCATGATGCGGAACACAAGGTCGGGCTTGAGGGCGATGATGGAATAGCGCCCCCGAACGGCGCCGCCCTCAACCGATTCCAGCAGGACCGATTGGGGCGTGTCCGCGGCCAGCTTCAACATGGCCGACACGGGCGTTTCAAGATCGGCCGCGATGCGCCGCGTCACCACTTGGGCGAGGCCCGCGCGATACCGGGCCATGAAATCCGCCCGGGCCTCCGCCGGATCGTCCGGCTGGTGCGGAGCGGGGCTGGCGGGCGGCGCGAGGGACATCAAAAACTCCCGTTCGTGCGGCCCACGGCCCGGTCTAGAGCCGCGTCATTGATGGTGACGTCCATGGTCTCGCGCAGCCCGGAGACGGCGACCTGGACGGCATCGGCGGGCAAGGCCTGCTCAATCCGTGAGCGGATGGTCCGGATGGCCGCCTCGGCGGTTTCCTCGGCGGCCGGAACAATTTCGGTCACCTGCGCGACCACATGGCCGGCCCCGTCACGTGTGCCGCCCGTGGCAATGCCCCCATTGGCGAGGCGGAACAGCTTGCCAAGCACTGCTTCGCTCAACACGTCGTCGATGGCGTCCCGGTCGAGCGGATCGACGGGGGTGACGACCCGGCCGCCGATATCGGCGGCCACGCTTTCAAAGCTTTCCCCGGTGCGGATGCGCTCGGCGAGGGCCTCGGCCTCGTCCTTGAGCCGGCTTTCCGTCCGCCGTGCCCGCCACAGGGCGGCGACATCGTCCCGGACGGTCTCGAACGGTTTGGTGGACGAGGGGATGACCTCGCGCACGTCCACCACGAAATAGCCGCCATCATCGAGGGGCTCGAAGGGGTTCTCGACGCCTTCGGGACTGTCGAAGACCGCCTGAACAATGGCCGGGTCGCCTGGAAATCCTTCAACGGCCGCGCCGCCCGCATTCTCACCCTGGCGCGAGGCCCCCTCGATGCTCACCACGGTCAGGTCGAGCGTCTTGGCCGCTTCCTCAAGGGTTTGCCCCTCGGCGCGGGCGTCTTCGACCCGCTCGATCAGGTCATTGACCACATCCAGTGCAGCATCGAGCGCCAGTTCCTCGCGCAGTTCGTCGCGCACGGCGTCAAGACCGCGCTCCTCGCCGGCGGTGATCTGCGTGACTTCGGCAATCACGAAGCCAAGCGCGCCCTCGATAACAGCGGTGACACCCGGCTCCTCCAGCGCGAACACCGCGTCTCCGACGGCCGGATCGATGAAGTCATCACGGGTCATGGTGCCCAGGTCGATGTCTTCGCCGCTGAGCCCCTGATCGGCGGCAATGTCCGGCAGGCCCGTGCCGTCGGCGATCTTGGTGCGCGCCGTCGCGGCCGCGTCGGCGTCCTGGAAAACCACCTGGCGCACGGCGCGTGTTTCAGGCTTGCGGAAACTCTCGCGGCGGAATTCGTACTCCTCGGCGATGCGCTCGTCGGCAATATCAATGGTGGCCGTAAGGTCGGCCGGGCGAATGGCCAAATAGGCAAAGCCGCGGCGCTCGGGGGCCGCAAACCGGAAACTCTCGGAATCATAGAGCGTCTTCAGGTCGCTTTCCTCCGGCTCCGGAATATCTCCGGCGACCTCTTCGGTGACCACGATATAGGTCAAGCGGCGCCGTTCGGCGCGGAAGCGGTACAGCGCATCGGCGAGGAGACGCGGGGCCGTGAACCCGGTCGTGAGGCTGTCAACAAGCTGGGTGCGGGTCAGATCGTCCCGCATGCTGTTCTCAAAAGCCGCCGGCGACAGGTTGTTCTGGCGCAAAAGCCCCAGATAGAGCTGCTCATCGAACGTGCCGGTCGGGCCGGCGAAAACGTCGCTGGAGCGGATTTCCTCGGCGAGCACCGTGTCGGCCGTGGTCAGGCCAAGCTGGCGCGCCTTTTCGTCGAACACCGTCCGACTGATGATGCGGTTGAGCGCCACCCGGTCGAGGCCGAACTGCAGGGCCTGTTCGGTGGGCACGGGTTCCTCGGCGGCGGGCCCGGCAAGTTCCTGGCGCAGATTGTCGAATTCGCGCCGGATCGTGCGCTCGTTGATCTCCACCTCGCCAACGCGGGCGATGGCGCTGTCGGTGGGGCTACGGAAGACGTCTTCGACGCCGAAAATCATGAACGAGCCGACCAGGAGCAGAATGAAAATGGCGGCGATCCAGGTTTTCGAAGCATCGCGCAATTGCGACAGCATGGGGCAAGCACTCCACGAAGAATGAGGGTCACGGGCGCCGGACCGGCCTGGTCCAGGCCAGCCGGGCCTTGTGTTCCGGTCAGCCCCAGCTGGACATCTTGTTGAAGCCGGACCTTTTGTTCCGGACAGCTAAAGTCGGCATTGGATTTGCGCACACCGCCTTTGCCTCTGTTCAGCGCGCGTCCGGCAGCCTGTAAGGTCGCCGGATCATAGGAATGGCGTTGCCCAGCGGCAACCGCCAGTTTGCGCGCCGCGAGGGGCTGCGCGAGAGCAACAGGGGATTGTGCCATGGTGGCTGTGACACCGATCGTGATCGGCAACTGGAAAATGAACGGCCTGCAGGCGGCCGTGAGCGAACTTGAGGCGCTGGAAACGGCCTTCAAGGCGCAGGCACCGGCCTGCGAGGTCATGCTGTGCCCGCCGGCGACCTTGATCGCGGCCTTTGCGGGGCGCGCCCAGGGCACGCCCGTTCTGATCGGCGGGCAGGACTGCCATTTCAATGTCAGCGGCGCCCACACCGGGGATATCAGCGCGCAGATGCTTGCGGATGCCGGTGCCAAGGCGGTGATTGTGGGACACTCCGAGCGCCGGACCGACCACGAGGAAACCGACGATACGGTGCGCGTCAAAGCGGAAGCCGCCCTTGCGTGTGCGCTCACAGCCATCATTTGTGTAGGCGAGACAGAGGCCCAGCGGGACGCGGAAGCGACCCTGGACGTGCTGACCGCGCAGCTGACCGATTCGGTGCCCGACGGTGCAGCGGCCGCCACCGTGATTGTTGCCTATGAGCCGGTCTGGGCAATCGGCACGGGACGCACGCCCACAACCTCGCAAATAGCCGAGGCCCATGGCCATATCCGCCGGGTTTTGACGGACCGGTTCGGTTCGGAGGGCGAGAAGATGAGACTGCTTTACGGCGGCTCGGTGAAGCCGGGAAATGCGGCGGAAATCTTCGCGGTGCCCCATGTGAACGGGGGTCTGATCGGCGGGGCAAGCCTGAAGGCCACGGATTTCGAGGTGATTGTGCGCGCCATCCCAGCGTAAGGCGCACCGGGCGCGTAAGGCTTGGCCAAATCGTCTCGCGATCGCCGGTTGGAAAAAACGCCGCCCGGCGCCGGAAGAGCGTGACCGGCCCACCCGGGAGGAGTATCAAGGGCGCCGATCATGAGGGGTCTCGCCCAACGGCTGGATGGCCCTGGTGCCCCGGACACTGTGCCCTCGCCAAGAGACACTGTGCCGTCGCCAAGAGACACCGTGCCGTGGCCAAGACACGAGTTAAGGACGAACGATGGAAGCGATTTTTCTTGTAGTGCACCTCCTGATCGCCAGCGCGCTCGTCGCGGTGATCTTGCTTCAACGCTCCGAAGGCGGCGCATTGGGCATTGGCGGTGGCGGCGGCGGTGGTATGTTGTCAAGCCGCGGCGCCGCGAATGCCCTCACGCGCACCACATCCATTCTGGCCATCGGCTTTTTCTGCACCTCGGTCCTGCTGACCCTGCTGGCGCAACAAAGCCGTCAAGGGCCCATCTCGGTCATCGAAAGCACGCCCGGCTCGACGCCGTCCGGCACCCAGGGCCTGCCGGATGACGTCGTTCCGCCGCCTGCGGCCCCGGTTGTGCCCGACGGTGAAGATGCGCTTGCGCCCCAATCCACCAGTGCATCGGAGGCGTCCGGCGCCGACGAGGGCACCGGCGAGATCCCCGCGCCTGGTGATGGGTCTGGTGAGCGCAGCGACGCGGCCGCGCCGGCGCCCGACATTCCCACCCCGGACGCCCCGGCGGATGCCCCGGTTCCGCCCACGCCCGAGCGTTGAGGCCAGCCCGTCGGGGCAGGCCCGTCGATCCCTCCAAAGCCCGGCGTGCTCAGCATGGCCGGCCTGGGCCTTGCCCCTTGAGCACGCGCCTTTCAGCCGCATTTCCGTGTGAGCTCAGTCGTCTCGGGCTGCTCATAATCCTTGGCGCGGCGCGCAAATCGGCGTAGAAGGAGGGTCCATGGCCCGGTTCATTTTCATAACCGGCGGCGTGGTATCTTCCCTCGGAAAAGGTCTCGCCTCCGCGGCACTTGGTGCCCTGCTGCAAGCGCGCGGTTATTCCGTCCGTTTGCGCAAACTAGACGCCTACCTCAATGTCGATACGGGCACCATGAGCCCGCCCCAGAACGGCGAGGACTATGTCCCCGCCGACGGGGCCGAGACCGATCTCGACCTTGGCCACTATGAGCGTTTCACCGGCGTGCCCACCAGTCGCGGCGACAACGTCACGACTGGCCAGATCTATCAGGAGATCCTGCGTAAGGAACGTCAGGGAAAGTTCCTGGGCCGGACCGTTCAGGTCATTCCCCACGTCACCGACGCCATCAAGGATTTCATTCGCGCGGACACGGATGATGTGGATTTCTGCCTGTGCGAGATCGGCGGCACGGTGGGCGATATTGAGGGCCTGCCCTTCTTTGA
>CAYYTT010000062.1:0-21704 GCA_964474635.1 uncultured Alphaproteobacteria bacterium | reverse complement strand
GACACAGATAGGGCTGACAAAGACCGGGCTGACAAAGACAGGGCCGACGCGGATAGGGGCGGGCGGAGCCTTGATGGTCCGGCCTTTCGAACGCGCGGCGTTACGAAGGTCTACGGCGAGGGTGCGACGGCTGTTCACGCCCTGCGGGGTGTGGATCTGGAGATTCCCGAGGGCGATCTCGTGGTCCTGCTCGGGCCCTCAGGCTCCGGCAAATCGACGCTATTGAACATTTTGGGCGGTCTCGACACGGTCAGCGACGGGCAGGCCTGGTTTCGCGGCGAGGAGATCACCGCCCTCTCGCCCCAGGGCCTGACGCGGTTCCGCCGGCGCCATGTGGGCTTTGTTTTCCAGCACTACAATTTGATGCCGAGCCTGACGGCGCGCGAGAATGTGGAACTCGTGACCGAAATCGCCGAGGCACCCATGGACCCGGCCGACGCGCTGGAGCTTGTCGGCCTTGGCCACCGGCTCGACCACTTCCCGGCGCAACTGTCCGGCGGGGAGCAGCAGCGCGTGGCCATTGCCCGCGCCATCGCCAAACGCCCCACGGTGTTGTTCTGTGACGAGCCGACGGGCGCCCTCGACAGCCGCACGGGTATTCTCGTGCTCGAAGCCATCCGCGACGTGAACGAACAGTTCGGCACGACCACGGTGGTGATTACCCACGCCAAGGCCATCGCCGCCATGGCCCACCGGGTGCTCTATTTCGCTGACGGACAGATCCGCGAGACGGCCCTCAACGCCGTTCGGCAGCCGCCGGACGCACTGGAGTGGTAGGGAGCACGGCGCCCATGACCGCAGACACCCCCGCATCCGCCGGTGCCCTCTCATTTATTCCCCCCTTGGACCGAAAGGTCCTGCGCGATCTGTGGCGCACCCGGGGGCAGGCGTTGGCCATTGCCCTTGTGATCGCGTGCGGCATCGCCCTTTACGTCATGTCGAACGGCATGGTGCGCTCGCTCGATGAAACCCGCCGCGCCTATTACGAACGCTACCGCTTTGCCGATATTTTCGCGCCGGTCACGCGGGCCCCGGAGGCCCTGATCGACGAGATCGCGGCCTTGCCCGGCGTGCTCACGGCCGAGGGGCGCATTTATGCGGCGGTTCTGATCGATGTGCCGGGCCTTGCGGAACCGGTGCGCGGGGTCACGGTCTCGCGCCCCGACACGGGCGCCCCGGCGCTCAACCGCATTGTGCTGCGCACCGGGCGGCTGCCCGATCCGCTCCATGCGGAAGAAATTCTGCTTTCGGAAGCCTTCGCACGGGCCCATGGCCTGCGTCCCGGAGACGACCTGGCCGTGACGCTGAAAGGGGCGCGGCGCAGTCTGCGGATTGTGGGCATCGCCCTGTCGCCGGAGTTCATCTACACTATCGCGCCGGGAGAATTCGTACCCGACGATGCCCGCTTCGGCGTGATCTGGATGGGCCGGAGGGCCCTTGAGGCGGCTTACGATCTTGATGGCGCCTTCAACGAGACGGTGCTGCGCCTCGGGCCCGGGGCCTCCGAACGGGCCGTGATCCAGGGCATCGATCGCATTCTGGAGGATTATGGCAGCACGGGCGCCTTTGGCCGCGACGAGCAAATCTCCCACCAGTTCATCACGGGGGAGATCGACCAGCTCAAGGCCATGGGCAGCGTTCTGCCGCCCATCTTTCTGGCGGTTGCGGCATTTCTTTTGAACATCGTCGTGACCCGGACGGTCGATCTGGAGCGTGAGCAGATCGGACTGTTGCGCGCCTTTGGCTATTCCCAATGGTCCATCGTTGCGCATTACGCCAAATATGTGATGGCGACGGCTCTGCTCGGCGGTGTGCTGGGCTGCGCCTTGGGCATCTGGATGGGCCGGGGCATGGCCAATCTCTATCTGGCCTTTTTCAATTTTCCCTTCCTGATCTTTCAGGCGGGGGCGGATGTGGTCGCCATCGGCATGGGCGTTGCGTTCGGCGCCGCGGCCCTTGGCATCGCGGTTGCCACCCGGCGCATCATCGCGTTGAGCCCCGCCGTTGCCATGCGTCCGCCCGTGCCCATGGACTATTCGGGCGCTTTCCGGGAGCCGGGCTGGATGAAGGCGATCGTCGACCAGCCCTCGCGCATGATCCTGCGGCGCATCGTACGCCAGCCCGTCCGTGCACTGTTGACCACGCTCGGGATCATGGCGGCGACGGCGGTGCTGATCGTGGGGCGCTTTTCCCTTGATGCGGTCCTGGTCTTGATGGATGTCAATTTCACCATCGCCGAGCGTCAGGATGTCACCGTCACTTTTGTCGAGCCGCGAGAAGACCGGGTGATCCACGACATTGCTTCCCTGCCCGGGGTGATCCATGCCGAACCGTTCCGCGCCGTATCGGTGCGCATGGTCAATGGCACCGTGCGCAAACGCCAGGGCATCACGGGCCTCAGCGAGGCGCCCCGCCTGGCACGCGCCATCGACAGCGCCTATCGCCCGATCCGTCTGCCCCAGGAGGGCCTGCTGTTGTCCACGTCGCTCGCCGAGACCCTGGGCGTGGCGCCGGGGGACGCGCTGCGCGTCGAGGTGCTGGAGGGGCGCCAGCCCGTGCTGACCCTGGATGTGACCGGCACCGCCGAGGCTTTCATTGGGACACCCGCCTATATGCGGCTTGATCGTCTGACGGCCGCACTGGAGGAGGGACCAAGAATTTCCGGGGTTTATCTCCAGGTCGACGGGGCGCGGACGGATGCTCTTTTTGCCCGCCTGAAGGCCATGCCGCTCGTCGCCGGCGTTTCGATCTCCAAGGCAACGCGCGAGAGCTTTGAGCGTCTGCTGGACGAGAACATCGGTACGGTGACGGTTGTCAATATTGTCTTTGCGGTGCTGATCGCCATCGGAGTGGTCTATAACAGTGCCCGTGTCGCGCTGTCCGAACGTCTGCGGGAGCTTGCCTCCTTGCGCGTGCTCGGCTTCAGCCAGGGGGAGACGTCCTACGTGCTCCTGGGCGAACTGGGGCTTTTGACGCTCATCGGCATCGTGCTGGGGCTTGGTGCGGGCACGGGCCTTGCCCTTGTTATGGTCCAGTCGCTCGAAACCGAACTTTACCGCATTCCCTTTGCGATCAGTACAGAAACTTATGGTTATGCGGCCCTGACCGTGGTGATCGCATCGGTGATCACGGGCGCGCTCGTCAACCGGGATGTCCGGCGGCTCGATCTGGTCAAGGCCCTCAAGACACGGGAGTAGGCCCCATGAAAAAACAGTTCCGGCGGATTGTGGGCGCGAGCCTTGCTGTCCTGCTGATCGGCTTTCTGGTCTGGGCCTTTCGCCCCGCGCCCGTGCCCGTGGACATGGACACGGTGCGGCGCGGCCCCATGGTGGTGACGGTCGATGAGTTGGGCCGCACCCGGATCAAAGATATCTACGTGATTTCCGCGCCCGTGGCCGGGCGCCTCCTGCGCATCGATGCCGAGCCCGGCGATCCGGTCCTGGCGCGTCAAACGGTGGTGGCGACGATCCTGCCCAACGATCCGGCCTTTCTCGATGCCCGCTCGCTCGGTGAGGCGGAGGCCGCCGTGCGCAGCGCCGAGGCCGCGCTCGCCCTTGCCGAAGCCGAGGAGGAGCGGGCCCGCGCCGAACTTGACTTCGCCGAAGCGGAGCTTGAGCGTGCCCGGCAGCTGCGCACCCGGGGCACCGTTTCCGAGGCCGCGCTTGACCGGGCCGAACTCGATGTACGCTCGGCCGGGGCAACCCTGCGCACCGCTCAGGCGACCGTCCGTGTGCGCCGTGCCGAGCTTGAAAGCGCCCGCGCCCGGCTCGTCAATCCGGCCGAAAAGGGCGAGGAAACGGCGGCCGCCCGTGCAGGCGTGGTGACGGTTCGTTCACCCGTCAGTGGGCGGATACTACGCGTGCGCCAGGAAAGCGAGGGGATCGTGCTTGCCGGTACGCCCCTCGTCGATGTGGGCGACCCTCAGAATGATTTGGAAATCGTGGTGGAACTGCTCTCCACTGAGGCGGTTCAGGTGCGCCCGGGCGCGCGCGTCATTATCGATGATTGGGGCGGCGCGGAGCCGCTCACAGGGGAGGTGGGACGGGTCGAGCCCTTCGGCTTTACCAAGATTTCGGCCCTGGGCGTTGAGGAACAGCGGGTGAATGTGGTGATCGAGATCATCGATCCGCCCGAGGCGCGCCTGTCGCTCGCCCATGGCTTTCGCGTCGAGGCCCGCATCGTCGTCTGGGACGAAGCCAACGTGCTGCAGGTGCCGGCCAGCGCCCTGTTCCGTCAGGGGGCGGACTGGGCGGTCTATATGGTGAAGGACAAGGCGGCCCGTCTGACCCGGGTGGAGGTCGGGCGCACCAATGGGGAGATGACCCAGGTCATCACCGGCCTTGACCCTGGTGCCGTGGTGATCGTGTTCCCAAGCGACCGCTTGGGCGAGGGCGTCGCGGTGGTCACCCGGGGCCTGAGAGATTAGACTAAAATTAAGATGATCTTCAACAAAACGGTTCGGTATGCCGCATCGAGGGGAAATGCATGAGAACGGATTTTTTTGCTGGGGCCTTGGCCTTGTGGATTGGGGCTGGCCTGCACGCCGCCGCCGCGCAGCCCGCGCCGCCGCCGGCGGGTGAGGCGACCGAGGCGACGCGGGCCGCAAATGCCGCCCTGGCGGCGCGGTTGCCGCTCGATGAACCCACGGATCTGCGCGATGCGCGGCGCGGGCTGCTTGCGCAAATCGAGGGGGAGGCCATTCTGGCGGCGGACGGATCGGTCGTCTGGTCCATCCCGCAGTTCGATTTCCTGGAGGCGCCGGCGCCGGACACGGTCAATCCCTCCCTGTGGCGCCAGTCCCAATTGGCGGCGATCCATGGCCTGTTCGAGGTCGCCGACGGCCTCTGGCAAGTGCGCGGCTACGACCTTGCCGTGATGAGCATCATCAAGGGGGAGACCGGCTGGATCATTGTCGATCCGCTCACGGCCGTGGAAACGGCGGCCGCCGCCCTCAAGCTCGTCAATGACACGCTCGGCGCGCGGCCCGTCACGGGAGTTCTTTATACCCATTCCCATGCGGATCATTTCGGCGGTGCGCGCGGCGTCATCACCGAAGAGGACATCGCGGCGCGGAACGTGCCCGTGATTGCACCGGAGGGCTTTTCCGAGCATGCCGTGGCGGAAAATCTGCTGGCGGGAAACCACATGTCGCGCCGGGCCGTCTTGATGTTCGGCAACACCCTGCCGCGCTCGGCCCAAGGCCATGTGGGCTCCGGCCTCGGGCCCGGCCTGCCCCAGGGGACAGTAAGCCTCGTTCTGCCCACGGAGGAGGTGCCCCATGAGGGCATGACGCGCGTGATCGACGGCGTTACCTTCGAATTCATCGATGCCGCCGGCACGGAGGCGCCGGCCGAATTCATGTTTTATCTGCCGCAAATGCGCGCCCTGTGCACTGCCGAGGTGGCGAGCGGCACGTTCCACAACGCCCTGACCCTGCGGGGCGCCAAGGCGCGCGATACCTTGGGCTGGGCCCGTGTGATCGACAAAGTGCTGAAGGATTACGGCGCCAAATCCGACGTGGTCTTCGCCTCCCACCACTGGCCCACCTGGGGCACGGCCAATGTGCAGGCCTATCTGCGGGGCCAGCGGGACATCTACCGCTATGTCCACGACCAAACTCTGCGCCTTGCCAATGGCGGCAAGACCCTGCACGAGGTTGCCGAGGCCTTGGGCGAGCCTGCCTTTACGGCGGATGCGTTCCACACGCGCGGCTATTACGGCACGCTCAATCACAATGCCAAGGCCGTGTATCAATATTATTTCGGCTGGTGGAATGGGGTACCGGCGGACTTTCATCGTCTGCCCCATGAGGATTCCGCGGCCCGTTATGTGGCGGCTATGGGCGGACTTGAGGCCACCCTTGCCAAAGGGGCTGAGGCCTTTGCCGCCGGGGACTATCGCTGGGCAGCGGAGCTGTTCAATCACGTGGTGTTCGCCGAGCCGGACAATGCGGCGGGCCGCGCCTGGCTCGCCTCCGCCTACGAACAAATGGGCTTCCAGGCCGAAAGCGGCGCCTGGCGCAGCTACTATCTCACGGCGGCGCGGGAATTGCGCGACGGCGTGCCCGACACGGGCGCGACCCGCCTGGGCAACGCGGAATTCCTGAAAGCCGTGCCGACCCTCGATCTCTTCGACGCCATGGCGAGCCGCTTCAATCCGGCCAAGCTGAGGGGCGAGCCCTTTGCGCTCAATTTCCGCTTTACCGATACCGATGAGACCATTGCCCTTTTCGTGGGACCGTCCGTGGTCGTCCCCCGTTCGGTTCCGGCGGAGAAGCCGGCCGCGACCGTCACCATGACCCGCGCAAGCTTCGACGCCGTCGTGCTCGGTGAAGCGCAAGTCCCGATGCTGGTGGCCGGCGGTGACCTCAAGATCACCGGCAATCCGGCGGCCCTCGGGGCCTTCCTGTTGAGCCTCGACCGCCCGAAATTCTGGTTCAATGTGGTGACACCGTAAACTGATATCCGGCTTGAGGTGCGCCAGCGGCGCCCCTCATGCTGGCAGGTCCAAGACATCCGCCACCCGATCCATCTGCGTCCGTGTGCCGATGGTAAAACGCAGCCAGCCCGGCCCCGGCAGGTCGGCGGCCAGGGGGCGGATGTAGATTTTGTGCCTCCCCAAGGCACCGATGATTTCGTCAGCCCCGTCAAACCGTCCGAGCACGTAGTTCGCCGCCGAGGGCAGAAGGTGCCGGCAGGCCGGATGGCGGGCGAGCCGTGCGGCAAAGCGCTCCCGCGTGGCCAGCATGGCTGCAATCAGTGCCTCACGCGCGGTGGATGCCTCGGGCGTCAGGGCCGCCAGGGCAAGGCGGGCGCACGGGTCTGGGATGGGGTAGGGGTTGACGATCCGCTTGAGCACATCGATCAGCGGCTGCGCGCCCAAGGTGAACCCCACATGCAATCCCGCGAGCCCGAAAGCCTTCGAGAGGGTGCGCAGGACCACGAGATTGGGGTGATCCCGGAGCAAGGGCACGAGCGTCTCCCCGGCACAAAACTCGATATAGGCCTCGTCCACGGCCACGATGGACCGGCCAGCTGCACGCTCCAGAACCGCCTCCACGGCTGCCCGTGCCATCACATGGCCTGTGGGATTGTTCGGCCGGCAGAGGAAAATCACCTTCGGCCACGGGGCCAGCCGATCAAGGCCGCGCAAATCCAGGTCCGTGAGATTTAAGAGCGGTAGGCGCAGCACGGCGGTGCGATGGGTGGCGGCGCTGACCGCATACATGCCGTAGGTCGGCGGCAGAACCAGAATTTGATCCGCCCCCGGCTCGCAATAGGCGCGGATGAGAAGCTCGACCCCTTCATCGATGCCGCGTGTGGCCAAAACACACCCCTCCGGAACACCGGCATGGGCCGCATAGGCCTGTGTCAGCGCGATGGGTGTGTCATCGGCATAGTGATTGATGGCGTTGAGGTCCGGCGGCGCAAGGTGCGGCGCGAGCGGCATTTCATTGGCATCGAGAAAGATCCCCTCCGCCTCGAACCCGTGGAGCATGCGCGCGGACACATAGGGCTCAAGATCCTCGATGGCGGGCGCGGGGGCGGGCAGGGCGGAGAGGGTCATGGGGCCTCATAACGGTTAGGGCCGGATCGAGACAACTGCATCAATACAGAAGATGCGAAACACCGGCGGCGAGGGGCAAAATGATCACGGTGCGCAGCATGAACAGGACCGTGAGCCGCACCGGGCCAATGGGCAGGGGCGACTGGATCAAGAGAGCCCCCAGGTCCGAAAAGTAAAGCAGCTGGGCCACGGCCATGACGGCGATCACGAACCGGGTCTGCTCGCTCTCCACGCCGGCCCCGACGATCACGGTAAGGAATTGATCGGCCAGGCCCACGATGAAGGCCGGCGCTGCCGCCGCCGCGTCCGGCAGGCCAAGACCCGCCAGGACTGGCACCAGGGGCGCTGAGAGCATATCGAACACCGGCGTGGCATCGGCGATCAGCAGGGCAAAGCCCCCAATGGCAAAAATGCACGGCATCAGTCCCAGGAAGATCCCGGCAACGGCCAGAAGTCCCTGGCGCGCAAAGCCCAGAGGGCCCGGCGCGGTGCGGGCCCGGTCCAGGGCGGCTGTCAGGGCCAGGTTAAAACTTATGGGAAGGTCGTCCGTGCACGTATCGGGAACCCCGCCGTCGATGGTCGTGTCGGGCAGGCGCGACAGGGGCGGCACGCGCGACAGGATCAGGGCCGCCACCAGGGCGGCCAGGGCCGCCGTGCCATAGACGGCTAGAAACTGCGCTTCCACCTTTACCGTGGCGGCCAGGGCATAGGCAAAGCCCACCGAACACAGGGAAAAATTGGTGGCGATGATGGCCGCCTCGCGTGCGGTGTAGTGCCCGGCCCGGTACTGCTCGATGGTGATGAGCGCGCCCACGGTGGAACTGCCCATCCAGGAGGCCGTGGCATCGACCGCGCCTCTCCCGGGCACGCGGAACAAAACGCGCAAGGCCGGCGCCAGCAACACGCCGAAAAATTCCATCAGGCCGTAATCGGTCAGCAGGGGGATCAGCAGGCCGGCCACGACATAAAGCGGGATCAAAATCGGTGCCAGCTCATTGAGCAAAAGACCGCCCACGGCCGCAGAGGTGATCAGCGCCGGCCCGGTGCCCGTGAAGGTCATCAGGGCGACCATGGCACCCACGATCCGCACCCCGACCCATGGCGCGCCGGGCCGCAGCAATCGCTCCCACGGGCCGCGCGGCTCCGGCGCCTTGCGCACGTGCGCGGCCGTGGTCGCCGCCGTGCTGAGCACAGCCGAGAGGATCACCAGGCCCACCGCCACGGCCGGCCAATGGGCCGCAAGGCGCGCCTTCAGGACATCGACCACCAGGGCAAGGGGGATCGTGAGGGTGGTCTCCCCGGGCACGGGCGCCAGGAAGAACATGGCGCCCAGGAGCGAGGGGATCAAAAAAACAGCAAGCCGTGCGGGCCCGATTGCGCCAGCATTTTCGGACAGGGTGCCCGGCTTTGGGTCCGTTTCAGGCGCCATGGGGCGATCTCGCCGAAGATGGGTACAAAAAGGGCGGACCCGGAGGAGGTCCGCCCCATCTCGACTACCGGCAACTGCACACAGCCGACATCACACCACTTCGAAGAGGCCGGCCGCGCCCATGCCGCCGCCGACGCACATGGTGCACACGACGTATTTGGCGCCGCGGCGCTTGCCTTCGATGAGGGCGTGGCCCACGAGGCGGGCGCCGGACATGCCGTAAGGGTGCCCGATGGAGATGGCGCCGCCGTCGACATTCAAGAGCTCATTGGGAATGCCGAGCTTGTCGCGGCAGTAGAGCACCTGGCTGGCGAAGGCCTCGTTGAGCTCCCACAAGCCGATGTCGTCCATGGTCAGACCATTGGCCTTCAGCAGCTTCGGCACGGCATAGACCGGACCAATGCCCATTTCATCGGGCTCGGTGCCGGCAACGGCAATGCCGCGATAGATGCCGAGCGGCGTCATACCGCGCTTTTCGGCCAGCTTGGCTTCCATCAGAACGGCCGCCGATGCGCCGTCGGAAAGCTGCGATGCGTTACCGGCCGTGATGTATTTGCCTTCGGCAACCTTTTGGCCGCCCTGGTGGACAAGCTTCAGGCCGGAGAGGGAGTCCTTGGTGGTGCCGGGGCGGTTGCCTTCGTCCTTTTCCAGAAGCACGGCCTGTTCGGTGAACTCGCCGGTTTCCTTGTTCTGGATCTTCATGACGGAGGGCAGGGGCACGATTTCCTGATCGAAGCGACCGGCCTTTTGGGCAAGGTCCGTGCGCTCCTGGGACTGGGCTGCGTATTCGTCCTGGGCGTCCTTAGAGATGCCATAGCGCTCGGCGACGATTTCGGCCGTCTCGATCATGGACATGTAGATTTCGAGTTTATTGGCCAGGAGCCAGGGATCGGGCTCCACATTGAGCTTGCTGCCCAGCTGCACCTTGGAGATCGATTCCACACCGCCGCCCACGGCCACATCCATGCCGTCGCTGATGATCTGCTTGGCCGCCGTGGCGATGGCCATCATGCCGGAGGCGCACTGGCGGTCGATGGTCATGCCGGCGACCGTGGTGGGCAGGCCGGCGCGCACGAGGCACTGGCGGGCCGTGTTCTGGAACTGGCAGCCCTGCTGCAGGGCCGCGCCCATGATCACGTCCTGGATCTCGGCCGGGGCAATGCCGGCGCGCTCGACGGCGTGCTTGATGGCGTGGCCGCCCAATTCCTGGGATGTGGTGTTGTTGAAGGCGCCTTTCGGGGCCTTGCCAATCGGGGTGCGGGCGGTCGAAACGATCACGGCTTCGCGCATGGGCTTTCCTCTCCTGTTCGCCAGAGCCTGAAGGCGTGAGGCTGCCCTTAAAGAACCTCCCCATGCCTTAACGCCATGACCCTATCCCATTTTGGCGCGGGGGAAATCACCACGCCTTGCGCGCCGAGGCGACGCCTTCGCCCGCCGGTGTCGGCTTGGCATGGGGCAACAGGATCAGGCCCTTGATCCGCCGGGCGCACACCTGGCCAAGGCCCATGGCGGGCCCTTCCAGATATTTGGCCGACAGATAGGCGAGCACATAGGTGCTGACCGCCACGGTGAGGAAGAAGGCCAGGGCGGATTCCTGGAAGATCCCCAACATCATCAAAATTTGATAGAGCGGGAAGTGGATCAGGTAGACCCCATAGGAAATGTCGAGAGGGACTTTCACAGTCCTGAGCCGGAAGGCCGCCAGATAGACGGCAAGGCCGAGCGACAGGGGATCGAGCGCGCTAAAGGCCGCCTCGATCCAGATGGGCCCGGGCTGGAACTCCTTCACGTATTCCCCGGCGAAAAACACCGCGAGGCTGAGCGCCAGGAGGCCGATGACCCCGCGCTGGCTCAGGGTCCGAAAGGGCATGACCATGTAGAGCAGCATGCCGACGGCGAAGAAGCGCAGCTGGCCCGGCGGGATCTGGGTTGCGAGCTTTTTCAGCCCCTCATCGCCGCCGGAATTGTAGGCAAAGTGCAGATAGAACAGCGTCGAGCCGATGAACATCACCACGGCCCAGAAGCGCTGGCCCGGCAGCAGCAGCCAGAACGGCACCAGGGCGTAGAAAAACACCTCGATCTTAATGGTCCACAGGCTGCCGTTGAACAGATCGGAGGGAATGGGCGGGATCTCGCCGAAATTGGGCTGCACGAAATTCAAAAAGGCCAGGTTAGCGCCGATATATTTGATCAGTTCCGCTGTGTCGCGCGGCGGGACAATCTGCATAAAGATAATCACCTGAAGCGCGATGGTGATGAAGTAAAGGGGATAGATCCGGAAGATCCGGCGCATGGCATACGCGCCCAGATCCCGCCCCTTGTCATAGGACCAGTAGATCAAAAAGCCGGAGATGACGAAAAAGCCGAGTACGGAAGAATGGCCGAGATTGAAGAAAATCCCGCCATAGCCGAATTCGGACAAGGTGGAGAAGTGATGGGTGACAACGAGGGAGGCGAAGACCAGTCGCAGGATATCGAAATTGTTCTCCCGGATCGGTCGGCCGGCTTCGTCAACGGGCTTTTCTGCCCGAATGAGCCAGTTCAGCCAGCCGCCCTGTTTGTCCGTCTGCGCCATGGTCGCCTCAAGCCCCTCTGTCTCACTCTGCCGGTTCCGCGGGCTCTTTGACGCCCGGCCGGCGGACCACGCTGCTTAAGGCGCGCTGGCCCTCACAAACCTTTGGTGTTCAGTCTACACTCGCGCCATGCGCCCGGTAAACGACGCGCAAAGAGGTACACCGCCACGGGATGAGGGTGAAGCAATGGTCCAGCAGTCGGTCGGCCGGGCGGGGTTTGCAGGGGCGATGAAGGTGGCAGGGGCGATGAATGTTGCGGGGACGATGATCCTTGCGGCGGCACGAAGCTGGGCGGGGGCACGAAGCTGGGCGGGGCTCCTGGTGCTGGGCGCCGGTCTTACGGCGGGGCTGGCCGGCCCCGCGTTTGCACAGGGACCGCGCCATTGGGAGGCGCGAGCGCCCATCACCTTGAGCCCCGAGGATCCGGTGGAGGCCAAGGTGCTTGCGGCGCCCGCCGATGCGATTTTCCTGCTGGAGCCTGGTGTCTATCGCGGGGTGAGCTTGGCGCCCAAGGCCGGCCAGCGCTTTATCGGGCTCCGGCGCGGCGATGAGGGGGCGGTGCTCAACGGTGCCCGCGTGCTGGAGGACTGGAGCACCGACGGGGAGACCTGGCACAGCGTGATCGAGCGCCGGGGATACGCCCAGGCGGGCCACTGCGAGCCCGACCGACCATTCTGCATGGAGCGCGAGACCCTGTTCGTGGACGGTGTGCGCCAGCGCCGGGTGGCCACGCGCGGCGAATTGGAGCCGGGCACATGGTTGCTCCAGGGCTCGCGGGTGATCCTGTCCGAGGATCCCTTCGGCAGACTTGTCGAACTGAGTGATGTGGAGGTGGCCGTACGTCCCAGTGCCAATGACGTGACGCTGGAAAACCTCGTCGTTGAAAAATACGCCTCCGGGGCCCAGGCGGGGGCCATCAGTGCCCATGGAACCCGGGGCTGGCGCCTCTATGACGTGACCGCGCGGCACAATCATGGGGCGGGCCTCGACATGGGCGACCGAACCCTCGTGCGCGGCGGATCCTATTCCTACAACGGGCAGATGGGCATTCGGGCCGAGTTCGGTCAGGCGGCCGTCTACGGCGCGCAGATCGCCTTTAACAACACGGCCGGTTACGCCTGGGGCTGGGAGGCGGGAGGCACCAAATTCCTGGAGATGACCGGGCTCATCGTGGCGGGCACCTGCGTGCACGACAATTTCGGCCCGGGCCTGTGGACCGACGCGAACAACGCCAATGTGGTCTATGCGGGCAATCTGGTCTTCGCCAACCATGGCGACGGCATCAAGCACGAGATTTCATACAATGCGCAGATCCGGGACAACATCGCGGTCTATAACGGCTTCGGCATGCACCGCTGGCTGTGGGGCGCGCAGATCCTGATCCAGAATTCCGCGCGCACCATCGTGCGCAACAACTATGTGGACACGGCGCCGGAGGGTGGCAACGGCATTTCCATTATCCATCAGGACCGGGACGCAGGCGCCGGACGCTGGATCTCGGCCGACAACCGTGTGGAGAGGAACACCGTCATCCTGCGCGGCCGGGCCCGCACGGGCATGGGCGCCGATTTCGACCGGCGCTGGTTTTTCCGTGCCGCGAACAATCGCTTTGAGGGCAATGACTACTATGTGGCCCGGGGGCGCCGGCGTTATTGGAGCCATCGGGGCGATTTCCGGGATTTTGACTATGTCCAGGACCACGGACTTGAGGGCATGGGCACGGTCACGGTCGGCGACCTGCCGCGCCGGAGGGTTCTGACCTGCGCCGATGTTCCGCAGGTGGAGCTTCCGACCCGCGAGGGAGTGTAAGGCGCGGCGCCGGCTTGAGGGGGACGCATATGGGACGCGCGGACGATCCCTTCGGTCACTTTCTGGAGGCCCAGGCCCCCGTCTTCGAGACCGTGCGGGACGAATTGACCAAGGGGCGCAAGCGCAGCCACTGGATGTGGTTCATTTTTCCCCAGCTCAAGGCGCTTGGCCGGTCCTCCACCGCACGACGCTTCGGACTTGAAAATCTCGCCGAGGCCGAGGCCTTTCTGGCCCACGGCGTGCTTGGGCCCAGGCTTGAGGACTGCGTCGGCCTGATGCTCCGGCACCGGGGCGAGGACGCCGAGGACATTCTGGGTACGGTCGATGCCCTGAAGTTTCGCTCCTGCCTCACCCTGTTTGCACAGGCAGGCGCCGGCGACAGCGTCTTCCGCGAGGCCCTTCAGGCGTTTTACGCGGGACAGCCCGACCCCCTAACGCTTGAGCTTTTGGGCACCAGCGAAATCGGGGGTTAAAGCGCGTATTTGGCGGAAAACTGCGCGCGGAGCAATTCACCTTCTCCGCCATTCTCCAGGCGACGGGTGGCCACGAGCCCCTCCATCCCGAAGGTCAGCTTGCTGACCGGTTGCCACAGAATGTTGCCTCGCAGGCTGCGCACGCTGTCGGTCACGCCCGTGCCGGTGGAGGCGGTCAGATCTTCGGCCTGGAAGTAACTCGCCGTCAGATTTGAGCGCCACTCATCCGACCAGAAATGGCGATAGGAGGCAAAGCCCGACACGAGCCCGCGCACCTTCAGGCCGCCCGCCCCGTCATCCACCACATCATTGATCAGGTTGACACCCACATAGCGGCCGATGCCGTCGCCCGCGTTCACCATCAGGCGCAGATCGTCCCGCTTGCCCACCATGAGCTTGGCGGATGCGGACACGCCGTAACCGAACGCCGCCGCCGAACCTGTGGGAAAGCTGCCGACATTTTCGGCCCGCAACTCCCGTGCAAGGCCGGCGATCTTTACGTGGCCCCAGTCGCCCTTTTCGGTCAGGCGCAGGACGAAGTCCGGCATCCGGTCATCCCCAGGCAAAAGACGCGCCCCGCCGCCAAAGGGCGTGACGGTCGTCTCGGGCTGCTCGAAGGCCACTTCGACGGGCCCGTTGCGATAGCGGATCAAAGGCAGGCGATTGAAGGCCGTTCCCTCCACAGGCCCGATGAAATCGAGATTTTCCGGCAGCGCGGCCACGTCCTGGAAGGTCGACCAGTCCTGGCCGATCAGCCAATCGCCAGGGCCGAGCCCGTCCACGGTGATATAGGCCTCGCGCATACGCGGCGCGAAGGTGTTCGAGACCCGCTCGTCCCCATCGGTCGTGACCTGGAAGTCGAATTCAAGCCGTCCGCCCACGGTGATTCCGCCCTCGAATGCCGTCTTGGCCGTTACGAAAAAGCGGGTTTCACGCGGATTGAAATCCAGATCGATGTCCTCGCCCTCATTGGGCGTTGTGTCCGCGCCGGGCGTGTCCACGGGGATCAGGCCGGGGATATAGAAGTCTCGGCCGAGGCTGCTGGAGGGCAATTCCCCATCGCTGAAATTGGAGGCGATGACGTCGAGTTTTACATAGCCGCCAAAGGCGAGGTCTGTCTTGCCGAAGCGGGCCTTGTTCGGCGTGACGGTCCCGTCCGGACCGGCCTTTTGGGTTTTGCGCGCCTCAAGCTCGTCCTGTTGGCGGGCGACCGTGGCCTCCAGAGCCTCAATACGCCGCTCCATCTGTAAAGGATCGATTTCAGCATGGGCGAGCCCGGTTTGGCTCAACAGGCACACGGCTGCGATCTCGATCAGGCGATGGTTCATGCGGACCATGACAGGTCTCCCGAAGACTGTAGGGGATCGGCGGCGAGGCCTGTCAGGCCGCCCGCAGGGTGTCGATGATGGCGCGTACCTGCTCGTCCAACTCCTGGGCAACGGATGTGAGCTGGCGGGCCTGCTGCGCGGCGTCCTCGGCGCTTTGCTCGCCGTCCTCGGCCTTGCTGGCCAGGGCCACGGCGTCATCGCTCACATCCGAGGTTGCTTCGGAGGCGGAGCGAATGCCATCCGCGATGGACTTGATGGCGGCGGTCTGTTCTTCCACGGCGGAACTGACCGTCGCGGTCATGGACCGCAATGAATCCACGGTCTGGGTGATCCTGGAGATCGAATCCGCCGTTGTGTCGGTGCGTTCCTGGATCGTCTTGATCTTGTCGGAAATCTCCGCCGTTGCGCGGGCGGTCTGGCCGGCAAGGCTCTTGACCTCCGAGGCCACGACGGCAAAACCGCGCCCGGCTTCGCCCGCGCGGGCCGCCTCAATCGTGGCGTTCAGCGCCAGGAGATTGGTCTGTTCGGCGATGTCGGAAATCAACTGCACGATGGTTCCGATTTCATCCGCCGCCGTCTCAAGTCCGCTGACCTGGGTTTCTGACTCCCCGGCGCGGGCATTCACGGTTTTGACGAGACCGTCCGTCGCCATCATCTGCTCGGCGATTTCCCGCACCGACAGATGGAGTTCCTCCGCCGCCACGGCCGCGGCTTCCACCGACCCGCTGGCCCGTTTGGCCGCCTCTTCCATCCGGGCCGAGCGGCTGCGCAGCACCTCCGAGGTGTCTTTCACGGACTTGGCCACATTGTCGATGGAGGATGCGGAGGTGTTCAGTCCGCCAATCAAGCTGCTCACCTTGCCTTCGATGACGGAGGCCCCTTCCTGCTGGGACTGGCGGCGCACCTTGTTGGCCTCTGCCTCTGCTTCGGCTTTTTCGCGCTCGAAGGTACGTGCCTCGATCAACGCGGTTCGCCATGTCTCCAACGCCTTGCCCAGGCTGCCGATTTCATCCGACCGGTCCACATAGGGCACGGCCGCGTCGATCTCGCCCTGCAGCAAGCGGTCGGTCACGCCGATGAGGGCTGTGAGCGGAGCGAGGGTCTGACGCAAGGCCAAAAAGCCGGCCCCCGTTGCCAACACGATGACCACAAGGCTCATCACCAGCAGCTTCAGGCGCACCGCGCTCACTTGCTCTGTCACGGCCTCTTTGGTCACGCCGACATAGGCGATCCCGATGGCCGTGCCCTCCGGACCTAGGATCGGCTGATAGAGAGTGTAATAGGGAATGCCCAGAATAACGGCTTCGCCGCGGAACCGGTGGCCTTCAATCATGGGCGCATAGGCGCTGCTGGCTTCACCAAGGACGGTGCCGACCGCACGGCTGCCGTCCGCCTTCTTGATATTCGTCGTCTTGCGGACAAAGTCCTTTTTTGACGACTCCCAGGCGAACAGGGTTGCCGTCTCGCCACTGATCGTTCCCACTTTGTCGATCAGGTCATGTCCGGCAATTCGGGGGAGGTTGGTTGCGTGGATGGCCTCCACGGCCTCATCGGGTCCGTACTCAACCTCAAGGGTCGCACCGCCCTCGACCAAAGCGTTAATAAGGATATGCAGGCTTACTTCCTGCTTTTCGAGGGCCTGGCTCACGGCGCTGCGCTTGACCGCATCAAGGCCCGTGAAGAACATCGCAAGAAGGCCCGTGACCACAGTAAGGGTCGTCAGGACCAGGAGACGGGTTCTCAAATTGATCCGGTGCAGGCCCATTGTGTTCCCATGCCATGAATTGCGCCGCCGCGAGACTTATCGGGCAAGGGTTACAAAGCCGTGTTTTCAGCGTTAACGCCTCGGGCACAAAGGCTCGTGCAGCTGCACATGTCGATGATTCAGTTTCATGCCGTCATGGCGAGCACAGCGAAGCCATCCAGGGCAACGAAATCCGGAGCCAGTGGCCCTGGATCGCCGCGCCGCCCAAGAGCGGCTCGCCATGACAAGCTGCACCATCTGAATGACTCAATGCACTTGGAACCGGACACTGCCTTTAGTCGTCTTGGCCGGGATCGCTTGGCCGTCCTGGGGATCTCAAAAGCAGGCCCAAATGGCCCAGTCCCACCGCCGCGCCGCCATAGACCGTTATCGTCTCGACCGGCGGCACGAAGGCGTAATCGGGTGATCCGGACAAGGCAAAGTGCAGGCCTGCGTGAAGGACGAGGAACAGATCGACGGCGATTTGGCTCACCGTGCGCAGCCGCTCGCTGCGATGGCCCGAGAGCCACAAGAGCGCCGCGAAGGCCGGGATATGGACCAGGACAAAGACGATTTGCGCTTCGGCATCGTCAAGCCCGTTGAAGGGCGCCAGGATCCGCCATTCCTGGCGCGCCACCGCGTCGAGTTCATGGGTAAAGAGAAGGGCAAGTCCGACATAAAACAGCGCATGGAGCCCTGTGCTGTGCCCGGATCCGGCTGGAATGGTCATAGGCAAGCCTCCTTCGCCGCCGATCCCCCCCGAAGCGCTGATACAATTGATACAATAGGCGAGGTCAAACAGATACCTTGGCGCCGAACCATGGGTCCGGCAGACCTGAACACTTCGGTTTGATACGGAGAAAACGGGCTTTGCGAGAGATGGGGCCAAAACATGGGGCCCGAGATCGGAAAGGGGCCTCAACCGAGTGAGGCGAACGGATGGCCAGCCAAGACAACGCCCTTCAAGAGACCCGATACGCGTCTTTCCGCGCCGATGGGGCCTTGCTGGCCTGGAACGCGCCCGTTTCGGGTAAGGCCGGAACGTCCAGGGCTGCCGGCACGCTCGAAGCCTGGGTCAAGACCTTTGCGATGGTGGAAGGACACCGGCCGGCGCAGGGCGGGGAGGCCGCCCGTCTGGTCGAGCTGTGGCGCCAGCCCGGCGTTGCCCTCAATGCTTATGACGATCAGGGCCGCCACTATCTTTTGACCAACCACGACACGCCCAATGGTGGCTCCACCTTTGTGTCCGTGTGCCTTGAGAAATGGCGCACCCGTCCGGATGCCTATATCTCGCTGCGCGACGCCGTCAGCACGATCAACACTCTTGATGAGGCGCTTGTTCTGTGGAAGGACGGCTGCTTCATGCTGTGCAATCGGCAATTTGTGGATCGTTTCGATCTCCACAAGGATAAGGTGCTGCGCTACGGCTATCCGGCGACGGATTTTGTCGATCTGTTGATATCCAAAGACATCGTTTGCCGGCCCGAGCATGAAGACCGGGAGGCCTTTCGCGCCCGATTGCTGTCCTTCACGAACCGCCCCGGCAGTGTGGGCGAGTTCACCTGCACCGATGGCCGGGTGCTGAAACTCTCCACCCATCAGACCGCCTATGGCAGTTATTGCTGCCGGGTGCAGGACATTTCCGACACCAAGGAGAAAGAACAGCGGGCAAAGGCCATGGCCGTGGACGCCATGCAAGCGCTCGATATGGCGATGGTGTTGTTCGATGCCGATCTGAACTATGTTTTTGCCAACCAACACTTTCTGGATCTGTTCTTCACCGAAGGCGAGCCGCGCGCCGGGACGCATTTGACGGCCATGATGCGTTCCAGCCTTGAGGCCGGCACCTTCAACGTGCCGCCCAGCATGACCTTCGACCACTATATGGCTCAGATTGTTGGTCTGCTCAAAGATTACCGTAAGAATGTCGAGCTCAACCTGAGTGGCACGACGATTTTCGAGGCCTCCTCCCATGAGACCTCGCTCGGTGGTTATCTCATTACACTGAAGGATATCACGGCCGAGCAAAACGCCGCCAAACGGGCCCAGGCGATGCTTGTTGACGCCCTGCAGGCCCTCGATGAGGGGCTGATCCTGTTTGACAAGGATCTCAATTTCGTGTTCGCCAATCGGACCTGGTATGAGATCTTCGATATTCCGGGACCCCGGCCAAAACCGGGCCTGCCCCTGAAGACCTTGATCGAACGTCTCTTGGCGGCGAATTTCTTCGCCGTGCCGGAGGGGGAGACCCACGAACACTACCGCGATGTGATCCTGGCCGGGACCAAGACGTTGCGCAAGCAGGTGCCCATGGACACCACCGCCGGGCGTTATCTTCTGGGATCGGCCCATGAGACGGGGCTCGGCGGCTATCTTTTGTCCTTCACGGATGTCACGGAACAAAGGCGTACGGAGCAATTTTTCCTCGCCGCCATGGAACGTCTGCCGGTCGCCTTCGGCATTGAGGATGTCGATGGCACTTTGACCCATGCGAACCGGGCCTATGGCTTGTTCATGGGGCGGGCGCCCGAGACGCTGGTTGGGCGGCCCTCCAGGAAGCTCATGGAGATGTTCCGGGCGCGAGTCGAAACCGTGGATGGACACCCCGTCCGCGGCGACGCCGCTGCACTTTCGGCCTTGCTGAAACCACAAGGACGGGCGGCCCGCTCCAGCCATGAGATCAAATGCCGGAACGGCCGTTACTTCCAACTGGAATATTCCGAAGTGTTCAGTGAACGGCGCTGCACCGTGATGGTCGACATCACCGCCGTGAAGGACGCCGAACGCAAGGGCCGGGAAGCGGTCACGGACGCGATCCAGGCCACCGAGGACACGCTGGTTCTGTTCGACCAGGACCTGAATTTCATGCTGGCCAACGAAAAATGGTTCGAAGTTCATTATACGAACCGGCCACGCCCGCACCCCGGTCAGAGTTTTGACGACCTCTTCAGCATGATCGTCAATGACGATTTCTACGTCATTCCCGATGGGGTGAGCAAAGCCGAGTTTGTGGGACTGGTGAAGCAGGCCGTGCGCGGATATGCCCGCGACGTCACCTTCAAACTCACCTCCGGCAAGGTCTATATCGGTGGCAGTCACCGGACCGCCCTCGGCGGGTATCTGCTCTCCAGCAAGGACATCACCGAAAGGGTTCGGATCGAAAAGGAACTGTCCGAGCAGCGGGAGCTGGCGCACCGCAATGAAAAACTGTCGGCCCTCGGAGAACTCCTGGCGGGTGTCGCCCATGAGCTGAACAATCCGCTCTCGGTCGTGTTCGGCTACGCCCAGATGTTGCAAGGCAAGGTGAGCGATCCGGTGGTCGCCGAACGCCTTGAGCTGATCCGGGAGTCCGCGGAGCGTTCGGCGAAAATCGTGAAGATGTTCCTCGCCATGGCCCGCCAGCAGCCCTCCAAGGTGACGCGTTGCTCCCTCAATGAGGTCTTGGAGGTCGTCGACAAGGTGTCCTGCTACAGCCTGCGGGCCGATGGGACCAAGGTCACGCTCGACCTTGAGGAGGACTTGCCGGCCGTCTCGGCGGATTTCGACCAGCTCGCCCAGGTCTTCAGCAATCTGGTGGTCAATGCCGGCCATGCCCTGAAGGACATGCGCGATGCGGGGGCGTTGACCTTGCGTTCATCCTATGATGCGCAAACGGATCATGTGGTCATTGAGGTGCGCGACAACGGTCCCGGCATCCCCAAGGACCTCCAAAGCCGTATTTTCGAGCCCTTCTTCACCACCAAGGATGTGGGGGAGGGGACGGGTGTGGGCCTTGCCTTCTGCCACCGGATCATCGAAAGCCACGGTGGCAGCCTGACCCTCACCTCCGCCCATGGCAAGGGCGCGAGTTTTGTCGTTCGGCTGCGCGCGCTGGCCCCCGATGACGCGGACCACGGGGCGGCGTTTGAGACCACCGGGGCGAAAGGCCAGCGCCGTGTCCTGGTGGTGGACGATGAGGAAGGGGTCGCGCAGCTCATCTGCGATCTGCTGTCAGACCAGGGCTACCGCGTCACAAAGACCACCGATCCGCGTGATGCCTTGCGCATTCTTGAGGCCGAAACATTCGATGCCGTCCTGAGCGATTTCAAAATGCCGGATATGGACGGGCAAGCCTTCCATGGGCGCATGAAGGTGGTGGCGCCGGAATGTGCCGAGCGCACGGGCTTTATCACCGGCGATTCCATGGGCGAGACCGTGCGCCGCTTTCTGCGTGACCAAAACCATCCCTATATCGAGAAACCCATTGAAAAATCCGATCTGCTCGCCCTGGTGGAGCGTCTGTGCGACGCGGCGGATGGGGATGCGCCATGACTGTTCGAAAGACCCAAATCGTCGTCTGCGATGACGAAGCCCCCTTGCGCAAGATGTTGAGCGACCACTTGACCGAATGCGGCTACGAGGTTCGCGAAGCGGCGAACGCCGCCGAACTGGCCGACAGACTGTCCGCTCACACACCTGACCTGGTTCTTCTCGATGTGCGCATGCCGGGTACGGACGGGCTTGGCGCCCTGCGCGATATTCGCCAGACCTCCACCGTGCCCGTGATCATGCTCACCGCTGCCGGAGACATCGTCGACAAGGTGTTGGGCCTTGAGCTGGGGGCGGATGATTATCTCGTCAAACCGGTGGATCTGCGTGAGCTTCAGGCGCGCATCAAGGCGGCCCTGCGGCGCCGGGATCTGGGCGCCGCGCCGGCGCGTGACGCGGAGCGGCCGGACGGGCAGGTGGCCTTCGGCGACTGTCGCCTCGATCTTGATGGCGCCAAGCTGTTCGGGCCGGACG
>CAYYTT010000061.1:19560-21717 GCA_964474635.1 uncultured Alphaproteobacteria bacterium | reverse complement strand
CCGACCCAATCCCAGAACCCGAAACTGTTCACCGGATCGATGCCGAATTCGGCGACCGCCTCCAGATTGGTGCTGACGGCAACGAAATGCTTGGCCACGGCGGCCTCATCGCCAAGCCGCTCCAGGAGCCAGGCCCGGGCGGAGCGCGCATTGGCCATGGTTTCCTGGGTGGTAAAGCTCTTGGACGCCACCACGAACAAGGTCGTTGCCGGGTCGAGATCGGCAACCGTGTCCGCCAGGTCAATCCCGTCCACATTGGACACAAAATGGCTGCGCACCGCGCCGTGGTAATAAGGCTTGAGAGCATCGCACACGAAGCGCGGCCCTAGATCGGATCCGCCGATCCCGATATTCACCACATCGGTGATGCGCTCGCCCGTGTGACCGCGCCACGCGCCGCTGTGCACCCGGCCGACGAAATCCGAGATCTGCTCAAGGACCTTGTCCACGTCCTCGACCACATTGCGCCCATCGAGCATCACGGGCGCGCTGTCGATCCGGCGCAGTGCTGTGTGGAGCACGGCGCGCCCCTCGGTCAGGTTGATCTTGTCGCCGCCCATGAGCGCCCGGCGGCGCTCCTCGACATCGGCCGCGCGGGCCAGGGCAAGCAGCAGATCCATTGTCTGTGCCGTGACGGCCGTCTTGGAGTAATCCATGAGAATGCCGCAGGCCTGGGTGCTCATGGAGTGGAAACGCGCGGGGTCTTCCGCGAACAGATCGGTGATGCGCACCGAGGACAGCCCTCGAGCATGCTCCTCAAGGGCCGCCCAGGCCGGGCGACAGGGATCGCTGTTGGTATCCTCAAGGCGGGTGGCGGCCATCTCGCTCATAGTGTCCTCATCGGTTCACGCGTGCGGGGGATGAGCACGCCTGCGGCATGGACCGTTGCAACACGGCCCAAGCCATCGCCTCGTCAGCTTCGGGCCGCGCCCACATCCACCGCCGGCTCACGCAGCAGGAACGAGAAGGCTGACATCAGATGGTAAAGGGTGCTCGCCGGAATGGCTTTGGGCGTGGGCTGATTTTCAGCGTCCATGACATCAAGCCATGTGCCCTTGGGCGCGGGCTCCAGATAATAGCGGAACAGGCGGTCAAGCCACTGGGCCGCCTCCCCGGCCAAAGGCGCGGAGCTCCGGCCCATCAGGGCGTGGGTGCGCAAGGCTTCGGTCTGGACCCAGCACCGCTTTGAGCGCGCCTTGACCCCGCCGTCCTGCCAGATCGAATCATAGGCAAGGCCCGAGACCGGATCGATGCCGCGGGCTCGCGCTACTTCAAACAGGCCCCGCGCCTGGGCACCGGCCGGCGGCTCGGTCAGCGCACCCTCGGCGGCGTGCGTCTCGGCATGGGCCTGGAGCAGGTAGACCCACTCGAAATGGTGACCCGGTTCAACGATCCGTCCCTCGTCTCCGGCGAGCGGAGCCCAGTCATCACCGAAAAACTCCGCCAGGGTTTCCGTCTCGGGACGGAAAAAATGGGCGCGGAACATCTCCACGATGGTGTCGGCCTCGGCGAGGAAACGCGCCTCTCCGGTCACCTCATAAAGGGCCAGGAAAGCCTCCAGCAGGTGCATGTGCGGGTTTTGCCGGCGCGGCTGGCGGGCGGGGATCTGCTCTGCAAAGCCCGGGCCTTCAGACGCGCGCAGCTTGCCCGTCACAAACGCGATCGTGTGCTCAAGGAGTTCGGTGACCTTTGCACTGGGCGCGGCACGGCTGGCGTGGGCCAGCCCAAGCATCATGAAGGCATGATCATAAGTGTCCTTGGTACGCTCCACCGGCGCGCCATTGCCATCCAAAAGATGGAAAAAACCGCCCTCGGCCTGGTCGAACCCATGGGCGTAAAGCCAGTCGACGGCGGTCGCGATGAGCTCGCGGTAATCGCCGAGCCCCAGGCGCATCGCCTCACAGAACACGTAAATCTGGCGCGGCTGAACCCGCGCGCGGCGGTTCACGCCGGGTTCGGCTTTGCCGGAAAGATCGAGCTGTTCGACAAAGCCGCCGGCGTCGTCGATGGCCTCGGTGCTCCAGACCGGCAGCGCGTCCTCGACGAGCCAAGCGCGGATGCGATCCTTGTCCATGGTCTGCCCTCTCGCGGTCGTTTCGAGCCCTTTGGCCGGACCTCGCCCATATGGATAGCCTTGTGGCTGGATAGCCTTGTGGC
>CAYYTT010000061.1:0-19460 GCA_964474635.1 uncultured Alphaproteobacteria bacterium | reverse complement strand
TGGATAGCCTTGTGGCTGGATAGCCTTGTGGCGACCACCGGTGGCCGATCCCGTCGGCCCGACCGCGCCACCGATTGGTTGACGCCGCTTATAACGGGTATCGCGGGCGCTGGCGATGACGGAAATGCTCACGCGGCCCGCCGCGCCGCCCGCAAGGGCGCCCGGATTGGCCGCCAGGACGGGAAAGGCGCCTGGGCGCCGGCACTCAAGTCATGGGCCTGGGCCTCAAGGGCACTCACGAGGCCGCTCTCCTCAGCGATCATGACGTCGTACCACAACAAGAAGCTCACAAGCGGCCAGGTGGGGCGCAACCGCCCCCGCTCCACGCCCTTGAACCAGGGCATGGCACTGTCGCGCAGCAGCATTTCAACGAGGGGGCGACTGCGTTGAAGCCAGGCCCTTGGGGCGAGCGGGGCGCGGGGCCGCCGGCGACGCCACACCACCTCCGGCGGCAGCAGACCGCTCATAGCCCGGCGCAAGATCCACCCCGACCAGCCATCCCTCGTCAAATAGGCCGCCGGGATCCGGCAGGCGAAATCGACAATGCGCGGATCCAGAAACGGCAGACGCACATCAAGCGGCACCCCCATGCCGGCGCGGTCGAGGCCCGACAGGCGGGCCGGCAGGGCCGTCGCCAGCACGTCTTCAACCAGGCGGGCCTGGAGCGAGCCGGCCCGATGGGGATCCAGTCGCCGCCCCTGCAAGCCGGCCGAAATCGCCCGGGGCAAGCCATGGGGCGGTCCCCAGGGATGGCCCAGGCCGACTCGGCGGCGCAGGGCCTGGGCCAAGGCGCCGGCCATGAACCCGGCCCGGCGGCGGGGCGCGACCGACTTGGCGTCCCCCCACAGGATCGCTGCCGCAGTCTGCATCTTGCCGGCCAAAAGATCATCGAGCGCCGCCGCCGACAACAAATCGGCGCGCAGGGCGAACAACTCCTCCGCCCCGGCGCCGTGGAGCGCGCTGCCATGGCCGGCCACCGGCTCCCACGCCGTCTGAAGCAATCCAAGGGTCGGATCGGCCAGCGGCTCCTCATGGCGTGCAACGAGGCTGGTGATCTCCCGCCAGGGGGTGAGCGGATGGACGGGCACGACCTGGTGGCCAATCCGGGCGGTCTCGGCGGCGCGGGCCACGAATTGGAGGCCGGAGCGCGCGAGCGGACGTGAGGGATCGGCCACATCATTGGCGTAGCTGCGCGCCCGGGCACCACTCATCCGGCCGGCCATGGCCGCAAGCGCCGCGCCGCCCAGATCGAAGCCACTTTCAAGGGTGATGGCAGGCGCGCCGTCGGGCGGGCGGCGCAGGACGGCCGCATCGGCGATCAGATCCCGGAGCGTCGCGGCCGCTTCGCCCGGCCCCAGATCGGCCCGCTCCAAACGATGGCGCGGAATATGCCAGTAGCTTGTGCCGCGCGCGGGCCAGCCCCGTTCGGCGGCGATGAAACAGGCCGGCGGCACCCGCCGGATGCCTTCAAAAAACGTCGCCGTGCCAGCGTCGCGCACCCCATGCAGAAGCCAGCGCGCCGCCGTCGGACGGTCCACGGCCCGGCGCGCGCCGATGGCCGGAACCGCGAGCAACCCTTTGATCTCGGAAGCAAAGTAAAGGACCTGACCGTCCATCGCCCAATGGAGCGGACGCACACCAAGCGGGTCCCGGCTCAAAAGGAGAAGATCCGAAGACTGATCGTAAAGCGCGAGGGCCCAGACGCCGTTGAAGCGGGCAAAACAGTCCGCACCCCAACTGCGAAAGGCTTCTGTGATCACTTCCGCGTCGCAGCCACCACGAAAATGACAGCCCCTCGCGCTCAGATGGCGGCGCAGATCCTGTCGATTGTAAATGGTGCCATCAAGGGCCAGCGTGAAACGGCCGTCAGAGGACACGTACGGACGGGGAAACCGGTCCCCCACCTCCCCCAAATGGAGGCGCTGCTCCCCAAGGCCAATGCGGGCGGAGGGGCCCAGGCGCGCGCGCGAAGGTGGCCCGCCCGAGGCCTTGGCCCTGTACAGCGACCACAGCCGCTGATCGGGCGTGTCCAGGGCAACGAAACCGTCCCCGTCCGGACCGCGCTCTCCCATGGCCGAGAGCATCCGTGCCAGGATGGTACTGGACACGCGCCCCTGGCACACATGAATGTATCCGGCGATCCCGCCCATAATCGGCCCTTATTCCCTGTGCGGCGATGGCCCGAACGCGTCTGCGCGCTCCGGGTGAACATCCATTAAGGAACAGAAGCCAGATTAAAGGACGCTTAAGGACCTTCCGCCTGCGGCGTAACACGATGGCACACGCATGCCAACTCGGGGCACCGAGCCGCCCTTAAAGAAGGGCGCGTCCCTGGGCCGCACGGGCCAGATCCCGCTCGGTCATTTCCTCAACCAGATCACGGAAAGTTGTGTGCGCCCGCCAACCCAGATCGGTCTGGGCCTTGCGTGCATCGCCGACCAAATGGTCGACTTCGGCGGGCCGGAAATATTTTGGGTTGACCCGCACGGCGACCTGATTGGTCTTGCGGTTGATGGCCCGCCGGTCGATGCCCTCACCCTCCCAGGCCAAACTGAAACCGGCAACTTCGGCGGCATGGTTGACGAAGTCCTGGACCGAATGGGCCACGCCGGTCGCGAGAATATAGTCCTCAGCCACATCGCGCTGGACCATGGCATGCATGCCGGCAACATAGTCACGGGCGTGACCCCAGTCGCGCTCGGCACTCAGATTTCCAAGCTCAAGACAGGTCTGACCCCCGTAATGCATCTGCGCGAGCGCCGCGGTGATCTTTCGTGTGACGAATTCGCGCCCGCGCAGGGGGCTTTCGTGATTGAACAGAATGCCAGACGTGGCGTGCATGCCATGGGCCTCGCGATAATTCCGGACCATCCAATGGGCATAGAGCTTGGCGATGCCATAAGGGCTGCGCGGCGCGAAGGGCGTTGATTCCGTCTGCGGAGACTCCGTAACCCGGCCAAACATTTCTGATGTGGATGCTTGATAAAACCGGATCTCAGGATTGATCTCGCGGGCCACTTCGAGCAACCGCGTTACGGCCATCCCGTCCACGTCGGAGGTATAAAGCGGCTGCTTGAAAGACACCCCGACAAAGCTTTGGGCCGCAAGGTTGTAAATCTCGTCTGGAGACACATCACGCAGGACACGAAAGATGTTGCCCATCTCCAAGAGCTCAAGCTCGACATACTCAATATCGTTGTCGATTCCGAGTTCCTGAAGACGCCAGGACGCACGGCTGGAACCACGGCGATGGCTGCCAAAAACGCGATATCCTTCATGAAGTAAATGGTGTGCCAGATAGGCCGCATCCTGACCGAAAATGCCCGTAATCAGGGCACAACGCGCCGCCATGGGTCCTCCTTCGCCGGCTTTTATTTGCTTTTGCAGCATGCCGAAGCCGTGCACCATGCGACCCAATCGGCCCGCAATAAAAAACGGTGCATGATAAGTTGCGTTGCAGCACTATAACGATGGATTGGGACCGAGCAATCCCCTGCTCGCGCTTAAGGCGAGCGACGAGGCGCCCTTATCTGCCTCTTTTCCCTCAATAAATTAGGGTTTCTTCGGGTGGTGCGGGTGTGCCCGGCCGGCCGGATCAACTCCCCAGCGACCAGCCAGGGCGGCGGCGCCGGAAACACGGATGACGGCGCGCCGGATCGCAAAGCCATCCTGCCCCTGATGAATGCCGTGATAAATGCCCTGATGAATGATTGCCGGCTTCCCCCCGTCCACGGCGTTCACGGAACGATCCGCATGGCCCAATCCGGGACAGACCAAGAGAACGCAAAAGGCAAAGATTATCCGCATGCGGCTCACCTCCCTGGCACCCGGCGCCCGTGCGCGCGGCCATGACCCCAGGAGTGTGCGGCGCCGGGTTAACAGACTGTTGCTGGCCGCCCCGAAACGGCACGCCTTTCCCTCCTCTCGATTTCACCGTTTTGCGCATAACGTGTTGGCGGCCCTACGTTCACCGTGCAAGCCCCGCGCAGCGATGTGCAAAAAGGCCGTAATCGGACAAGCTGCTTGAGGTAGGACAAGCAAAAACCGTATAGTACTGTCAGTCGACCGCCGGCACCTCGCCGCATCCTCGCAAGGGAGGGATCGGCCGCCGTGCCGACGATGTATTTCACCATAAGGCGCATGCTGCGCCGGTTGCGCAATGCCGGGCATCCCAGCAAACCGGCGCGGGCCGTGCGGTTCATCCTGGCCGGCCTGGTGGGGGTGGGCAGCCTCCACGCCTTTGCGATTGCGGCCATCGAGGGCTGGAGCCTCGGGGATGCCTTCTGGTTCACCGCCACGGCCGGAACCACGGTGGGATTCGGGGATCTGGCGCCCGCATCGGCCTTGGGCCGGCTTACAACCGTGGCGCTGATCTATGTGCCGGCCATACCCGCGATCGGCTATCTGACCAGTCTGCTCGTGGAGAACATCATCGACCGGCGGGATAGGACCCGCCTAGGAAGGGTTCGGCTGATGGTGCAAGACCACATCCTGTTCATCAATTATCCGGCCCAGGGCGCGGAACACTATTTCTGTAAGGCCATCGACCAGTTCCGCCAGTCGACGACCCCCTATGCGGACCGTGCCTTGGCCATCCTGTCCGACGCCGTGCCCACAGGTCTGCCCCAGCCGCTCGTGGACCGGGACGTGCGCCTGGTGAGTGGCCGGCCGAATGACGGGCACTGCCTTGAAAAAGCACGGGCGGATGAGGCGGACACCATTATTATTCTCGCCCCGTCCGGCCATGACACCTGGGAAGAAAGCCTCGTCTTCGACATCGCCGACCAGGTCATCCGCCTGCGCCGTGGCCGAACACAAAGCCAGGGCACCGTCCGGCCGCGCATCATTGCCGAGGCCTGGACACCAGAAATGAAGACCCGGCTCTTGACCATGGGCGTCGACGCCGTCGTGCGTCCGATCCGCGCCTATCCGGAACTGATCGTCCGGGCAACCATCGCGCCCGGGTCGGAAACCATCGTGGAGGCCCTGTTCGACGCCCAGGGCGAGGAATGCCAACGCCTTGAGCAGCCCTTCGTCCAAGTCACCTGGCGCGACCTTGTGCATGACCTGATGGTCAAGGACCTGGGCACCCCCCTCGCCATCGAGGACGACAACGGCACTGTCCGTGCCGATTTGCGCGGCTCCGACGTGGTGAGCGGGCGGGCCGTTTATCTCATTGTGCCGACCGCGGCACAAACCGCGTTCGAAGCCCTGCAGGCCCAATCCCTCGAGCCCATGGTCACGTCCGGGCCGAACGAGCCGGTACGCCTGCTTGACCGGGACCAGGGGTGAGCGCCCATGAGCCCTCGACTGATGGTCTGCCCCGTGATCAAGCGTCCGTTCGCAAGCCCTCGACGGCGGACCCGTTGGCATCATCGCTTGCTTACCCTGGCCCTGGTCCTTGTGGTGAGCGCCTGCGGCGATCCTTACGCCAAACAGATCGCGTCCTATGACGAGGCCATCCGCGGCCGGTTCGACGCCGTCACCGCCATGTTGGCGGGCGAAACGCTCACCAATGCGAAAATTCTCAAAAATTACCTGACCAAGGCGCGGGAGAGCCATCCCGACTATGCCTCCGTGTTCGACGCCATGGCGAAAGTGGCGAGCCCGAACAATCCGCGCCTCGCCGACCTGCGCGGACAGCACCAACAAACCATGGACGACTACGCGAGCCGCCGGCAGCCCTCGCGGGAGATCCTGCAGGATCTGGGGCGCATCTATGATGCTGCGGCACCGGAGCGGATCAATGCGGCAATGGTCGATGAGATTAACACCGTCGCCGCCTTGAGCGGTGGCATGCTCGAGCCCCTCAACCTGCCCTCGGGCGCCACCCTGCCCAGCGCGGGCAGCATGCTCGTCGGCAACCCCACCTACGGGCAGTGGTCACAAGGCACGGGCGGCCAGTCCGCCTGGGTCTGGTTCGCGCAATATGCCGCGCTGCAGACCCTGCTCGGACCCATGACCTATGGCGGCTGGTACTATAATCGTCCGTGGTCCTATGATTACGACATCTATCGGGACCGCTTCTCGAGCCGCCACTGGCGCCAGCGGGAGTTGGGCCGCGTCGCGCGCCATGGGGACATCATACGCCGCGAAGCCAGACGGCTCGGTCGGCGCGCGTCGGCCTATGCGAGCCGCACCAACAGGACCGTCACGGGCGGGGGGTCCTGGACAGTACAACAGGACAGTTTTGCCCAAGCACGCGGCGAGGTCGCCCAGACCGGCCGGCGCATCAGCAGCTATCAGACCACGGGCGCCGCGCGCGGCGCGGGCGCACGGCGCGGCTCGATTTATGGCGGCAGGCGGACGAGCGGCTATGCTCCGTCCAGTCGGTCCCGGGGCAGTTCCCGGTCTTATCGAGGCAAATAGACGAGGCGCCCGCGCAACCTGCACGCGCCAGGCGCCTCCAAGCGCGAGGCGGCCCCACTCGCAAGGCGGCCTTCAGCGAAAGACCGGGCGAACGACAAAAGGAGATGTGCCGTGCTGTCCTATCTCGGCTTGAGCGATTTCATTCTCGTGGTCATGGCGCTCAACCTCGTCGTCGGCGCCGCTTTGCTGGTGAGCGTGCGCTTTCTCATGGGCCTTGCCACCAATGTGAATTCCCTCGAGGAGCTGTCCCAGCGGGACAATCCGGCCTTCGGCATCACCATGGCCGGCGCCATCCTGGGGGTCGGGATCATCGGCACCGGCGTGATTTCCGGCGATCCGGCCGCGACCCTCGGCCATGAGGCCCTGCTCCTGGTATGCTACTCGGCCGGCGGCCTCGCCGCCATTCTCGTCAGCCGCCAGATTTTCGACCGGATCTCCCTGCCCCACCTGCCCCTGCGCGCCGCCGTGCGCAGTGGCAACATCGCCGCCGCCCTCACCGATGCGGGCAACGCGGTCGCGACCGCGATTATTGTTCGAAGTGTGATCAACTGGGTTGTGGGCAGCGAGGCGATCGTGGCGGCCATTGCCTTTTTCGGCTTTATCGTCAGCCAAGTGATCCTGTCCCTGGTCAGCTATTACCGCATCCAGGCCTATAACCGGGCCCATGACGCCTCCTTCCAGACGGCCCTGAAGGAAGGCAATGCCGCCCTTGCGGTCCGCTTCGCCGGCTTTCAGATCGGGGCCGCCCTCGCCATCGGCAGTGCCCTCAATCTGGTACCCTATGATCCGGCGACGCCCCTGCCCGCGCTCATGTCCTGGCTTGCCGCGTGCGGGATCGTCCTGGTGCTGCTGTTCGCGCTGAGTTGGGCCTCGGCGCGGCTGCTTCTCGGCAAGATCGACCTTCGCGAAGAGGTGGACCGGCAGGCCAATGTGGCCATCGCCGTGACTCAGGCGGCCCTGGTGATCGCCATCGGCTTTGCCTTCCTCGCCGCAACGGCATGAGCGGCCTGCCCTCCACCGCGCCCGCCGAACCGGTCGTGCCTGCTGCGCCCGGGCGCCTGCCCGCCGATTGGCGGTTGCGTCTTCAGGACGGGACAGTGCTCGGCGTCATGGTCGTTCTGGCGGCGGCCTGCATCGTGTACGAATATCTGCTGTCCCATTATGCCGGGCGGGTGCTCGGCCTGATGGAGCACGCCATCTTCGCCATGATCGGGGTGATGATCGTTTCCATGGGGCTTGGCTCCCTTGCCGCCCGGCGGATCGTCAATCCCAATCTGGGCTTTCTGGTCGTTGAATTGAGCCTCGCGGTCCTCGGGGCCCTCGGCATCTTGGCTATCGCGGGCGCCTTTGCCCTTGTGGAAGTCTTCCCGCAGGTGCTGGCCGAGGCCTTCCGCCTGCCCCCCGACGCGGTGCCCCAGGGCGGCGCGGTCGAAAGCCTTCGGCAGGCGGTCGGCGCGGTGCCCTATGCCATCGGTGCGTTGGTCGGCTTTCTGATCGGCATGGAAATCCCGCTGATCGCCCGCGTGCGCGAGGCCATTCACCGGCGCCATCTGAGCCACAACACTGGGACGGTTTACGGTGTTGATTATCTCGGCGCGGGCCTTGGCGCGGCCATTTTCATCACGGTACTGCTCGCCCTGCCGCCCGAACGGGTGGGCCTGGGCGTGGCGGGCGTCAATCTGCTCGCGGGCGCCGTGTTTCTGGCCCTGCGCTGGAGGGATGTTCCGGCGCGCCGGGTGCTCGCGGCGGCCCATGGCGCCATAGTCGTGGTCCTCATCGCGCTTGCGCCCCGGATCGGCGACTGGCACGGCACGCTTGAAGACACGCTCTATCGCGACCGGGTGGTCTTCAAAACGGACACGGACTTTCAACGCATCACGGTGACCCGGCGTGAGGGCGCGTCCAGGCAGGCGTCTCTCTCGCTCTATCTGAACGGACGCTTGCAGTTCTGCGCCTGCGACGAGGCCATTTACCATGCCATGCTGGTGGCACCGCCCCTCCTTGCGGCGGCGCGCACGGACCATATTCTTCTCGTGGGCGGCGGCGACGGCCTCGCCTTGCGCAATATTCTGCGCTGGCAGCCCGAAACGGTAACGGTTCTGGAACTCGACCGGCGCATGGTGGACGTGTTCTCCGGCACGGCCGGCGGGCGGGTCGGCGCCGAGCTTGCGCGCCTCAACGCGAACAGTTTTGCCGATCCGCGCGTGAGCGTGACCTTCGGCGATGCCTTCAACACGAGCCTGGCGCTCATGGCCGAGGGGCGCCGCTTCGATGCCATCGTGGTCGATCTGCCGGACCCGAACCATCCGGACCTGAACAAACTCTACAGCGTCGCCTTTTACCGAACCCTGCGCCGCCTTGTGACCGGAGACGGGACCCTGGCCATTCAATCGACAAGCCCGTTCCACGCGCGCGACGCCTTTTTGACCGTGGGCCGAACCCTGGAAGCGGCAGGCTTTCCACGCGTCGCGCGCTACCGGGCCAATGTGCCCAGTTTCGGCGAATGGGGCTGGACCCTTGCCGCCCCCGCCGGGCGGCCCCTACAGCACCGCATCGCCGAGAGCCCGCGCGCCATCCCGGGCGAGAGCTGGGCCAACCGGGCGCTCATCGCCGGTGCCTTCGCCTTCCCTACCGGCTTTCTTGAGCGGGCGGAAACCCTTGAGCCCAATACCATCAGCGGCAATCGCATGTACCGGCTCCACCGGGAGGCCTGGAGCCGGGACGCACTGTCGATTGGGGGCGGCTCTTGACATAATATGTCATCATCGCCAGTTTTTTATCACAAACGGTCAGGAGGGAGCCATGCCCGCCGATATCATCAAACGTCTTGAAACGGCTAGCCAGGATAGCCTCGCCTATCCCTTTACGGTCGAGCCCCTGCCCGGTCCCGGGCAAGTCTACCGCGTGCTGATCGAGGATCAGCCGGAGTTCCCCATCGCCCTGTCCGAAGCGGAAGGCGAGTTGCTGTGCATGGTGCGCCTGTTCGGCACGGATGAAATCCGGCCTGAGCGCAAGGGCGAACTCTTCGAGACCATGCTGGCCGGCAATCTAAGCCTGCCCTTGAGCAGTTTCGGCCTCGCCAACGGGGCGGTCTACCTCTACGGCTCCCTCTCCTCGTCCTCCAAGACGGAGGTGGTGATGGAGGAAATCCAGACCCTGGCCGGCAACACCTTAGAGGCCCTTGATCTCGTCAAGGACTATCTCGCCTGATCCGCCTTCCACAGAGGAAAGGACGTCAAGCCCATGGGCATACTGAGCAAAATCGTCACCGCCATCCGCGGCTCGGCCCGAGAAGCCGGTGAAGCCATCGTGGACGCCAACGCATTGCGGATTCTGGACCAGGAAGTGCACGACGCCAAGGTGGAAATCCGAAAAGCCGAGCAAAGCCTTGCCGGTCTGATCGCCGACCAGGAAGCCGCCCGCGCCAAACACGAGACGGCGCAGCGCAAGATCCGTGAGCATGAGGATTATATCGCCCAGGCCCTCGACAAGGGTGATGAGGCCCTCGCCCAGGAAATCGCCGAACGGGTCAGCCAGTTCGACGAGGAAAGCGCCTATCAGCAGGGCATCGTGGAGGACCTGGCCACCAAGGTGACCCAGCAAAAGGCCTTCCTGAAAAATGCCCAGCGCAAGGTGGAGGCCATGGAGCGGGAGACCCGCATGGTCAAGACCACCGAGCGGGTGCAGCGCACGACGGCAACGCTTGCCACCTCCTTCAACAGCAGCGACAGCCGTGTGGCCCGCGCCAGCGAAAGCCTGCAACGCATCAAGGAGCGGCAGGAACGCCGGTCGGCCGAAATGAAGGCATCGGAGCAATTGTCCCGGGAGCGCACGGGCGCCGACCTCGATGACAAGCTGCGCGCCGCCGGCATCAAGCCGGGCGCAACGAAGGCGAACGATATTCTGGACCGGGTCCGGGCGCGCCGGTCATGAGCTTCAGCCTCAGAACCCTGTTCGGGGGCGGATCGAAGCGGGCGGAGGTTCGCAAGGACATCCGCTCACCGAACGATCTGCGCCTTGGCGACTTCGTGGAGTTTGGCTTCCTGCCGATCCCAAAGGTCTCCAACCGCCGTTTTGCCGTTGTTCAGATCAATGAGGTGGACTACGGCTACGGGGCCGAGCGCTCGCTTGTGCTCTCGGATGAAACCAGCACGATCGGCCTGAGCTATGAGGCCGGCAGTCAGGGGCGGACCCTGATCCTGACCCGGCTGCTGGAGCGCCCGGACGTGGAGACCCTTTTCGATAAGGAGCGCTTCGCGGCCGTCTTCGAGAAGGGCTACACCTCGGTGATTCCCCTGGTGGCCCGGCCCGAACCGCTACAGGCGTGGCTCGACCAGGACGGCTATGAGGAGCGGACGGACGCCGCCCCGGCGCGGTTCCGGGACGGGCGCGGCGTCACCTGGGTCTCCTTCGACTACTACGAGCTCGAAGGTATGGGCGATCCGGACTTCACCATCGAAATCGAAGTCTATGACGATGACACGGAAGTTTACGCCTGCCGCAAACTGCGCCCCGACGCCATCGAAGCCTATTGGCCAGCCGGGACCTGACGAAAGGGCACCCCGTGGCCGATAATGCCAAGACCCGCGCCGTGCGGGCCGTGCAGATGGCCATGGACCTTGATGTGAGCGTGGCCCGGGCCTTGCGCGTGGAGGCTGCCCGGGCCGATCTGACGCCCCAGGATCATATGCGAAAGCTCCTGGGGCTGAGTTACCGGCCCGCCCAGCGCCCACGCCTGTCTTTGAGCCTCTCGGATGAGGATTATGCGCTTCTGGCGGAACATTTCGGGCTTGACCCCGCCGACCGTCCGGCGATCAAAAAGGCCGTGATCACGGCCTTGAGCGACGCGGTCCCCTCGACCGACACGCCTTAAAGTGGGCCGCGCAGGGCCAGAATTCGGCAGCGCTTCACGGCGGCAAGCGCCTTGGGGCTTTCCGGGTCCGGCAACGGATCTTCGGTCTTGGCCGGCAGGCGGTGCAGGCTGTAGCCCATATCGGCAAGGCGCATGAGCGAGATCATGGGCCGGAACCCGCCCATGCGCAGACGATCCGGATCCCACGTGATCGCCAGCCCCCTGGTGACACGCGGCAGGGTCTGCTCCGCGCCGCCAAGGACCGCGCATTCCAGCCCTTCCGCATCGATCTTGATCAAGGTGGGATCGGGTTCATCCGTCAGGATATCATCAAGCGTGGCAATCTGAACCGTTCGGGTGAGAGGTTCTGGCGCGTTCGGGCCCAGTTCGGCCAGCGTACCGCCGTTTGGGCGGGATGGGAGACTTTGGAACGTTCCCTCACCGCTGAGCGCGCCGGCGGCCGTCTCGACGATCCGCATGGGACTCGTCGACCAATTGAGTTCCCGGTTTCGCGTTAACAGGTCGACCAGATCCGGATTGGGCTCAATCGCGATCACGCGCGAACCGGGCGCCGTGCCCATGTGGACCGCGGCCAGGCAACTGAAATAGCCGAAACTTGCGCCCACATCGACGAAGGTCGAGCCGGGCGGGCACAGCCGCGGCATCAGGGCCGACAGCACCGGGTCCCATTGCCGGTAGACCACGAGCGACGGCGTCATCACAAGATCATCCGCCGGCACCAGATATTTTACCTGGTGCAAGCTCTGGACAAGCGTGTGGCCCGCGCCGAGGGGCAGTCCGAAGGGACCGACAAGCTGGCGGATCTGACGGGTCAGGCCCTCAAGGGTCTCCAGGCGCTCCTGCACCGAGGGGCCGGCCGCCTCGACGGGCTCGCGGCGGAGGCCCGAGAGCGCTGCGCGAATCTTGTCGCGCATGTCCTTGGGCACCGAGGCCGGCCGCGCGCCCTGGTCCACTTCGCGCCCCTGCAATCTTTTCGGCGTCGCCGGATTGGGCTGGAGGGTTTGCAGGTCGGTCCGCACACCCGCATCAACGCCGCGATAAAGATCCTCCAGGAACCGTTCCCGGAACTCGGTGGACAAATCATCCGCCTGGCGCTTCAGATTGACCTGCGTGACAACACCGCTCTCGCCAAGCGCGTCCAGGCGGCGCAAGACATCGGTAAGCCCGCCCTCCACGTCCTGAATCAGGGTTTCATAGGTCACGGGGATGGGCTGGATCCCGGCCGTGGCAAAGAAATCGGCCCACAGACGGTCATGCAGTTCGATTTCGCGCAACGCGCCGAGCAAATCGCGAAAACTGTAGGTCACCGGCGGCTCCGGCTCGCCGCGCCCGTAGACATGCCAGCGCCCGGAGCGCTTGGCGCGCCAGAAACTCACCGCCTGTTCGATCTTGTCGCGGCGCTCCACATGGATCCAGCGGGCGGCGGGAAACAGGTCGGCGAACGCGCTCGCCTGCTCCCGCCCCAAACCGAGGGCGCCGGCAAAATGGGTCCGGTGGGGCCACATGAGCTTGCTGGCGAGGCACGGGCCCTCGCCATTGGCGGCCACCTCCCCGAAAAAGGCCTCGGCATCCTCCGGCCCCGCCCCTTTCGCGCTGAGCCGCCAGGCCTGCGCAAAGGTCTCCTGGCCAAGGCCCACGACGCCGTTGGCCCGCAGCAGGCTCGCCACATAACTGCTGCCGGAGCGAAAGGTACTGGCCAGGATGATGCTGCGTGTCTTGCCGTTCCGCGCCAGGGCCTCGTGCCACAGGTCGAGAAGGACGTTCGGGGACGGCGTCTTTTGGGAGGGAGCCTGGGCGGCGTTGTGTACCATGGACGGACCTTTGCTGGCTGTGTGTGGTGTCACGCCGATCGGGCCAAGGAGGAGGACGCGGAAGAGGGGGCCGCCGATGGCAGGCGCGCGGTCGGAAAGGGCGGTGCGACCCCAAGGGACACGCCGCCGATCCGCGCGTAATACCGCTCCAGCGCACCGACCATGACATCAGCCGTGTACTGTTCTTCATAGTGCCGCCGGCCCGCCGCCGAGAGCCGTCGCCGCAGGTCCGCATCCTCCACAAGGCGCCGGATGGCCTCGGCAAGGGCCGTTCGGTTGGCGGGCGGCACCAGCAGGCCGTTCTCCCCGTGGCACAGGATCTCGGCCATGCCGCCGACGGAAGAGGCCACCGGTACGGCGCCGGCCCGCAAGGCTTCAATGACCACAAGCCCGAAGGACTCATATCGGGAGGGAACCGCCACGATATCGGCCTGCCCGTAAAACGACTCGAGCAGGGTCCGGTCGATCGCACCCTCATAGTGCACCCGGTCGAACCACGCCGCATCCCGGTGAGCCTCGCAGAACGCGGCCCACAGACCGTCACCGCCCTCGGCGCCGGGCTCTTCGCCGACAATCGTAACGTCGAGCGTTGTCAGCACACCCATGATCTGTGGCAACGCCCCAAAGAGCACATCCGCACCCTTGCGCATCTCCAGCCGGCCGACAAAAAGCAGGCGGACCATGCCATCCGCGGCGCGATTAACGCGCGTGTCCGGCACATCCGCCAGGCCATGGGCGATCACGGTGGCCCGGCCGTCGCCCAGGTCAACGCCATGGGCATTATGCAGATCGCGCAGCAGGGCTTGTGAATTCGCAAGCAAGGCGGGCGCTTCCCGCAGGAGCATTGTTTCCGCCTCGATCACCGGTTGGACATGGTCCCGGCAATAGTCGGGCCTGCTGGTCCAATCGGGTTTGGAGGGCATGGCGAGCGCCGCCGATGTGTGCAGGCTGACCACGAACGGCACCGTACCGGCCCCGAGAAAGGCCATGGGCTCCACGTCCCACAGGGGGCCGGAAATCACATGGAGACCCCGCCTCAGGGCGATCCGCATAACCTCGTCATAGGCGGCAATACAATGGGCCGCCACGTCCTCGGGCAGATGCGGCAAGGGCGGGAACCGGCGCTCCGCCTTGGGGTCGGCGACGACCCGGTGCACCCAGACCCCATTTTCGAAATCCACGGTATGCTGGCCATGGGGACTTTTGGTTACGACACTCACCTCGTGGCCGCGCGCACCAAGCCCCTCCGCCGCGTGGCGCGTCCACACCGCAATCCCGCTGTCGGTATCGGGGCCCCAGCTCTGGGAGAGGAAAACGATCCGTAAACGCCGTTCAGTGGGGCGCAACACCGGCACGGGCTTGAAGGACCGGTTCCCATGGGCGGCCAGAAGCTCCTCGCCAAGGAGCGCCGGTGCGCGCTGGCTCATGGCCCGCTTGATGCCTTCTTCGACCCCTTGCTCCGTCTCCGCGGTCAGGCGCGAAAACCCGTCCGGATCAAGATCGCCAATCGTGACGCTTGAACGCTTGAAGCCGCGCTCGCGTTTCAGATAGTCCGCCATGTAGTCCGCCGCTCGGGCGATCCCGTAGCGGGCGCCGGCATGGCGATAGACGAAATAGGCCTTGCTGCGCGCCGGAATGGTCATGGATTTGGGCACCCGCCGCTCGTCACGCAGGTGGCTGGGGGCATATTTGTGGTGAACCTCCGCCTCCGGAACGAGGGCAGTGGTCCATCCGGCATCGGTCATGCGCAGATTGACGTCCGTCTCATCCAGAAAATACGCATACGCTTCATCGAAACCGCCCACACTCAGCAAGGCGTCGCGGCGGAAGGCGGCATTGGTGCCCGTGGTGCTGATGAACCGGTCATGGCCTGCCTCAGAGCCCGCCTGGCGATCAAGGCCTGACGCCTCCAGGCTTTCAAAGGCCTGGCTGTCGCCGAAGCGATCCGCAATCACCGCCTTGCACTGGAAGGACACGCCGGAATTGTCCCGGGTAAAACCGCCGGCGCCCCCGACACGCGGATCGGCAAAGGGCGCAACAATCCGGTCGAGCCAATCGGGTTCGGGCACCGCGTCATCATCGATGAAGGCAACGATGTCTCCGCGTGCCGCCGCGATCCCTATGTTGCGCGACATGGAAAGATTCGCTTCCGGGCAGGACAGGGATGTGATCAGCCCCTCATGGGCGCGCAGCACGTCTTCGGTGTCGTCCGTGGACGGTCCGTTTACCACGATCACTTCGAAAACCGGATAGCGCAGCTGGCGCAGCCCGGCGAGGGTCGCGGGCAGGGTTGAGGCGCGGTTAAAGGTGTTGACCACCACGGAGACGGCGGGGCGTTCGGGACCGTCGGCCCACACCGCTTTCAGGCGCTCTTGAAGATCGAGCGCGCCGCCCTGCGAGGGCGCTGACAGCATAGGCCCTGACGGCATGGACGCTGACGACATGGACGCTGACGGGGAGGATGCCGCTGGCGGTGGCGCCGGGACCGCCGAGCGCCGCCCCCCTTCGCCGCCGCGGGCTTCGAGCCGTGCAAGGCGTTGTTCGAAGGCTTCAAGTGTTGCCGCCATCACGCGGATGGTCCGTCCGAAACTCTCCGCATCCCGCCCATCGGCGTTCCGGGCCTCTTGCTCGCGCACGAGGGCGTCAAGCGTCGTGGACACATGTTGCACCTGGTCCTTAAGCGTGTCGAAGGCCTTCAGCCGCCGCCCCATCAGGACCACCCGGACCAGGGCCGTCAGTACGGGCCCTAAAATGGGCACAGCCTGCAGCTTTGGATAAATGCGCTTCTTGACCACCCGGGACCAGGTCATGCCATCACCCCTTATCCGTTGCTCATTGTTCAGTCACCAGTGTTAAGGCTTGGCGCGGGAGTCCTTAACGGCGTCTGAAACCTTCGGCGGCCAGTTGGGGGCAAGGGCATGGGCCGGACGTTTTGGACCAAGGGTCGGGGGGCTGCGGATCAGGCGGCCGCCACCCCTCGCGCACCGCGCAAGGCGGTGTCGGCCTCTTCGAGCCAATGGCTGCAATGGCCGCCGAAGCGTTCCGCGAGCCACTCCAGAACGGGCCTGTAGGCGCCGCAGAGTTCCGCCTGGAGAGCGTTGGGAGGGGCAAGCTGGGGGCTGCGATTGGTGCTTCGGGCAAGGCCTGAAAAATGCCGCCGGTCGAAGGGCAAGCCGACATGGCCGCACACGCCCTTGAGCACCTCCACCGGATCGCTCATCAAATCGTCATGGAAAAAATAGGCGATCCGCGCGGGATCGAAATGGCGCTCAAAGCGGCTGATGATGGTTCGGTAGTCGGAAAATTCCGACTGGATGTCCGAAAAGACGAGATTGCTGGCCTGTTCGAGCTTGGCGGCGTCGGCAAGATCTTTCTGGTGACGCAGGACGTAAGTCGCGCCCGACCAGGTGCGCTCCACCGGATTGCGCAGGAAGAAAACCAGCCGGGCGTCCGGGAGCAGCCGGGCCAGATGCGCAACGCCGTCTTCGGGCAGCAGGGAATAGTCCGGCGAGAAATCACCCGTTATCCGCCCCGGGTCCCGGTCGGCGAACAGACCACGATACCAATCATCCGTGTAGTCTTCGCGCGCCACGAGGGCGTAGCGGGCGTTCCAGGCCAATTCGCGGGCAAGGCCCGGCCCCATGGGCTTTGGATTTTCGCCCAGCGCGTTCCACAGCCCGCGCCGAAACTCACGCACCCGTTCGGCCTGAATGCGATGGAAATCGTGGACATAGAGAGCATCAAGGTACCGGATTTCCTTGCGCGGCGGGAAATCCGTCTGCGGATGCTGTCTCAAATGGCGGCTAAGCCACGTGGTGCCGCCCCGTTGGCAGCCGAAACACAAAAGGAAGTTTGGATGCATGGCGGCGCGGGCCTCACGGAAGAACGGTGTTTCGGCGCGCCGTACCCGGGGAGCACAACGCGCCGTGACATATCGTTCTTGAGTGGGCCGTTCAAGGATAACAGGAACTTAACGCCCGTACCGGACACTGACGCCCGGCGCCGACGTCAGGCCTCGCCTTCCGGTTCCGGTCTTTCGCGCGCCTCGCCCATTTCGGGGCTGATATCCGGGCCCGGGCCCGGATCGTCTTCGCCCTGCGGATCGGGTTCCTCGCCATTGGCATCACTGCCCGTATCGCCCAGGTGCTCCACGGAGACGACTTGTTCATCCGCACCGGTGCGGAAAATCGTGACACCCTGAGTCGCCCGCCCGGCGATGCGCACATCATCGACCGGACACCGGATCATCTGGCCCCCATTGGTCACCAGCATGATCTGGTCGCTGTCCTCCACGGGGAAGGAGGCAATCACGCCGCCATTGCGCTGATTGATTGTGATCGCCGCGACCCCCTGGCCGCCGCGCCCGGAGACGCGGAATTCGTAGGCGGACGTGCGCTTGCCGAAGCCATTTTCCGTCACGGTGAGGAGGAACTGTTCCCGGGCGCCGAGTTCCGCATAGCGTTCCGGCGACAGGGTCGTCTCCTCGGCGCCGTCTTCGCCGGCATCATCGAGCACCGGTTCCTCCGGCACACCGGCTTCCTCGCCGGCGGCCGCGCGGCGCATGGCGTTGGCCTGGCGCAGATAGGCGCGCGCTTCCGGCGGGACGACGTCCACATGGCGCAGGATCGACAGGCCGATCACCTCATCACCGGAGACGAGCTTGATCCCGCGCACGCCGGTCGACTCACGCCCCTTGAAGACGCGCACATCGGTAATGGGGAAGCGGATGGATTTCCCGCCCCGGGCCGTCAGTACCAGGTCGTCATCCTCCGTGCACAGCTTCACGCCCACGATGCCGTCGCCGTCGTCCGGCTTCATGGCGATTTTGCCGTTGGCGTTGATCCGTTCGAAATCTTCAAGGGAATTGCGCCGCACACTGCCACTGCGCGTGGCAAACATGAGGAACTGGCGCATTTTGTGTTCTTCGGCCGGGATGGGCAGGACGCTGGTGATGGTCTCTCCCTCCGAGAGCGGAAGAAGATTGACCATGGCCTTGCCGCGCGATGTGATCGAGCCCTCAGGCAGGCGCCAGACCTTCAGGCGATAGACCATTCCGGTCGAGGAGAAAAACAAGACCGGCGTGTGCGTGTTGGCCACGAAGACGCGGGTCACGAAATCCTCATCCTTGGTCGTCATGCCGGACCGGCCCTTACCGCCCCGCCGCTGGGTCCGGTAGAGGCTGAGTGGCACCCGCTTGATGTACCCGCTGTGGGTCACCGTCACCACGACGTCTTCCTGCTGGATCAGGTCCTCGTCGTCCACGTCGAAATCGGCCTCGACAATCTCGGTGCGGCGCGGCGTGGCGAACTCGTCCTTCACGGCGACGAGTTCCTCGCGGATGATCTCCAGCAGTTTGATCCGGGAACGGAGAACCTCGAGATAATATTCGATTTTGGAGGCCAGTTCCTTCAACTCGCCGTCGATTTCCTCCCGGCCCAGAGCCGTCAGGCGCTGGAGGCGCAGGTCGAGGATCGCGCGGACCTGGGCGTCCGACAGTTTGATTCGATCCTCGCCGACCCGGATGGCCCGGGGATCATCGATGAGAGCGAGCAAGGGCAGCACGTCCCCGGCATCCCAGTCCCGCTCCAGAAGGCGCTCACGCGCGGTTGCCGGATCGGGCGAGGAGCGGATGACGGCAATGACCTCGTCGATATTGGCGACGGCGATGGCCAGGCCGACAAGGACATGGGCCCGGTCCCGCGCCTTGTTGAGTTCATGCCGCGTGCGCCGGGTGACGACTTCCTCGCGGAAGGCGATGAAGGCCTGGATCAACTCACGGAGATTGAGCAGCTCAGGGCGCCCGCCATTCAGCGCCAGCATGTTCACCCCGAAACTCGATTGCAGCGGGGAGAAACGGTACAGCTGGTTCAGCACCACGTCGGCCAAGGCGTCGCGTATCAGTTCGATGACAACGCGCATGCCTTCGCGATTCGACTCGTCGCGAATGTCGCTGATGCCCTCGATCCGCTTGGCCCGGACCATTTCGGCGATCTTCTCGATCATGCTCGCCTTGTTCACCTGATACGGGATCTCGGTGACGACAAGGGCCTCGCGGTCTTTGCGGATTTCCTCCAGATCGACGCGGGCGCGCACGACGACGGAGCCGCGTCCGCGCAGCATGCCGGCCCGGGCGCCGCCCTGCCCGAGCATGATGCCGCGGGTCGGGAAATCCGGCCCCGGAACGATGGTGAGAAGGTCCTCATCCGGCAATTCGGGATTTTCGATCAGCGCCACACAGGCATCGATGATCTCACCCAGATTGTGCGGCGGGATATTTGTCGCCATGCCCACGGCAATACCGCCGGCACCATTGACGAGCAGATTGGGAAAACGCGCCGGCAGAACCTCGGGTTCCTGTTCGGAATTGTCGTAGTTGTCCCGGAAATCGACCGTGTCCTTGTCGATGT
>CAYYTT010000060.1:5321-22484 GCA_964474635.1 uncultured Alphaproteobacteria bacterium | reverse complement strand
CCTGGATGGCTTCGCTTTGCTCGCCATGACGGCATGAAACTGCACCATCTGAATGCGCCGCTGCACCAGCGCCGGTTGGGGGGCGGCGCACGGCCACGTGATGCCCAGGCGGGTTGAGGCTGGCCCGTTGCTTCTTTAGCGTCTCCCCCCGAGGAGAGGGCGGGCGCGAGGGCGAGGGGGCACGCGGAATGGCAAGCTTTGGGAGCGAACGAACCATGTCCATGCGCTTGATGGGTCTTGGCCTCGTGTCCGGCCTTTTTCTGTGTACGGCGGAACCGGCGCGAGCGGATGGGCCGCCGCCGGTGGAGGCCTTCGCGGCCCTGCCGGACATTCGCGATGCCCAGCTGTCCCCGGATGGGCGGTATCTGGCCGTGGTGCGCCAGGGCGAGGCCCGCTCGGGCGTGTTCCTTTATGAAATCGCCGATGGTCAGGGGTCGCGCCCGGCCGTGGTGGCGCCCGAGGACGCGCGGGTCACGGGCATCGCCTGGGCTGCGCCGGGCCGGGTGCTGATCCAGGCGGAGCAGGCGGGCGCGCTGAGCCGGCTGGGCGGCGCAACCATCCTGCATCAGATCATTTCGGTTCGGGCGGACGGCAGCGATCCCGTTATCCTGCAGAACCGGATCGAGGGCCTTGCCGGCCGGGACGGCGAGGGGCCCAGCACGGACCAGGCCCTGGTGGCCCTTCTGCCGGACCGGGAGGGTGCGGTGCTGATCAGCGGCCGGGACCAGGACGGAACGGTCAGTCTGTACACAGCGGATCTGGAGAGCGGGGCTGCGCGCCTGATCGAACGGGGCCGGCGCGACCCGCGCGGCCGCACCCTGACCGTTCGCTGGCTGAGCACGCCCGATGGCGAAAACCTTGTGCGCTGGAATGTCGAGGGCATCGGGGCCGAGGCACGCATGGAGATCGAGACCCGGCTGCGCGGTAAAGACTGGAGCGAGATTGTCCGCCACGGGGTGAGCGAGCGCCCGCCCTTCACCATTCTGGGCTTTGCACCAGGAGAGGGGCGCCTCTTCACGGTGGCACCCGACGAGGATGGCCGACCGGCCCTGCACCTTTACGACATCGCCGCGCGTACGCTCACCTTGAGCCCCGATGACCCGGGCACGGGCGCCGTGACCGGGATTGCCGCCGATCCGCGCACCGGCGTGTTGCTCCAGGTGGAGACCGTGGCGGACCGGCGCGTCAGCGTCCCCATCGATGGGACGCTCGCCGCCCTCAGGGCCCGCATCGACCGATCCTTTGCGCCGGACCGGGACAATCGCATCCTGTCGTCCACGCAAGGGTATCTCTACCATGTGGTGGAGAGCGGCGGGCCCTCGGTACCCACGACCACATATCTGTTCGACAGCCGGGCCAATGAGGCGCGCCGCATCGGCATGGCGTATCCGGATCTTGGGCCGGGGCCCCACGCGCCCGTTGAGGCCCTGTCCTTTCAAAGCCGCGACGGACTTGCCTTGCGCGCCTATGTGACCCGGCCAAAACGCCCCGGGGGCGAGGCGGATGCACCGCCCCTTGTGGTGCTTGTGCACAATGGTCCGGCCATGGGTCTTCTGCCGGCCCTTGGAGATGCGGCCCGCGATAGCCGGCCGGAGGGCTTTGGCACTCTGACGCCGGGCACCCAGACCGGGCGCACGCCCCGCGCCTTGCGCCGCGGCGAAGCGATTGACGATATCCGCCTCAACTGGTTGCGCACACCCAACTTTCGCGATGTGCTCCTTAATCGGACGTTCGGTGGGCGGCCCGTGCCGCCGGCCCAGGACCTTAGCCCCCATGGCGGCGCGGAGCGGCGGGCCGTGATGGCCTTCCACTATCTGGCCCAGTTCCTGGCCTCGCGCGGCTATGCGGTGCTGCAGCCCAATTATCGGGGCTCGGAGGGTCTCACTCGGTCCATCCAAGCGGCTGGGGACGGGGAGTGGGGCCTCGCCATGCAGGCGGATTTGTTCGATGCCGTGGCCGAGGTCGGCGCGCGCGGGATTGCCGATGTCTCCAAGGTCTGTTTCGCCGGCCAGGGCTATGGCGGCTATGCGGCCCTGATGGCGCTGGCGGGCGCCGGGGCGGCAGACGCGGCCGCGGTGCCGACCTGCGCCATCGCCGTCGCGCCGCTGACCGATCTTGGCGCGGCCATTGCGGAGGCGGACGGCCCGTCAGCGGCGGCCTACTGGGCCCGCGCCCTCGGGCCGGGCTGGACCGATGGGCCGGCCCGCACGCGCCGCTCGCCGGTTTCGCGCGCCGGTGCCATGGTCGGCCCGGTGCTGCTGATCCATGCCGAAGACGACCCCGTGGTGCCGTTCGCCCAGAGCGAGGCCATGGCCGCGGCCCTTAAGGCGGCCGGAAAACCTGTGACCGTCGTGGCGCTTGAGGGAACCGGGCACGGGCTCCAGCGGGAGGCGGACCGCGCCCGCGCGCTCACCGCCATGGAGGCGGTCCTGGCGGACGCCTTCTAGTGGTTCGAATCTGACGTTTCGAACCACTAGGTTTTTTGTTGATGGATCAACTTATCCAGACATTTGAAGGGCTTATCCATTGCCTCACCTCGACCTGTCGGGCTTCAAATGTCTGGGTCGATCCACTAGGGCATTGAGTCATTCAGATGGTGCAGCTTGTCATCGCGAACCGCTCTCGGGCGGCGCGGCGATCCAGGGCGACTGGCTCCGGATTTCGTTGCCCTGGATGGCTTCGCTTTGCCCGCCATGACGGCATGAAACTGCATCATCTGAATGTGCCGCTGCATTAGGGCCTGCGCGGGGCGCGCCATTGCATTCGCGCCCGGGGATGTTACGTCGAAAGATCGGAACCCGTAACGCCTGGAGGCGGCCATGCCGGATTTTGCTTTCGACAACAGCTATGGACGCCTTCCGGACCGGTTTTTCGCCCGCGTCGCGCCGGCGCCCGCGCCAGCCCCGTCCCTCATCGCCCTGAACGGGCCCCTCGCCGAGGTTCTGGGCCTCGATGCGGCGGCGCTGGCCCGGGGCGATGCGGCGGCCCTGTTTTCAGGAGCCAAAGTGCCGGACGGCGCCGATCCCCTGGCCATGGCCTATGCAGGCCACCAGTTCGGCCATTTCGTGCCCCAACTGGGCGACGGGCGGGCCGTGTTGCTGGGCGAAGTGATCGACCGTGCCGGGGTGCGCCGTGACATACAGCTCAAAGGCGGGGGCCAAACCCCGTTCTCCCGGCGCGGCGATGGGCGCGCTGGCCTTGGCCCGGTGATCCGGGAATACATCGTTAGCGAAGCCATGCACGCCCTCGGGATCCCCACCACCCGCTCCCTGGCGGCGGCGCTGACCGGCGAGATGATTTACCGGGAGGACATTCTGCCGGGCGCGGTCCTGACCCGCGTGGCCGCGAGCCATGTGCGTGTGGGAACTTTTCAGTATTTCGCGGCGCGGCGGGACGAAGAGGGCTTGCGGATCCTCGCCGATTATGTGATCGCCCGCCACGATCCGGATGCGGCCCAGGCGGACAATCCCTATCTGGCGCTGATTGAAGGGGCCGTGAAACGCCAGGCGGCGCTGATCGCCCGCTGGATGCAGGTCGGCTTTATACACGGTGTGATGAATACGGACAATATGACTCTCTCCGGCGAAACCATTGATTATGGTCCGTGCGCCTTCATGGACGAGTACAGCGCCGAGAAAGTGTTCAGCTCCATCGATCAAATGGGCCGCTATGCCTATCGCAATCAGCCTGGCATCGCCCAGTGGAACCTGGCGAGGCTTGCCGAAACGCTCCTGCCCCTGATCGATGGGGATGAGGACAAGGCCGTGGAGCGTGCCAGCGCCACCATTGTCGGGTTCAAGGACCATTACGAGCGGGCCTGGGGCAGCGGGTTTGCCGCGAAACTCGGCAGCGCGGAGGCCTCACAGGAGATCACGGTGTTGGCGAACCGCCTGCTGGAGATCATGGCCGCCGCGTCCGCCGATTTTACGAACACGTTCCGGATGCTGAGCGGCCTTTTGCGAAACGAAGCGCCAGCGAAAGAAGCCTTGGCATCGGTCTTCGGCGCGAAGGCAAAGGATTTTGAGACATGGATTCAAGACTGGCGCGGCGCGCTGGCCGCAAGGGGCCGCGATCCCCTTATCACCGCCGCCGCCATGGACCGGGTCAACCCGGCCTACATCCCGCGCAATCACCGGGTGGAACAAGCGATCAAGGCCGCAACGGCGGATGGCGATTTCAAACCGTTTGAAACCCTGAATGCGGTTCTGGCAAAACCCTTCGAGGATCAGCCGGACCGGGAGGCCTACAAAGCCCCGCCGGCCGCCGATGAGCGGGTCCACGTTACATTTTGCGGCACGTGACGCCAGCGCGCTGGTCCCTGGATTATTGGGCCGTGTCGAGACCGCCGACGATGGCCGGGCCTTCGGTCTTGAAGACCGTGCGCGGCTCCAAAACGCCAAGCCGGTGGGCGATTTCAATGGGATCCACGGGCTCGAAATCGTCCGGACCCACCACAGTCCAGCTGTCGCAGGACAGGCCATCGGCCAGGATGATGCGCATCATGTCGCCTTCATAGACGCGGCCGAATTCGATCCGGAAATCGACCAGCCGCAGGCGCACGCCCATGAACAGGCCGACCAGGAAATCGTTCACGCGCAGGGCCAGAGCCATCATGTCGTCGATGTCCTGGGGCGCGGCCCAATTGAAGGCGGTGATGTGCTCCTCTGTGACGATAGGGTCCTCAAGATCGTCGCTTTTGTAATAAAACTCTATGATGGAGCGGGGCAGGGGCGTGCCCGGATCGATGCCCAGCCGTTTCGACAGGGACCCGGCGGCGTGGTTACGCACCATCACTTCGACCGGAATGACTTCGGTCATGCGGATGAGTTGTTCGCGCATGTTCAGTCGGCGCACGAAATGGGTCGGCACGCCGATCTGATTGAGCTGCGCGAGGATGTATTCGGAAATCCGATTGTTGAGAACGCCTTTGCCCTCGACGACCTTGTTCTTTGCGTCGGCCTGCGCCGCGCCGTCATCCTTGAAATGGGCAATCAGGGTGCCGGGTTCCGGACCCTCGTACAGGATCTTCGCCTTACCTTCGTACACCAGACGGCGACGGTTCATGGATGGTCTCCATCGAATGGCATCGCAGGACGCGTCATGGCGCATCGCCGCGCCCAGACCGGGGCGGACCTCCTGGCTGCGAGACCAGAGAGTGGGAAGGGGACAGTGGGGCAGGCACGCGGCCAAAGGCGGGCTGTGCATGACGGAGCGCCGTCGGCGACGGGCGCCGAAAAGCCGAATGTCATAAGCGCCATCCGCCGCGCCGGCACAGGGTCGGACGCCCGTTGAGGCACCGCCGCCCAGCGAGGCGGCGCGCGGTTCGATCACCATGGACCGACACCATAGCCGCCAACCTCTTGGTTTTGCTCGCGTTCGGACCTGCGAGTCTAGGACAATCCCCCTGAATTTAGTCTACGGGCCCGCCGGTTACAATTGCATCGCCGGACAGATCCCGTGCCCTGGCGGCCCGTAAGCCGGCAAACGCCGTCGCCCCCCATCCGGCCATGAAACACAGCCCGCCCAGAGGCGTGACCATGACCAGGGCCTGGGAACCGGTGAGCCCGAGGCTATAAAGGGAACCGCTGAACAGGATGATGCCCAGGACGAACAGACCGCTGGCGAGGCGAAAGGCGCCCGGCCGGCGACCCGCGGCGAGCGCCAGCAGCACACCGCTGTGCACCAGATGGTAAAGCGCTCCGGTCTCAAAGCCGGCCAGGGCACCCGGATCGCTTTCGGCCAAGTGCCTGAGGCCATGGGCCCCGAACGCCCCGAAACCGACCGCCAGAAGGCCGCTCACCCCAGCGACGATCAGCCAGATCGCGCGTTCGGGATCTTCGCGGTTTTCGGGGCGGTTTTCGGGGCGGTTTTCGGGGGCCGGGGCGTGCGCGGCCCGGCTTCGTGTCACGTCGTCCATGATCTTGCCCACCTCTAAGCTGGTATTGACGGGCCGGATGCTAGCAAAGCGCTTCGGTGGACAGGGGAGAAAGCCGCCATGGCACAACAGCGCGGACCACGACCCCACGGGCCCCCGTGGGCCCAATTGCGTTTGTCCGTCTTCTTCGGGGCAATCTTTCTGGTCGTCGGGCTGCACACGCCCTACTGGCCGGTTTGGATCGAGGCGCGGGGGATCGATGCCGCGGGCGTTGGCACCCTGGTGGCCGTCGGCCTTGTGATGCGGGTCATTTCCGGCCCCCTGCTCGGGGCCATGGCCGACCGGTTGGGCGAACGCCGGCGCCCCATCATCGTGCTCGCCGGGCTTTCTATTTTGAGTTTTTGTCTCTTTTTCGGAGTTTCGGGATTCTGGGGCGTGCTGGTCGTCACGGTTCTCAGCATGACCTTTTATCCCGCGCTGATCCCGCTCATCGAGACGCTTGCGGTAGCGAGCGCCCGCGAACAGGGCTTTGATTACGGGCGCACCCGGCTTTGGGGCTCCTTGACCTTTATCGCCGCCAATCTGGCCGGCGGGGCGCTGCTTACCCAGTTTGGGCCGAACGCCATCTTGCCCGCGATCCTGACGGTGCTGGCGCTGACGGCCGCGGCGGGCTTCGGCCTGCCGCCGGAGCCGCGCGGAGGTCACGCGCCTGCGCGCCAGTCCCGTGCCGAGGACGGTGCGGCCGGACAAAAGGCTGTGCTGCGGGTGTTCGTGGCCAGCCCATTTTTCTGGCTGTTCGCGCTCAGCGGCGGCCTCATCCAGGCAAGCCACGCGGTCTATTACGGGTTTGCCAGCATCCATTGGCAGGCCCAGGGGTTCAGCGGCACGGCGATCGGTGGGCTGTGGGCCATCGGCGTGCTCGCTGAGGTGGTGCTGTTTTCGGTCTCGGGCCGGGTGCTGGCGCGAATCGGCGCGCTTGGACTTCTTGCCATTGGCGCCGGTGCGGCGGCGGTGCGCTGGTCGGTGCTCGCCTTCGATCCCCCGCTGGCACTGCTCGCCGTGACGCAAATTCTCCATGCCGGCACCTTCGGCGCCACCCATCTCGGCGCGATCCACCTGATCGACCGTGCCGTGCCCCAGCGCTTTGCCGTGACGGCCCAGAGCCTTTATTTCGCGCTGTCGGGCGGCATTTTGCTCGGGGCCCTGACCTTGAGCGCGGGCCATCTTTACGGCGCGGTGGCGGGGCGCGCCTATCTGGCCATGGCCGCCGCCGGCCTGGTGAGCCTCATCGGCGTTGGCCTGCTGGCACGGGCCTGGACCAGCCCGCTTCTGGTGCGCGAGCCGGTGTCCCGATGAGGGCCCATCCTCAATGGTTTTCCGCGTCCGTATGGAACGTCGTCAGCCGGAAGTCGTCCAAGATGGCGTAGGCGGCCGGAATGACGAAAATCACGAGGCTCGCGGTCGCCATCAGGCCGAAGGCGATGCTGGTCACGAGCGGAATAAGAACCTGGGCCTGGAGGCTCGTTTCGCTCAAGATCGGCAATAGGCCCGCGACGGTCGTCAGGGTGGTGAGCATGATGGGGCGGAACCGGTCCCTGGCGGCCGCGACGACGGCGTCGCTGATCGCCATGCCGCCGCGCCCGTGAAACTTCACGAAGCTGACCAGCAGGATCGAGTTGTTGACGACAACGCCAGACAGGCTGATGAACCCCATTACCGAGGGCATGGACAGATCAATCCCCATCAAGATGTGGCCCCAGACCACACCGATCAAAGAGAGGGGGATGATGCTCATCACCAGGAAGGGCTCCTGGTAGGAGCGGAACTGAACGCTCAGTAGAATGAAAATGGCGATCAGGCCCAAAATGCCGTTGTTGCGCAAGGATGCAAGGGTGCGCGAGGCTTCCGCGCTTTGGCCCTCCACATTAAGGCGTACGGAGGGGTGACGGTCTTCAAAGTCGGGGATGAATCGGGCCATGGTGTCTGCCAGGATTTCATCGGCATTGTTGCGCGTGAAATCCACATCGCCCTGGAGGGTCACCGTCCGTTCACCATCGACCCGGTTGATGCGAGCGACGCCCCGGCCCCGTTCCACTTCCGCGACCGCGCTCAAGGGAACCTGGGCACCGCTCAGGCTTGTCACCGTGAAGACGTCAAGGTCGCCGAGTGCGTCCCGGTCGGCGGCGTCGAAGCGCACATCGATTTCAAAGGATTCAGACCCCACCTGAATTTCGTCCGCAATTACACCAAAAAAGCCGGCACGCAATTGCCTCGCGATGGTCTCGGCGTCAAAGCCCAGGGACGCCGCACCGGGTTTCAGGCGAATGCGCAGTTCCGGCTTACCGGGCCGCAAATCATCACGCAGGTCATAGACACCGTCATAACCCTTCAACCAGGTCTGAAGATCAAGGGATGCCGCCTTCAAGGCCTCAAGATCGGGACCGGTCAGCTCAAGATCGATGGGCAGGCCCGCCGGGCCGATCTGGAGCCGCTCAAAGGTGATCCAGATCGTATCGGCCTGCGGGCCCGTCTCGGCGCGCCACAGACCGAGCACGTCCATGGAGGAGGCTCGCCGATCCTCAGCCGTCCGCAGATCGACGAACATCGTAGCCACGTGGGGGCCGGTCTCGAAGCTCGATGCATTCGCGTTGTACTGCACAAGGACGTTTTTGATGATCGAACGGTCGCCGCGCTCCTTCTGGCGCAAGGCCTCGTCGGTGCGCGCCAGGGCTTGCGTGAGTTCTTGTACGACGGCTTCGGTGCGGGCGAGGGGCGTTCCTTGCGGCAGCAGGACCCGCGCGACGATGGTATCGCCGTCAATATCGGGAAAAGCGCGGAATTTTTGCAGGCCGGAAATCGGGATCCCAAGCGTCAGGATCAGGGCGGCAATGATGCCGCCCAGAAACAGATAGCGGGCATTCACGACGGCGCGGACCGCCGGAATGACGGCCTTGTCCCGAACCCGTTCGAAGCGCGCCTCGAACCCGGCGCGCCAGCCCCCCACGGCCGAGGGATGCTGCATGGCGTGGTAGAGGTGATTGGGCAGGATCAGGAAGGCTTCGATCAGGCTGATGGCCAGCACCACCACCAGAATGATGGGCATATCCCTCAAGACCTGCCCCAGATCTCCTTCCAGGAAGCCAAGCGGCAGAAAGATGATCACGGTCGTCGTGAAGGACGACAGAACGCCGGGTAGAACCATTTTCAGCCCGTCGACCGCGGCCTCCTCCGGGCTCAGACCCCGGGATCGGGAGGCGGCGATATTCTCGGCAATGACGATGGCGTCATCCATGAGAAGGCCCACGGCCACCAGGAGGCCGATCATGCTCAGCATATTGAAGGTGATGCCGAGCAGGCTCATGACGAAAAAGGCACCTGCGAAGGACACCGGCAGGCCCATGGCCACCCAGAAGGAATAGCGCAGGGAAAAGAACAGATACATCACCCCGAAAACGAGGATGAGGCCCATCACGCCGTTTTCGATCAGCATGGTGAGACGGTCGCGCACGATGCTCGACACATTGCGCGTCAGGGTCAGGGTGATCCCCTCGGGCGCCCGGGCGTTTTCCTGCTCCACAAAGCGCGAGACCTCGTCCACGATGTCGAGCGAGTCCTGCACCCGGGTCTTGGTGACCTCCAGCATCGCCGCGGGCCGGCCATTGAAGAGGATATGGTCCTCGTCGAGTTCGAAACGGTCCGTAATCTGTGCAATGTCACCCAGGGTGACTTCCGCGCCGCTGCCGCCGGCCACGACGACAAGGGAGGCAAAGTCGGCGGCCGTGCGCCGCTCGTCCTGGAAGCGCAGCAGAATGTCCTGGTCCGCCGTGAACAGCGTGCCGCCGGGCAGATCCACGCTCTGGCGCGAGATCGTCTGGGCGATATCGGATAGGGACAGTCCATATTGGCGCACCGTATCGGCGGGAATCTCGATCCGGATCTGCCGGTCGGAAAAGCCCTGGACCCGCACCTGGCTGATGCCCGGCAGACGGCGCAGACGCCGCTTCACGTCTTCCACATAGGCCTTGAGATCCGTGTCCGTCAGATCGCCCGAAATGGCGATGGCGGTCACGAGGTCGGTGCGCCCGAGCTGGCTCACCACAGGCGTTTCCACGTCCTGGGGGAAATCATTGATCCCGTCGATCTCCGCCTTGATGTCGGTAAAAAAGCGATCGAAGCTGGTCTCGCGCGGGTTCATTTCGAACACCGCCGTGCCGATGCTCTCCCGGGCCTCGCAGGTCATGCGCAAGCGGCCCGTCACACCATCGACCGCGTCCTCGATGCGCTGACAGATGGCGTCCTCGACTTCCTCCGCGCTCGCGCTCGGATAGACCACCCTGACCTGGACCTCATCAAGGGCGAGATCGGGAAAGGTTGCCCGCTGAATATCGCCGACCGAGAGGAGCCCGAGCGCGAAAGACAGCAGCATCAAGAGATTGGCCGCCGTCGGATGGGTTGCGAAAAAGCGCAGGATCATCGCAGGGCCTCCGTGCCGGCCATGGCCTCAGCCAGGCGCGCGGTTGCGTCCGCATCCTCCTGGGGCTTCAGTTTCATGCCTGGAACGGCCGGGATCAGGTCACTGATGACCACCCGCTCTCCCGCCGTCACACCGCCGGTCAGGACCGCCATGCTGCCCTGCCGGAAGGCCACGTCGACGGTGCGGATCTCCAGGCGATCGTCCCCGGTGATGACATACAGTCTTGAGCCGTGCAGACCGGCCACCGGCACCGCCAGGGTGTTCGGTCGGGGCGTGCCGATGAGTTCGACGGCCACATAGCTGTTGCGCGACAGGATCGGTCGCTCACCGGGTTTCAGCGATCCGATGGGATCGTCCACGGCGACAACGACACCCGCCGTACGCGTTTCGGGATCGAGGCTTTCGGCAAGGCGCACCACGCGCGCCTCCCACACCGCTTCGGCACGGGCGATGTTCAGGCGCACCCGCGCGGACCATTCAAGCTGGCGAATGATGGGAGCCACGAGTTCGCCCCGCCCGAACAGATCCGTGAGCGTGATGGGGGCCGCCGGGTCGACGGGGATCAGCGGCACGATCCGAACGAGGGGCAGTTGGGCGGTGATTTCGGCCACGTCGATGCCGTCCGCTTCGACCATGACCTGGCCCTGGGTAATCACCTGGTCGGGATCGGCACTGACGGATTGGATGCGGGCATCGAGCGGCAGGGTGATCTTGGTGCGGTCGAGATCGCGCTGGGCCTCGGCGAGTTGCACCTTTGCCAGGTCGAGTTCGGCTTCGCGCTGGGTCCTTTGGACCGGGAAGACACTGAGCTGGTTGCGCAAGGACTGGACACTCTGGCGCTGGGTCAGGACGGCCCGTTCCTGGGCGTCCACGGCGGCCTGGGAGACCGTGCCGCGCCCCCGCAGTTCCTGTTGGCGCTCCAGGTCGCGCTGGGAGAGGGTGAGGGCGCGTTCTTCGATTTCCAGAGACTGGGCCGTGTTCTTTTCTTCCTGCGCGAGTTGGGCAAGGGCGGCCTCGCTTGCGCGGATATTGGCCTCGAGCCGTTTCACGGCGAGGTCGTAGTCGGTGGGATCGAGGCGGATGATTTGCGTACCCTTTTCAAGGAGCGAGCCGGGGCGCAGGTTTGGATGGCGGTAGACCACCCGGCCGCTCACCTCCGCCACCGCGCGCCATTCGGTGGCCGGCACCACGGTGCCAAAGCCGATGGAGCGGGGTACGACACGGCCCTGCTGCGCGGTGACGTATCGCACCGGTGTTTGGCTCTCCTCGACCGGCCGACGGCGGGGCCCGGATGCGCTGATGATCAGCAAAATGACGAGCGCCAGGGCACCGAGCGGCAGGGCCGCAATGGTGAAACGCCGGCGCCAGGTCATGCGGGAGGGTTCATGCGGCGCGCCGCGGGGTGCTTCGGACATGGTCAGCCTCCTGAAGGAGCGTGTCGTGTGTCGGCATGGAAGGGCACGGCTTCGCGCGGGCGCAGGCCGAGCAGGCAAAAGGTGGCGATAAGTCGGGCAAGGCGCGCAATGTCCTCATGCGCGGGGGCATTCGGGTCACCGGGCGCGTCAAGGATGCGCGAAATCATCGGATAGGCCTTCATCCGGTGCATGCACATGCCGATGACGCAAATGGCGAGTTCCGTGGCGGGCGGGCACTCCGGCGGGCGCGCGGCCTGTGGGCCCAGAATGCGCTCGATCAGCCGCGTCAGATGACCATGGATCGGACGGGCGCCCATTTCGGCCATGAAATCGAGGGCATCGGTCGGGTTGAGCATTTCGCGCATCATCAGCAGTCCGAAAGGCTGGCCACGGACGGAATGGATGGTGGCCAGAAACCAAGTGATCCAGGAGAGCAGGTCTGCTTCCGCGTCCTCGCTCGTCTCGGGCATGGTGCGCGCCTTGAAGGTTTCAACCTGGGCGGCTCGCAGCGTTTCGCGATAGAGCCCGGCCTTATCGGCGAAGTGGTAGCGCACCGAGGCCACGTTGGTGCCGGCGGTCTCGCAGATTTCGCGCACGCCGGCCATGTCGAAGCCTTTTTCCGCGAAAACCAGCAAAGCCGCCTCAATCAGCCGCTCTCGAGTGTCCTGTGTCATGCCGTCTCAAACACCTGTTTAAATCGAAATGCCATAGCGCCCGGCTCGAGTCAAACACCTGTTTAAACCCGGCCGGATTGGCCAGGCGCGGGGCAGGTTGTTACCCTTTGTGTTTTCGGCACCAGCCGCGAAGACAACAAGACCCGCACCACCAAAGGAGGATCGTCCATGCGCGCCATGGCCATTCAAGGCTCTTACGGAATTGAGAACGTCCGCCCCTTCGAGAAGGCCATGCCGGAGCCGGGACCGGGCGAGGTGCTGCTCAAAATGAAGGCCGCGTCCCTGAATTTTCGCGATTTCCTCATTACACAGAACCTCTATGGCGGGAATTTCCCCCTGCCCCTCGTGCCACTGTCGGATGGCTGCGGGATCGTGGAGGCGGTGGGCGAGGGGGTGACCCGCGTGGCCATCGGCGACCGGGTCGCGCCGATCTTTTTCCAGACCTGGATTTCAGGCGGGCCGAGCCTTGAAAAGCTGACCTTCGCGATGGGTGGGCCGGTCGATGGCTGCGCCCAGCAGCACATGGTGCTGAGCCAGGAGGGCGTGGTGAAGGTGCCGGCCCATCTGACCGATGCCCAGGTCGCCTGCCTTCCTTGCGCGGGCCTCACGGCCTGGCGCTCCCTGGTGGTGGAGGGCGATCTGAAGGCCGGGGATGTGGTGCTGCTCCAGGGGACCGGCGGGGTCTCTATCTGTGCCCTGCAGATTGCCAAGGCCATGGGCCTTGAGACCATCATCACGTCGTCCTCGGACGAAAAGCTGGAGCGGGCAAGGGCGCTGGGCGCGGACCACACCATCAATTACCGCCAGGAGCCCGAGTGGTCGAGGGCCGTGCGCCGCGTCACGGGCGGGCGCGGGGTCGACCCCGTGGTCGTGGTCGGCGGCGCCAAGAGCCTGAAAGAGGCCATGTAATCGATCCGCATTGGCGGCCATATCAGCATCATCGGTGTGCTCTCGGGGCCCCAGGAGGCGATCCAGTTCGGCGCCATGATCGCCACGAACTGCACCTTGCGCGGGTTCTCCGTGGGCAGCCGGGATCATTTCGAGGACATGTGCCGCGCCTTCGCGCTCCACGGCATCGCGCCGATGGTCGACGACAAGCGCTTTGACCTCGAGGCCCTGCCGGAGGCGCTCCATTACATGGGCTCGGGCGGACATTTCGGAAAAATCTGTGTCGATATCGCGTGACCGGCCGCTTGGCAAAGGAGAACACCATGAAACGCATTGTGATGGGCCTGGCCCTTGCCGCCTGCCTGGGCGCCGCGCCCGCCGCCGCCCAGGCGCAGACCTATCCCGGCCTGCGCGCGGCCATCAAGGCGGATTATCCGTATCTGGAGGAGCTGTTCATCCATTTGCACGAAAACCCGGAACTGTCCCTGCTGGAAAGCGAAACGGCAAAGCGCATGGCGGCCGAACTGCGCAAGATCGACATTCCCGTGACTGAAGGTGTCGGCGGCACCGGTGTCGTGGGCGTTCTGGAGAACGGAGCGGGGCCCGTGGTGCTCCTGCGCGCGGACATGGACGGCCTGCCGGTCAAGGAGCGCAGCGGCCTGCCTTACGCCTCCACGGCCACTCAAGTGGACACGGACGGGGAGGAAAAGCCTGTCATGCATGCCTGCGGCCATGACAGCCATATGGTCAGCCTGGTCGGTGCCGCGCGCCAGCTTGTCGCCATGCGGGATCAGTGGTCCGGCACCATCGTGTTCGTCGGTCAGCCGGCGGAGGAGCGGGTGATGGGCGCGCGCATGATGATCGAGGATGGTCTTTATACGCGTTTTCCCCGCCCCGATTATGTGGTCGGCCACCATGTGGCAAGCCTTCTGCCCGCCGGTGCGGTTTACTTCAAACCCGGTCTCATGTTGTCCTCCGCCGACACGGTCGATGTGATCGTGCCCGGCATCGGCACCCATGGGGCCTCTCCGCACCGGGGCAAGGACCCGGTGGTGATCGCCTCCCAGATCGTCCTGGCGCTGCAGACCCTGGTGGCGCGGGAGCTGCCGCCGCTTGAGCCCGGTGTTGTGACCGTGGGCGCCATCCATGGCGGCTCCAAACACAACATCATTGGCGAGGAAGTGCGCCTGAGCCTGACGGTTCGCTCCAACTCCGAGGAGGCCCGCGCCACCCTGCTCCAGGGCATTGAGCGGATTGCCGCCAATATCGGCCGGGCCGCAGGTTTGCCGGAGGATCGCCTGCCGCGCACGGTGGTACTGGAGGAATCGACCGGCGTGACCGCCAATGATCCGGCGCTTGCGGCCAGGGCCAAGAAGGTCCTTGCCGCCCAACTGGGCGAGGACAGGGTCCGGTCCTTTGAGCAGACCAATATGGGGGCGGAGGATTTCCACTACTTCCACAGCACCACGCCGCCCGTACCGGGCTTTTTCTTCCTGGTGGGCGGGAATGACGCGAAAAAACTGTCCCGTGACGCCGAGACGGGCATTCGTGTCGCCGCCCACCACTCACCGCTCTTTGCCATCGAGCCCGAGCCGTCCATCACGGTCGGGGCCGAGGCGAATGCCGCCATGGTGCTCAGCCTTCTGGCCAAGGAGTAATCTCAACCCTTGCAAAACAGGAGACCGACATGAAGCGTCTTTTGATCGCAACAGCCCTAGCGGGCCTTGCCCTGACCGCGCCGAAAATGGCGTCGGCGCAAACCTATCCGGGCCTTACCAAGGCTATCGAGAAAGATTATCCGTATCTTGAGGATCTCTTCACGCACTTCCACAAGAACCCTGAGCTGTCCTTGCGCGAGGAAAAGACGGCCAAACGCTTTGCCGCCGAATTGCGCAAGCTTGACATTCCCGTCACGGAAGGTGTCGGCGGTACTGGCATTGTGGGCGTGCTGAAGAACGGAGAGGGGCCCGTGGTGCTCTTGCGCGCCGACATGGACGGTCTGCCGGTCAAGGAGCGTACGGATCTGCCCTATGCTTCCAAGGCCACCCAGGTGGACACGGACGGCACCGAAAAGCCGGTGATGCACGCCTGCGGCCATGACAGCCATATGGTGAGCCTGATTGGCGCCGCCCGGCGTCTCGCGGCCATGAAAGACCAGTGGTCCGGCACCATCGTGTTCGTCGGCCAGCCCGCCGAGGAGCGTATTCTTGGGGCGCGCATGATGATCGAGGATGGTCTTTACACGCGCTTTCCCCGTCCGGACTATGTGGTCGGCCACCATGTCAGCAGCCGCCTGCCCACGGGCGCGGTCTATTTGAAGCCCGGCCTGATGCTGTCCTCCAGCGACACGGTGGATGTCATCGTGCCCGGCGTCGGCACCCACGGCGCCTCGCCCCACCGGGGCAAGGATCCCGTCGTGATCGCCGCCCAGATCGTCCTGGCACTGCAAACCCTGGTGGCGCGCGAATTGCCGCCTCTTGAGCCCGGCGTGGTGACCGTGGGCGCGATCCATGGCGGCTCCAAGCACAATATCATCGGTGAGGAAGTGCGCCTGAGCCTGACGGTCCGTTCCAACTCCAGCGATGCGCGCAAGACGCTGCTGAACGGGATCGAGCGCATCGCCGTCAATATCGGCCGGGCCGCCGGCCTGCCGGACGACAAGCTGCCGCGCACCGTCGTGTCGGAGGAATCGACCGGCGTGACCGAGAACGATCCGGAGCTTGCGGCCCGCTCGACGGCGGCGCTGACGGCGCAGATGGGAGCGGACCGGGTGCTCCCCTTCGTCCAGGTTAATATGGGGGCGGAGGATTTCCACTACTTCCACAGCGTGGAGCCGGCCATTCCGGGGCTCTTCTTCCGGGTCGGCGGCAATTCCGCCGAGAAGCTCGCCCGGGAAGCCGAGACAGGCATCAAGGTCGCGGCACACCACTCGCCGCTTTTCTCCATCGAACCGGAGGCCACCATCAAGGTGGGCACGGAGGCCAACACGACGGTCGTGCTCGACCTGCTGGCCAAGAAGTAAGAGGAGCCACCCCGCGAGCGTCGTTGCGGGGAGCGCAGCAGCGATGCGACCCAGGGCGCCGCGCTCCGCGCCCGATGCCCTGGGTCGCTTCTTGGGCCTGGACGGGTGGTAGGGACTGATCACTTATCCGAGCCGTGAACATGACAGCGGAGTGCGCCGCCATGGATCTCGCCGAGGCCGTTCTTGAGGATCGCCGCGCCGCCTATGTTCGGTTGCGGGGCGGCTATCCGTTTCCCATTGCCGGCATCTTTTATTGGGGCGCCCTGAGCGTTCTTGGACTCTTTGTGACCGGAAAGACCTGGGGGCTCTGGGCTTTCATCGGCAGCGGGAGTATTTTTCCCCTGGCGCTTCTCTTCGGCGCCCTGTTCCGGGTGCCCTTCATGGCGGACAAAACGGCGGTCAGCACGCTGCTCGGGCCCGCCTTCCTGTCCATGTTGTTGTTCTGGCCCATGGCCATCGCGGCCTTCTGGTCGGCGCCTGACCTTGTGCCCCTGATCCTCGCCATCGGCATGTCGATCCACTGGCCCATCATCGGTTGGAGTTATGGGCGGGTTCCGATCTATGCCGCCCATGCCCTCGTGCGGGCCTTGGCGGTGTTCGCCATCTGGGTCCTGCTGCCCGAGGCGCGCTTCACGCTTGTGCCACTCGCCGTTGCGATCATCTATGCGCTGACGACCCTTGCCCTTTACATCGACAGTGGGCGGATGGCACGTCTCAAGGGCGGCCACAGCGCGGCGCGATAAACTCGCGCCGCCCCCGCAGAGCGCCTGCGGCGCGTGAGCGCAAAAAACAGCAGCGCGATAAACCCGCGCCGC
>CAYYTT010000060.1:0-5221 GCA_964474635.1 uncultured Alphaproteobacteria bacterium | reverse complement strand
GAGCGCCCGCGGCGCGTGAGCGCAAAAAACAGCAGCGCCGCGCTGGAGACAGAGTGATCTGGAGGTCTCGCTTGCCGCTTTAACGTGGCTTGTGCTCGGTGCCTTCGCCACGGGTGATGAACAGGGCCTCGCCCGGTTCCACCACATCGGCCGTGTGCCACACACCGCTGGGCACGACCGCGAACTGTCCCTTCGTCAGGCGCACACGGCGCGGCGGATCGGTCTCCAGGATCAACTCCTGCGCGCCGGACAGTTGCACGATGACTTCATCCCCCTGCGGATGGCGCTCCCAATTGGTCCAGTTCCCATCCGTCCGGAAGGTGCTGACGAGCCGTCCGGCGGGCAGTTTGGCGACCCCCTCGGACCAGAAATCATCATCGACGGCCACAGGTTCGGCCGCCGCACCGTCTGTCAGGGCCAGGAAAAAGTCGCCCAGGTCAAAGGCGCCGGGTGTTGTGTCCGTGTCAGCCATGGCTTTGCGTCTCCTCATTCTCATTGATTTCCGCCAGGAACACATCCGCGAAGTCCCGCACTTTCTTTTCGCCCACGCCGTGAACGTCTGAAAACTCGGTTTTGGTTTTGGGGCGGCGCCGGGCCATGTCTGCCAGGGACTGGTCGGAGAAAATGATGAAGGCGGCCACGCCCCGTTCCTTGGCGAGCGACAGGCGCAGGGATTTCAGGCGCTGGAACAGGGCCTCCTCGTCCGCCGACAGATCGCCTTTGGACGGTTTCGCGTTCGTGCCGCCGGCGCGCTGGGAGGCCTGGGCGGCGCGCGCGTCCTCGATCTTGTAGCGGAAGGTTTCCGCACCCTTCAGCAGGGCCTTGCCCTTGTCCGTCACCGTCAGGGCACCGTAGCGTGCCATGTCGACGGCCACGAACCCGGCGGCATCGAGTTGGCGCAGAATGCTGCGCCAGATATCCTTGGACCGGTCCGCGCCCACACCATAGGTCGGCAACTGGTCATGGCCGAAGCTGCGGATCTTGTCTGTCTTGGCACCGCGCAGTACGTCCACGATATGCGCCGCGCCGAACCGTTGGCCCGTGCGCCAGATGGCCGAAAGGGCCTTCTGGCCATCGACGGTGCCGTCGGCAAGATCAGGCGGGTTCAGACAAACATCGCAATTGCCGCAGGGCTCGGCCGTCTCTCCGAAATAATTGAGCAGCACGGCCCGCCGGCAGGTCACGGTCTCGCAATAGGTGATCAGGGCGTCGAGCCGCTTGTGCTGCAGGCGCTTGCGCTCCTCATCGCTGTCTTCTTCCTCGATGAAGCGCCGGCGCATGGCGATATCGGCCGCCCCGTACAGCATAACGGCCTCGCTTGCCCCCCCATCGCGGCCCGCGCGCCCGATTTCCTGATAGTAGGCTTCGACACTGCCCGGAATATCCGTGTGGAAGACGAAGCGCACGTCCGGCTTGTCGATCCCCATGCCGAAGGCGATGGTGGCGGCCATCACAAGGCCGGGTTCGGTCAGAAACCTGTCCTGATTGGCCTGGCGTGCCTCGGCGGCCATGCCGGCGTGATAGGGCAGGGCGGGGTGGCCCGCATCGCTCAAAAGGCGCGCGGTCTCCTCGGTTTTTTTGCGGGACAGGCAATAGACGACGCCGGCCTCGCCCTTGTGGCGCGAGACAAGGTCCACAAGCTGCGCCTCCGGCTTGGCTTTGCGCAGCACACTGAGGGAAATATTGGGCCGGTCGAAGCCTGAGACAAACACACGGGCCTTGCCCTCGAACAGCTTACGGGCGATGTCCGCCCGCGTTTCCCCATCGGCCGTGGCGGTGACGGCGGCGATGGGCGTGTCGGCAAAATGCGTGCGCAGATATTTCAGGTCTTCGTATTCCGGGCGAAACGCGGGGCCCCATTGGGAAATGCAGTGTGCCTCGTCGATGGCGATGAGGCGCACGGGCAAATCGCTCAGGCCCGTGAGCATCGACTCGGTCATGAGCCGCTCGGGCGCCATATAGAGTAGTGAGACTTCGCCCGCGCGCACCCGCGACCAGATCTCGGCATTTTCCTTCGGGTTCTGGCCGGAGTTCAGGGCCTCGGCCGCCACACCGGCAAGCTTCAGGGCCGCGACCTGGTCCTGCATCAAGGCCACCAGCGGCGAGACCACAAGGCCGAGACCGCCGCGCACCAGGGCCGGCACCTGATAGCACAGGGATTTGCCCGCGCCCGTTGGCATGACAGCGAGCACATGTTCACCGCCCGTCAGGGCATCGATAATCTCTTCCTGGCCGGGACGAAAGCTGTCATAGCCGAAGACGTCCTTGAGGACCTGGAATTTGTCGCCCTGTCCGGTCATGGCCGTCCCACCCGATGCACCATCAGTCCACGTCGAACTTGACGCCCTGGGCGAGCGGCAAGTCGCGCGAGTAGTTCACGGTCTGGGTCTGGCGCCGCATATAGCCCTTCCACGCATCCGAGCCGGACTCCCGTCCGCCGCCGGTCTCCTTCTCGCCGCCGAAGGCCCCGCCGATTTCCGCGCCGCTGGAGCCGATATTGACATTGGCGATGCCGCAATCGCTGCCCACGGCCGACAGGAATTGTTCCGACTCGCGAATATCGGTGGTGAAGATGCAGGACGACAGGCCCTGGGGCACATCGTTCTGCATGGCGAGGGCCTCTTCAAAGGCGCTGTAGCGCATGGCATAGAGGATCGGCGCAAAGGTCTCGGTGCGCACCACATCGCTCTGGCTCGGCATTTCGACAATCGCTGGGCGCACATAAAAAGCATCCGGCCCGCCGACATCCGTGAGGCGTTCACCACCATGCACTGTACCGCCCGCGGCCTTTGCCGCGTCCAGGGCGGCCACCATGCCCTCATAGCCATGTTTGTCGATCAGTGGGCCGACAAGGGTGCGATCATCCAGGGGATTGCCCACGGTCAGGCTCCCATAGGCCCGCGCAATGCGCTCCACCAGGGGCCCATAAAGGCTTTCATGGACGATCAGCCGGCGCAGGGTCGTGCAGCGCTGCCCGGCCGTGCCAGCGGCGCCGAACACGATGGCCCGCACCGCCAGATCAAGATCGGCCGAGGGCGCCACGATCATGGCGGCATTGCCGCCCAGCTCCAGCAGGGTCCGTGCGAACCGGCGCGCCGCGCGGGGACCCACCTCCCGGCCCATGGCCGTGCTGCCCGTCGCCGAAACAAGCGCGACGCGCGGATCGTCGACGAGTTGCTCTCCGGCGCTCCGGGCCCCGATGACCACATCCGCAAGGCCCTCCGGCGCCTCCGGCAGGGCCGCCATGGCCTTGCGCAGCAGGGCGGAACAGGCGAGGGCGGTCAGGGGTGTCTTCTCGGACGGTTTCCACAGCACGGAATTTCCGCATACCAGCGCAAGAGCCGTGTTCCAGGACCACACGGCCACGGGGAAGTTGAAGGCGCTGATCACCGCCGTCGGGCCCAAGGGGTGCCAGCGCTCCAGCATGTGGTGGCCCGGACGCTCGGAAGCGATGGTCAGGCCATAGAGCTGGCGCGACAGGCCGACGGCAAAATCGCAGATGTCGATCATCTCCTGAACTTCGCCCAGGCCTTCGGAGCGGATCTTGCCGCACTCGACCGTGACGAGTTCACCGAGCGCGTCCTTATGGGCGCGCAATTCCTCACCGAGCAGGCGCACAAGCTCGCCCCGGCGCGGCGCCGGCACCTGGCGCCAGGCTTCAAAAGCGCTCTGTGCACGGGCGATCTTGGCCTCGATGGCCTCCGGCGTATCGCTCTGCACGGCGGCAATGGCGGCCCCGTCGATGGGCGAGGTCACAGTGATGTCCCCGCCGGTCAGGGCGCCGGCCTCAAGGCCGAGCCGGTCGAAAATGGCGTGCTGGGTCATGGGGCGGTTCCTTGCTTAATCGTTTTATCCGGCCCGGGACGGCCGAGGTGTCAGGCGTGTTTTCACAGGGTGGGAAGCGGTGTATCGGGGGCGTAGACCTTGCCGAAGCGATTGCCCAGGAACGCCTCCAGGCCGATCTGCTCCTGGCGGACAAAGCCGCGCGTCGGCAATTGCTCTGAACGCAGCATATCGAGTACCGTGCAGATCGCCGAGGCGGTGGTGCGCTGAATGCCGGTCCAGATTTTTCCGTTCATGTCCCGGGAGAACACGCGGTTCACATAGGATTCCTGCATCAGGCGGCCGTCCTGATGGCCCGTCGCGGTTACGAAAATCACCACCACATCCTGGCGCGTCGCCGGCAGGGCAAATTCCAGGATTTCCTTCAGCAGGTCCGGCCGTTCGGCCAGGCGCAGGTCCTGGAGCAGCATCTTCATGGCGTCCCGGTGGCCCGGATACCGGATGGTGCGATAGTTCAGTTGACGGACTTTGCCTTTCAGCGTTTCGCACAAGGTACCAAGGCCGCCGGAGGTGTTGAAGGCCTCATAGCGGATGCCGTCGAGGGAAAAGTGCTCGATTTCCTCCATGGGCGGAACGGAGGCGAGCTGACGGTTCACGATCGCTTCGCAGGGCTGGCAATACTCGTTGATGACGCCCTCCGTGCTCCAGGTCAGATTGTAGGCAAGCGCGTTCGACGGGAACTGGGGCAGGGCACCCACCCGCAAGCTCAAGGTGTCGAGCTTATCGAAGCGCTGCGCGAGATTGTGGCCCACGATGGAAATGAAACCCGGCGCCAGACCGCATTGGGGGATAAAGGCCGAGTGGGCATCCTCCGCCAGCGTTTTCACATATTCCTTGGTCGCCACATCTTCGGTGAGATCGAGATAATGCACCCCGGCGCGGCGCGCGGCCTGCGCGATGTGCCGTGTGACGTGATAGGGCGCCGCCGAAATAACAGCGAACATGCCGTCAAGGGCCTCGGTGAGGGCGTCGGTGTCTTCCGCGTCGACGGGGACGAGGCGGGTGGCCGCGCCCGGGCCGAGGCGTTGCAGGGCGTGGGACGAGTTGTCCGTCAAGGTGACCTTGTAATCGCCGGTCCGCTCCAGCAGCCATGTGATTTTCTGGCCGATTTGACCGGCTCCAATCACCAAAACATCTGTCATAGCCCCGTCCTTCCTGTGTCGCCCTGTGTTGCTTGACTGTGCCTGCGTTGCTTGAATGTGCCTGTATTGCTTGATTGTGAGAGGGCGCTTTGGGCGGCAACAAACCCGCCGGTGCCGCCTTAGCATGGGGCGCGGCCTTCCTCATAGCGCGCCGCCATAAACCCGCACCGCGCTCAAGGCCGCGACCGCGGCCCGGCGCCTTTGCGCCGCCCCCGCGGAGGCCCGCGGCCGTGAGC
>CAYYTT010000059.1:0-22874 GCA_964474635.1 uncultured Alphaproteobacteria bacterium | reverse complement strand
ACCAGACCCTCGAGAGCCTGAACACGACCGTCGACGACGCCGGCGGCATGGGGCCGGACCGGCTTTCGGTTTTCGGCTATGCCCATGTGCCCTGGATGAAGACCCACCAGCGGATGATCGATGAGGCGCTTCTCGCCGGCCCCGCCGAGCGCCTGGTCCAGGTGGAAGCGATCGCCGAGCGCCTTGAAAGCCACGGCTATGTGCGCGTTGGCCTTGACCATTTTGCCCTGCCCGATGACAGCATGGCCGAGGCCCTCGCAGGCGGCGCCCTGCAACGCAATTTCCAGGGCTACACCACCGACAACGCCGTCGGGCCCATCGGGTTTGGAGCATCCGCCATCGGATCGTTGCCCCAGGGTTATGTGCAAAACGCGCCCGATATCGCCGGTTATGAACGCGCTGTTATGGAAGGGAGCCTCGCGACCGTGCGCGGACGGGCCCTCACGGAGGAGGACCGGATGCGCCGCGCCGTGATCGAACGGCTGATGTGCGATATGGCTGTCGATCTCGACGGAATCGCGGGCGCCGAGGCCCTGGTCCCGGTCTTGGGGCAATTCGCGCCCATGGTTGAGGCCGGCCTTGCCGAAGTGCGCGGTCACCGGGTCAGCCTGAGGGAGCCCGCCCGCCCGGTGATGCGCTGGGCCGCCGCCCAGTTCGATGCCTATCTGAAACCGGACACGGCACGCCATTCGGTGGGCGTCTGACGGTCCGTAGGGCGAAGACTTAAAAAGGTTTAAGCAAGCAAGTCTCCCTGTTGTCGCAGATCCGGATATAGTCCGGCACGAACAGGAGAGACGATCCGTGCGTGCTGCCTTGTCCATGACGCCCGCCTTGCGCTGCAGTCTCGCGGCGCTTTTTGTGCTGGCTCAGGCCCTGAGCGGCCCCCTGGCAGCGGCCGCGCCCTCCGGGCCGGCGACCATGGGCGGTATGCAGATTTTCTGTACAGCCAAGGGTGTAACGCCTCGGCCGATTTCGGCGACGCCGACGCCTGTGCCCGCATTTCTCCTCACTCCTGATATGCCGGTCCCCGCACCTCATCCCGCAAAGGACTGCGCCTCCTGTCTGACCTGTCAGTTCATCGCGGGGCCCGCACTGCCCGTTTCGTCCCAGGCAATCGGCGCCGCGCATGGACGCCCATGCCGAACGGTCCACAGATCAATGGACAGTGCCAGCGCCGCCGCGCGCAGTGGCCCGGCCATGCCCGCGCGCGCGCCGCCCGCCGATCCGATCTGACCTGAGTTTCCCATTCACACGTGACCGAAAGAGCGCGGGCACACGTGACCGAAAGAGCGCGGGCACACGTGACCGAAAGAGCGCGGGCGATGGCCCGTCGCCCCCCTTCGGCCTGTCAGAAAGGACGATCCATGACTCCTGTGTTCCGCGGCGCGCTTCTTGCCGCCGCCCTGTTCAGCCCCGCCCTCGCAGACCATTCGGGGGCGACCCCGGGGGCAACCATTGCCAAGGACCATGCACCCATCGGTGTGATGGGCGATCACCTCCATAAGAAAGGAGAGGTCATGTTTTCCTTCCGCTATATGCGGATGGACATGGAAGGCAGCCGGATCGGCACCGACGAGGTCTCGCCCGAGGAGATCGTCACCACCGTGCCCAATCGGTTCTTCGGTCTGCCCATGCAGCCACCCACGTTGCGGGTCGTTCCGACCGAAATGACCATGGACATGTACATGCTCGGCGCCATGTACGCACCGACGGACTGGCTGACCCTGATGGCCATGGGCATGCTGGTGGAAAAGGGCATGGATCACCTAACGTTCCAGGGTCCGGCCGGGACGGATGTTCTGGGCACCTTCCGCACGGAAACCTTCGGTGTCGGCGATACGGAGCTATCGGCGCTGGTCGGCTTTTTCGATGCGGAAGTCGCCGGCGTTAAACTCCACGCCCACATCAAAGCCGGGATCTCCATTCCCACAGGTTCGATCACGTAAAGCGACCAGATCCTCACGCCCATGGGCGGGACGCCGAGCCCTCGGCTGCCCTATCCCATGCAGCTTGGTTCGGGGACGTTCGATCTGCGTCCTGGCGTGACGTATACGGGCGCAACGGACATTTTTTCCTGGGGCGCCCAGTACCTCGCCACTCTTCGCATCGGCGACAATGACCAGGGCTACACCTTCGGCGACCGGCATGACCTGACAGCCTGGGGTCTGTGGGGCCCGATGCCCTGGTTCGCCGTGTCGGGGCGCATCGCTTACTCCACCCAGGCGCGCATCGATGGGATCGATCCCTTGATCGTGGCACCAGTGCAGACCGCAAACCCGGACTTCCAGGGCGGCGACCGGATCGACCTTGGTATCGGCGTCAATCTGGCGGGCCAGGAGGGCATTATTGCCGGCCACCGGCTGGCGCTCGAATTCCTGCTGCCGGTCTATCAGGATCTCAATGGCCCCCAGCTTGAAACAGACTGGACCCTCACGGTCGGTTGGCAGAAGGCGTTCTGACCAATCCGGCCTCACGACGAGACCGGCCTCACTACGATACCAGCCGGGCCACGACAAAAAGTCATCGCGGGCGCAGCGAAGCGATCCAGAGCAAGGGGTCTTGAGTTTGTGGCCCCGGACCGCTTTGTTGCGCTCGCGATGACAATGATTGAAATCAGGACGTGTAAAGAGAGCCTCCGCGCGAAACTATGCCTGCGCCCTCAAGACAGCAGGCCCAGACCCGTAATGTGATCCACATAGATCGCCGCGTCGCGAATATCGAACACGAAAGAAAACAGGATCACAAAGGCCATGGCGCCGGACCACACGGCGTAAATCGAGCGCTCCTTCAGGAACGGACGCCGGGTCAGCAGCAGGTAGAGCGCCGGCGACCAGAACACCAGATGAAGCAGGGCGATCAGGCCGGACAGAAATGCAATATCAGTAAACTGACGGATCACGACGAAGGACAGCAGCAGGGCGATCATGCCGCCCACGGCCCAACGCGCTTCAACCCGCCACCAGACAAAGATCAGACCCAAGGCGAAGGTCGACGCCATGATCAAGATCCAGATCCGCACCCATCGGGGTGCGTTGGCCTGACCTTCGGCATCAAAGATCTGGAGGGCGCCAGAGCCATGGTCGTAAGGCTGGGCCCACGCGGCGCCGCCAAAACAGAAAACCAGAAGACCGGCGATCAGGGCGATGCCTGCCGCAACGGTCAGTGTGCGGTGACGGCTTGTGGGTGAGGTCAGGGTCAAGGCGTCCATGGGCTGTGTGTACTCCAATGATTTGCCGCGCCCCCTCCCGGGTGCTTCAACGGCGATAACGACACTTCACACCCGATCCTAGCGCCGAAAACCGTGCCGGAGAAGCCGATTTGGTGAGCGGTCTCAGGCTCCTGGCGACGGGCTTGTAGCGCGGGACGATAAATCCAGATCGGTCTGTGTCCCGCTTGCCGCTGCACTGTTTTTGTTGCGCTCACGCACCGCCATCACAGCTTTGGGAGCGCTCCGCGACAGCGGGGCAACGGCGCCGGGCCGTAGTCGCGGCCTTGGGTGCAGTGCCAGTCAATCGCCCAGCCACCTGGTTGCAATCCCATGAAGCGCATCCCGATGGGTGCTCCGGCGAAACAAGGCCATACCCACGGCGCATCCAAAAGCGAGCATCCTGTCCGCGCGATGGGGACCCGGCATCAAAGATCCTGCTCAAGAAGCATACGGATGGTTTCGAGAGGCAGGCTATCGGCGGTGATGGGACTGAGGCTGAACGGGTCGATGACGTCTCCATCACCTTTGAAACGGACCACCCCATCTTCAATGGCAAAGCTCTGGGCTCCGAAAAGGGAAAAGAGACCTCGGCCGGAGATCGACCCACTCCCATTCTTTTCGCCGCCGGTGCACGATATGGATTGACCCTTCCCGATTGTTTGTGTGGGTACAAATTCAAAGACAGCCAGAAACTCAAGGCGCTCTACACGCGGACTGGGAAAGTTATCAAAACTTTGAGGGCAGTTCGGATCGAGAGCGGACGAAAATGCGGCGAGGGGTGAGACGAACAACATGTGGGTGTAGGCACGCTCCTCGCCTTTAAGGACCTGCAGTTCCCACAAAACCTGCCCATCCTCCCACCATGCCGAAATGCGAACCACGGCCTGGGCGGCTTTGAAATACTCAGCGGGCGTCACTGGAAAGGGCCACCGGGCCTCCTTTGTCGTGTCGAGAAATTCGCGAACATAGCCCAGCCACAGGTCATCCGCATCGGTAACATTTTCATAACCCAGGGCGTATTGGTGGGGCCCGAAGATCAGATATTTGCGCCCTTGAAACAGAAAGCTCGGATGGATCCGGCAGTCGGTCCGGTTGAAGTAGCGCCCACCTCGAAGCCAGAAACTGGAGGCCCGGTGACCGAAAAAATTTGCTTCGACCGGCGTTGGCTCATCGTCCCAGTAAACGCGCCGGGAACTCCATGCCCGACCGCGCGCGCGAGGGTCATTGACGTCCGGCAGGGTCAGTTCATCAGGCCCCTCGCCTTTGAGATATTCGAGGACACGGAAACGGTAGCGCGTTCCGGCGGGTGTATTCAGGAGCCGTTCCGGCTGCACCAGTGCAATCCACTCCGCGTCATTGATCGCATCGTCATGCCCCAAATACATTCCTTCGGGTGGGCGGAAACACGCCGCGGCAGAGCCGGCTACAAGGAGCGCGAAAATGGCAACGAGACCGGTAAAAGAGCGCCTCATGGTCGCAATCCTTTCGATCCGATCAGCAAACGGAGCGTGAGAGCGCACCAAACAGAGAGCAGCGGCACGCTGGACCCAAGATCAACCTGGTTTTCTCGCCCGCATTTCCTGTAACCATACTGCCCCGGGCGCGCCAGCGGGCAAAAAAGGCCCGGCGATCATCTCGCCGGGCCTGATTTTTTCATATCCATTTTCGCAAGGTCGCGGATCACCCTTCGCGCCAAGCCCGTCCGAAGCTGTCCGTCAGGGGGCCGACCAGATATTTGAACGGTGTCCGGCTGCCCGTATTGATGAAGGCTTCCGCCGGCATACCCGGCGTCAAAGTCAAGCCTTGAAGCTCCGGCGACGCACTGTCGAGTTCCACCTGCGCAACGAAATAGGGCTGCCCCGTGCGCTCGTCGTCACGCCGGTCTGCGGAGACATAGGTCACCGTGCCCGGGATCTTGCCGAGTTCGCGGTTGGAAAAGGCCGACAGCTGAACATCGGCGCGCTGGTTCACGGTCACAGAGTCGATGTCCTGGGGACGCAGGCGCACCTCCACCAAGAGGGCATCCCGGTCAGGCACGATTTCCATCAAAACCGCACCGGGCGCGATCACGGCGCCTTCGGTGTTGATGGACAGACCCACAACGGTTCCGCTCACGGGGGCGGTGATCAGCGTACGCTCCAGGGTGTCGGCCATCATGTTGGCCTCATTGCCGGTCTCGAAAGACTGGCGTTCCCATTGTTCCAGCTCTTCGAGCACGGTGTCGCGGTAGCTGGAGATTTCCTGCGTGATCCGCAGATTTGTCTCCGTCACGCCCTGTTGGGCCTGGGCGATCCGGGCAAGGGTCCCGGCCCGTTCGGCCTGGATCTCGGCCAATTCACGCTCCAGCGCGCTGACCCGGTTGCGGGCCGCAAAGCCCTGGCTCAGCAGTTCCCGAAGCCCTGAGATTTCCTCCGCCAACAGACGTTCACGGCGCCCGTTGGCCGCGGCCTGGGACTGGAGTCCTTGTATTTCCGCCTGGAGTTGCTGCTTGCGTTGTTCCAGCAGGGAGATTTGCCCTTCATGGAGGCTGCGGCGGGTTTCAAAAGCCTGCTGCTGCGTCTTGATCAGGGTCTCGATTTCCGGAACCGACTGCCGCGTCAGCAGATCTTCGGGGAAATCGATCGTGTCTTGTTTGTCCCGCTCTGCGATCAGGCGCGCAACATTGGCGCGCGACTCGTCAAAGCGCCGCTCGGAAATCGAGTATTGGGCAAGCTCGCGCGTGCCATCAAGGCGCACCAGCGGCGTGCCCACATCCACAAAGTCCCCGTCCTTCACCAGAATATCGCGGATGATGCCGCCTTCCAGGTGCTGAATTTCCTTACTGCGCCCCGAAACGGTCAAGGACCCCGGAGCGATCACGGCACTGTCGATCTGTGCAAGGACGGACCAGGAGCCGAACAGGCCGAAGGTGATGAGGATCACCAGGAAGCCGCGCCGCATGGGGGAGCGGAAGGAAACATCGCCCCCTTCCGGCGTCTCGATCATGGTGCGCAGGAACGACAGGGGACGGCCCTGACTGTCGCTCGCGCGTGCGACATCGCGGGCCTCACGCTTGCGGCCCGGCATGGCAATGCCGCGTCCGCGGGTCCGGCGCCCCTTGGGCGGCTTGCGGCCTTTCTTGCCCTTCGCGGGGCGGCCGGGCTCGGGCTTGCGGCCCTCCCGCGGCGTGCGTGCCGGGCCGGGCGCGCGCAGCGGCGTCACCGGCGCGGGATCAAATTCCGCGTCTGGCCCCGAACGGGACGCGACGGGGCTCAAGGGCGGGACCTCGAAGGCCTCGCCATCGCTGGCCGAGAGGCCGTCCTCCGGGTGACGGTTGGAAGACTGGCCATCGATCGGCTGGGCCGGATCGCTGGGCTCGAACGCCCCTTGCTCAGCCACCGGAGCCGGAGCGGTGTTATCGCGCGGGTCCGTGCTCGCCTCGAAACCGGGTAACGGCTCCTGCCGCCGCTCGGTCTCGGGCGCGGTCTCAAAGTCGCCGGCCTCACCATAGGCCGCGACATCGCCTTCGCCGGCCGCTCCGCTGGCGTGAGAGGTGCTTTCCAGCGCGTCGCGCGGTCCATAGGTGGGGGCTTCATGGGCCGGGCCGTCAGGGCTCGACGGGTTTGGGGTCCCGGCTTCAGGTTCTAGGCGTTGTGGGTCGCCATAGGCTCGGGTGCTGGTCGGGGTTTCGGCGAAGGAAGGCTCGAAGGCGCCCTGTCCGCCCCCATCCTCGGTCTGATCCCAGTCCCGGGGCTCGTTCGCGGACGGACGGGTGCGCCGGCGGCGGACCCGGCGCGGCGGCCCATCCCCGCTCGCGCGCCGGGCGCGCCGGGAGGACCCTTCAGTTCTGAAATCGTCGCCATAAGCCACGGCATCACCTTCTTGTGCAAAGGGGTCGGAAGAGGTGGCAAGCACCGGACGCGGGCCGGACCGCTCCGCCCCCTCCGCGCCGCGCGCTGAACGCGTCTTGGCGCGGGGTCCGTCGTCTTGCTTGCCGCCCTGGAGCCAGGACAGAACGCCCTTTTTCCGGCGGGGCTGACGCTCGAGCATGGCCCGGCCTTGCACCGGTTCTCCCGGCCCCGGCGGCACCGCCTCGTCTTGGCCAAGGCCGGGGCGGCGGATGGTCCGCCCTTTTTGGTGCCGCGAACGGCCGGAGCGATCATCGAATGGATTCATGGACACACGTGTCTCCTGCCCCTCACCCCGATGCCGCGGCCGTACGCGGATCATTGGCCACCTGTTTCTGGGTGGCCCCGGCCGCCATCTGCCGCAAGACTTCTTCGGTCGGCCCCAGATGGGTGATCTGACCGTCCCGCAGCACAAGCAACCGATCGGCCAAGGCGAGCATTGGCCGGCGATGGCAGATCAGAACGATGGTCGTGCCGCGTTCCTTCATGGTACGAAGCGTCTCGATCAGGGCCGCCTCGCCGCCCGCGTCGAGATGGGTATTGGGCTCGTCGAGCACCAGGAGGGCCGGCCCGCCATAAATCGCTCGCGCCAAATTGATCCGTTGACGCTGCCCCGCGGACAGAAACACGCCGCCCGGTCCGACCTTGGTTTCATAACCGTCCTCAAGCCGGAGAATAAATTCGTGAACGCCGGCGAGTTGAGCCGCTTCAAGCACTGCCTCGGAATCGAGCTTGCCGAACCGGGCAATGTTTTGCGCCACGGTGCCTTCGAACAGGTCGCAGTCCTGGGGCACGAAGCCCACATGACTGCCCAACAGTTCCTTGTCCCACTTGGCGATGTCGGCGCCGTCGAGCCGCACGGAGCCGCTCAAGGGCTGCCAGATCCCGATAAGCATGTTCGCAAGGGTCGATTTACCGGACCCGGACGGCCCGCCCACGCCCAAGAACTCACCGGGCTGAAGCGCAAAACTGAGCTTCTTCAAAATCACCGTGCGCACACCGGGAGGCGCCCCGACTAGCGCTTCGACGGACAAAAAACCTTTCGGCTTGGGCAGGGACAGCGCCTCATCGGGCTTGCGGCAGAACTTGTCGAAAAACTCCGTGAGCCGCTTATAGGAATCACGCGCCGCGACGATCTGTTTCCAGCTGCCTACGGCCTGTTCGATCGGCGCCAGGGCCCGGCCGGAGATGATGGAGGCGGCCACGATGGCCCCCGGGCTGATCTCCTGGCGCAAGGCCAAAAAGGCACCCGTGCCCAGCATCGCGATCTGCAATGAGGGGCGCAGAAACTTCACGCAGCCCTTGATGTAGCTGATCTTCTCGGAGGCGTCGGTCTGGTCGTCCCCGGCGCGCCGGTAGAGGCCCAGCCATTGGCTGCGCAACCGGTCCCCCATGCCCATGGCCTCGATGGCCGGGGCATTGCGCATGGTGCTTTCGACGAACTGCATGCTCCGGGCCCGGTGCGTCTGGGCGCTTTGCAGGGAAGAGCGGCTGAGCACCTCCGTCAACACCGCCAAAATACCCAGCAGAACCGCGCCGATCAGGGAGACAAGCCCCAGGATCGGGTGCATCAGGAACACGATCAACACGAACAAGGGGATCCAGGGTGCGTCCATCATGCTTGTCGGCCCGGGGCTCGACAGGAAGGCGGCCAGGGTGTCGAGATCGCGCATGGACTGGGTCGCCTGGGCGCCCTGGGTGCGGTTGAAGGAGCGCAGCACGCCGGAGAAAATGGGACTGTCGAGCACCGTGGTCAGGTGCTTGCCCAGGCGCACGAGCACCTGGCTGCGATAATTCTCCAACGCGCCCATCGCCGCGAGCAGCCCGATGCCGGCCAGGGTCAGATAGGCCAGTGTCGCCCCACTGCCCGACGCCAGGACACGGTCGTAGATCTGCAGCATGTAGATCGGGCTGACCAGCAGCAGAAGATTGATAAAAATGCTGAAAGCGAATGCCACGCCAAACACCCGGTAGGACGTCCGCTTCAAATCGTCGAGAACAGGGTGACTGGACGAGGCCGAGGTCAATCCGCGCTGAACCATATACTTTCCTTCGCCGGGGCTCGTCCCGGTACAACTCCTAGAACGCGAGGCAGATTTGCCTTTTCGATCCAAGGGTTCAAGGCATATCCAGACACATCGGCGTTAAAATCCGCAGAGGACGGAACGCCCCGCCGCGAGCGGCGCGCGCGTCTTGCGATGGTGAGACCGTGCAGACCGCCGCGTTCCGTTGACATGCGCCGCTACACCGTCTGCCCATTGCGGCAAAAGCGCGGCGCCCCGGAGCCGGCACCGCTCTCCATCCTCCGCAAGCGAGCAATCGCCGGCATGCGGACAAGAACGGCCGGCGGTCAATCCGCCACGCTGCGCCCGGACAAGGGGTCGAACGGTGCCCGGGAGGGCGTCGCGCCGGTCGCCGGCGGCGGTGCCGGGGGAACGGGCCCCGTCGGCGAGCGCGGTGCATCCTTCGTGCCGTTTGCGCGCACACCGTTCGCGCGCTCAACGTCCGGCGAGACAAGACCACCGGAGATCACCAGCTTGGCCCCGTCTTCCACCGACATGTCTAGCAGAATGAGATCGCGGCGGGGGGCAAAAAGGAGGAAACCCGAGGTGGGATTGGGGGTCGTGGGCAGGAACAGGCTCACCAGTTCGTCCTGGCCCCGCTCCTCCACCTTGTTGGCGATTTCGCCCTTGGTCGAGGTCGTGACGAAGGCGATGGCCCAGATGCCGCGGCGAGGATATTCCACAAGGGCAACTTGTTTAAAGGATTGCGCATTCTGGGACACCACCGTTTCGAAGATCTGCTTCAAGGTCATGTAGACCGAGCGCACGACCGGCATGGTGTTCAGGAGCGACTCGCCGATGCGGATCAACGTGCGGCCGAAGACATTCGCGGTGAATGCGCCCAGCAGCACCAGCACAAGGAACACGATCACCACACCCAGACCGGGCACGGTGAACGGAATATAAGTGGAAGGGTTGTAGCGGTCCGGCAGGATTTTATCGACCCAGTCGTCCACCACCGTAATGAAGGTGTAGGTGAGGAAAATCGTGATCGTGATCGGTGCCGCGACGACAAGTCCGGTCAGAAAATAGGCCCGAACGTCGAACCAGCGATGCCGCGCCGGACGCACGCCAACCGTCTCGTCCGCGGACGGCCGGTCGAACCGTTCATCCTTCTTTTCCGCCATAATCTACCCTTCCCACCGGGGCCCGGGGCCTGCTGTAATGATAAACTAAGAGCTGGAGCGTTGCGAAAACGCAAGTCAAAGCCTCCGGTGTGCCCCGGAGTATAAGAAAGAGAGCGCGCCCATGACCTCGTCAGGCGGCACCGATCAAAACTCGGCCCCCCCCTCCGCGTCAGGCCCGGGTATCCCACCGGCAGCCGAGGCCGAAGAGCTCTTTGCCCGGTTGAACGCCCTTGCCGGCCGGCTCGCGCCTGGCGCCGTGTCGATTGCCAATCTCAAGCGCCTGTCCGGCGGTGCCAGCCAGGAAACCTGGTCCTTTGATGCGGTTCGCGCCGATGACACGGCCGTCGGCCTGATCCTGCGTCGCCCGCCCGGCGGCCAGTCGCCCAGCGACATGGGCACCAGCATTGGACTTGTCCGGGAGGCCGCCGTGATCAGGGCCTGTGCGGGCTATGGCGTGCCGGTGCCGGCCGTTCCTTATGTGGCGCGCCCCGAGGATGGCCTGGGCGATGGCTATGTGATGGCCCGGATCGACGGGGAAACCATCGCCCGCCGTATCCTTCGAAACCCCGAATTTGAACCTGCACGGCAAGTCATGGCGCATCAATGCGGCGCCATCCTGGCGCGCATCCACAGCGTTCCGCGTGACGCCCTGCCCCCGCTGGAAGTCAGCGACGCGCGCAACCAGTGGCAGCGCTATCGTGACATATACGACGGATTTAACGAACCCCGTCCGGTTTTCGAATATGCTTTCCGCTGGCTGGAGGACCGTCTTCCGCCTCCGGGCGGTTCCGTGACCCTTGTCCATGGCGATTTCCGCAATGGCAATCTCATGGTGGGCCCGGAGGGCGTGCGGGCGGTGCTGGACTGGGAACTGACCCATCTGGGCGATCCGGCCGAGGATCTGGGGTGGATCTGCGTTAACTCCTGGCGCTTCGGCGCGAGCATGAAAACCGTTGGGGGGTTCGGCGATCTGAAGGATCTGCTGCGGGGTTACCGGGACGCCGGCGGCGAGGCGATGACGGCCGAGCAGGTGTATTTCTGGATGGCCTTCGGCACGTTGAAGTGGGGGATCATGTGCATGATGATGGTGGACGCGTTCCGGAGCGGGCGGGATCGGTCCGTCGAGCGCGCCACCATCGGTCGGCGCGCCTCTGAGACGGAAATCGATCTTGTCAATCTGCTGGTTCCCAATCAGGCAAAAGGCTGAGCGACCCCATGGAGGATTCTCCCCAGGCCCGGGAACTGGTGACTGCCGTCCGGGAATTCATCGAACATCGGGTTGCGCCGCACCTTGAGGGGCATACGGCCTTTCACGCGCGCGTGGCCGTCAACGCCCTCGCCATCGTTGAACGTCAGCTTACCGATGGTCCGCAGGCGCAGGCACGCGAGCATGCCCGTCTGATGGCACTGCTCGGCATTGAAGCCGACCTTGAAGGCCTGAACCTTGCCCTGGCGGATGCCATCCGGGAAGGCCGGATCGCCCTTGACGACCCGGCCCTGATCGAACATTTGCGCGCGACCACGATCGACAAGGTCTCCATCGACCAGCCGCATTATTCCGGCCTGCGCGACGCCCTCGAAGCCGGGTAATTGGCGAAATCTTCCGCGACGGGCATCTCCATAAGATGCGCCGGGCACAGGCCGCGCACCGCATTGGCGACAAACAGGCGCGGAGCCGTGCACAGGTCCGCCCAGGTCAGCCGCGCTTCGCGGACGCGGGCCGAAGGGTCGGCCAGGAGCGCGGCGCGCATGACGCCCGGCAGGGCACCGCTCGACACCGGCGGCGTTAAAAGAAGACCGCCGCGTTCAACGAAGACGGATGTTCGGCTGCCTTCGGCAACATCCCCCCACTGATTAAGGAACAGCACTTCGTCGGCCTGGCCACCGCCGCACAGCCGGGCATGCTCCCGATCATAAAGCGTGCGGCGCGTGGTCTTGTGACGGTAATAGGGATCGGCGGCATCGATCCTCTCGGGGCTGAGCACAAGACGATGGACTGTCCCCCTGGGGTCGGCGCCAAGCGGCGTCACTGAAATTTGATAGTCGCCAGACGGCCAAAGCACCGCGCGCATCCGTGCCCACTCGCCCGTCCCCGCCTCCAGAGTGCCCATATGGGGTGCAAGCGCGCCGTGAAACGCATCGCCATTGCCACAGGGAAAACCCCACCATTGCGCGGAGTGGGCCAGTCTGTCGGCATGACGTCCCAAGAGGGCGACGCCCTCTCCCCGGCACCACAACATGGTTTCGATCAGGCCGAAGGGCTCGCATTCGCCGGTTACGACACGGGCCTTCAAAAAGCATTCGTCATATTCCGCGTCGTCGCGGGAATCCGCCACGATCCCTCCGCCGACGCCGTAAGTCGCGGCGCCATCACGGCCCACTGTCAGGGTTCGAATGGCCACGTTGAAATGCGCGCCGCGGTCCGGTCCGAAAGCGCCCACCGCGCCGGTATATACGCCGCGCGGGGCCGCCTCCAGATCGCGAATGATTTCCATGGCCCGTATTTTCGGCGCGCCCGTGATGGAGCCGCATGGGAAAAGCGCGCCCAAGATGCGCGAGGGCGCCGGATCCCCGTCAAGTCGGGCCTCAACCGTGGAGGTGAGCGTGTGCAACGTGGGATAGGTCTCACGCGTGAAGAGGTCCGGCACCCTCACGGTACCGATCTGAGCGAGCCGTCCCACATCGTTGCGCAGCAGATCGACGATCATCAAATTCTCGGCGCGGGATTTCGGATCGGCCTGGAGTGCCTCGGCAAGACGGGCATCTTCTTCAGGATCGCGTCCCCGCCCTACGGTACCCTTCATGGGGCGGGTGCGGATGGTGGAGTGGTCGCGTTCGAAAAAAAGCTCCGGCGACAGGGAGAGGATATGCTCCGCTCCCGTCCAAACCAAGGCGCCGTGGCTCACCTTTTGGCGGGCCCGCAAGGCGGCAAAGAGCGAAACCGGATCGCCGTCGAGGGTGAACGACAGGGGGAAGGTGAAGTTGATTTGATACGTGTCGCCCGCGCGCAGATAGGCATGGATCGCCGCTTGCGCGGTGTCATAGGCCTCGCGGGTGACGCCAGCCCGTGGTCCGTGCATGGCATGGCCCGAGCACATGGTCCGCGTCAGGAAGGCCGTCGCGGCGCGATCGTCCAGGTGCTCGCGCGCGGCGAACACGCCAAACCACAAAAGTGGCCCCCGCCGGACAGGCGGCATCAAAGGCGCAAGACGCGGCTCCAGCGCATAGCCAAGTTCATAGGCGCAAAACCCGGCCACATGGCAGGTCTCCACCGCCTCATCGAGCGCCGCCAGGGCACCGGCGACCTCGCCGGCATCCTCGCATTGGATAATCCGGACCGGATCCCGGTAGAGCGCGGCGCCCGGCCGGTCGCCGCGCCGATCATCGAGGAGAACGAAGGGGGGTGTTTTCCCCGATGTGGGCTCCACACGGATCATCGGGTCACCGAAACCGATTACTCCGCACGGTTGGCAAGGAGATCGACGTCCACCACGACGCTCGTGCCGATCGTGTCTCCAGAGGTGTATTCCCCCTGCCCCACGCCGAAACTCGTGCGGTCAAAGCTTACGGAACCATCCATTTTGACCTGATCACCGTCAAAAGACAGGGTGAAGGGCAATGTGATCGGGTTGCTCTGCCCTCGAATGGTCAAGGTCGCGTCGGCCTCGAAGGCATCGGGGCCCGTCTGGCGGAAAGCGGTGGTCTCAAAGGTCGCGGTCGAGAAATCACTCTCGTTGAACCAGGTCGAGCCCCGGGCCCGGCGGCTGCGGCTGCGCGAGCCCGCGTCGATGCTGTCGATCACGATCGTGACCGATGCGGAGGCATTGGCCAGATCATTTGCATCGAATGTGATGTCGGCCGTCCACTCATCGAATTGGCCGACAATCTCCTTGCCTTCCTGCGTGAAGGTGAAGCCAAGGCGGCTCTTGGCCGGGTCCACGGTCCAGTCCGTGGCCCAGGCCGGCGCGGCCGAAAAGGCCAGAAGGCAGGCGGCAGTCAGCGTACGATGAAGCATTGTTGAACTCCCTTGGCAAAAAAACGGATGAACTTGAGGAAACGGCGCGTCAGCCCGGTCGCCCGGGGAGCATCCGTGTGAAGACCGTGTCCCGATCCACAAGGTGATGCTTCAGGGCGGCGGCAATGTGCACGACCAGAAGCGTAAAGAAGGCGACCGCGAAGGCGCCGTGAACGGCCACCATCGTCTCGGCCAGGTCCTCATTGGGTTCCACCAGATGGGGCACGTCGAACAGCCGGAAATATTCGGTCTGGATTCCAAGCGTGGAGGCCGACACCATGATCCAGCCCGAGAACGGCATGGCGAACATCAGACCGTAAAGGCCAATATGGCTCATGCTTGCGCCTAACCGCTGCCAACCCGGAGTGTCTTCCGGCAGGGCGGGCCCATGAGAAGATCCGCGCCAGAACAAGCGAATAAGCGCCAACACCATCAAGGTGAGGCCGAAGGATTTGTGCAGCTGGTAGAGCTCGAACTTGGCATCGCTGAAATCCATGTTGGTCATGATCACACCAACAATCAGCATACCAATTATCATCAGTGCCATGAGCCAGTGGATTGTCTTGGAAATAATGCCCCAGTGGATGGCATTGGGGCGCCATTGAAGACCGGATGCCATGTCAACTTCTCCTGCATTGCCAAAACGGTTCAGCACGGCCCTTAAGATCGTTGTTTCCGGAAGATCGTCGTGTCCGGAAGATCATCATGTCCGGGTCCTGCCCGCCCCGATGACATGCCCTGCCCAGCTTCGACATGTCCCTCGGCGAAATGGCGGCGTGCAAGGCATCTCACACCCGCGTCCGTTTTCCAACGTGGCGTCGCGGGCACAGGAGTGAAGCCCTGGCCAGAAGATCGTGAGCCACACTGTCACGGCCTCGCCGGGTCGCCCGCCCCGGAGGCGGCCGCGCGCAACACGTCCGCCAGCATGCGAAATTCGTCGGCACGGGCACTGCGTTGCGGCCAGGCCAGGGCAATCTCACGGACAGGATGGGCATCAACAAAATCGACCGCCTCCACATCGGCGCCTGTCAGCAGACCCGCCTCAAGAGCCATGCGCGGCACCAGCGTTTGCCCCAACCCATGGGCAAGCATGGGCACGAGCGTATGCAGGCTCGTGGCCTGGATGGGTGACAGGCTGCGCGTGCGATCGAGGGCGCAGGCACTCAAGACCTGATCGCGCAGGCAATGGCCGTCTTCGAGCAGGATGAGCTGGCTCTCTTCCACCTGGGCAAGCTCGACAGGGCCCTTGGGCGCGGCGCCCGCCGGCCGGCACAGCAAAAGCGGGTCTTCGAACAGGGGCTCCACGGTCATTCCCGGCAGGGCATACGGCAGGGCCAGCAGCAACACATCCAGGCGCCCCGCCTCCAGCTCCTCCACCAGGGCCGCCGTGCGATCCTCGCGCAGCACCGGCTGCAGATCCGGATGGGCCGTGCGCAAATGGCGGAACAGGGTGGGCAGCAAAAAGGGCGCGATGGTCGGGATAACGCCGAGCCGCAGCGGCCCCGTGAGCGGCGCCCGCGGTTCCCTCGCCAGCAGAACGAGATCCTCAAGATCCTGGAGCACGGCCGCGGCCCGCTCCGCCACCGACAAGCCGAGCGGCGTGAGGCAAACCTGGCGTCTGGAGCGATCGGCCAGCAGGCCGCCGAGCAAGGCCTCCAGATCCTGGATGCCGGCCGAAAGGGTGGATTGGGTCACGGCGCAGGCCTCCGCCGCCCGGCCGAAATGGCCCGCTTCGCGCAGCGCCACGAGGTAGCGCAATTGGCGAACAGTGGGCAGATGCACAGCGGGGCGGGAGCTCATGGCGCCTCATCAATCGGATGGTTCGATTAGAAAATGTGGAAACATTCGATTGGTTCAATGCAGAACTTGGCTTACATGCAGCGAAGAGGTAGAGACCGTTGCGCGTCTTGGCCGCAGGGAGTCTGACCCGGTGTGGCCAGTGTCCCGCATGGCTCCCAGTTTGCGACGGCCACGCGCGTAACCCTTCCTCACTCTTTCCCCTTCTTTCCGGCCGTCCAAAGGGGCCGGCCAAAATATGGAGTGCTTCATGCTTGGTGTTGGTGACAAGCTTCCTGAATTTTCCGTCAAGGGCGTCAAGCCGAAGGCCATGAACCCGGGCGATGAGGCCTTTGAGGACATCACCCAGGCGAGCTTTCCGGGCAAATGGAAAATCATTTTCTTCTATCCGAAGGATTTTACCTTCGTGTGCCCGACCGAAATCGTTGAGTTCGCGAAGCTGAACGGGGAGTTCGCCGACCGCGACGCCGTCGTCCTGGGCGGCAGCACGGACAATGAATTCTGCAAGCTGGCCTGGCGCCGCGAGCATCCGGACCTGAAGGAACTCGACCAGTATTCCTTCGCCGATACCAATGGCAGCCTGGTCGATGGCCTGGGCGTCCGGGACCGGGACGAGGGCGTTGCCCTGCGCGCCACGTTCGTGGTCGATCCGCACAACGTCATTCAACACGTGTCGGTGAACAATCTGAGTGTTGGCCGGAATCCGAGCGAGGTTCTGCGCATTCTGGATGCGCTGCAGACCGACGAACTGTGCCCCTGCAATCGCGCCGTTGGCGGCGAAACGCTCGCGGCCTGATCTTACCCGCAATGATGGGGCCGGCCGTGCCATGGGGCGCGGCCGGCCCTTCGTTCTCCAGCGCCCCTTTCCCTTAGCCTCCACAGGATGTCCGCCCCATGACCATCGACACGCTGAAAGACCAGCTTCCCGATTATGCCAAGGATCTGAAACTCAACCTGTCGAGCCTGAGCCGCGATGAGACCCTGTCGCCGCAGCAGCGTGCCGGCACCTTTCTCGCGTCGGCGCTGGCCTCTCGCAACCCGGTCGTGATCAAGGAAATCAGCGCCGCCGTCGAGGCCGACCTGTCCGATGAGGCCAAGACAGGCGCCAAAGCCGCCGCTGCCATCATGGGCATGAACAATGTCTATTATCGCTTTGTGCACCTGGCCTCCACGGGCGATTACAAGACCTTGCCGGCAAAGCTGCGGATGAATGTGATCGCCAATCCGGGCGTGCCGAAGGTTGATTTCGAACTGTGGTCCCTGGCGGTTTCGGCCGTAAACGGGTGCGGCATGTGCATCGACGCCCACGAGGTTGAGCTGCGCAAGGGCGGCATGACGACCGAGCAGGTGCAAGCCGCCGTCCGGATCGCATCGGTGGTTCACGCAGTTGCCGCCGTGCTCGACGGTGAAACGGCCCTTGCCGGCTGACCCCACTCGCCCCGCGGCGGGTGCCTCCATGCCCCCGCCCGGCAGCCTCGAATCGGGTTTCTTCGCTTGCCGTCCCTAAGCCCCCCGTCAGGGTGCGGCGGAGCACTCCCGTGCGGACATTATCGGGCTGCCAGTGATTTTTGCGGGAGGCGGGCCGGCCTGTCTTTCTTCGCCGCGGCGACAGCATGCTTCTGGTTTTTCGACCGGCCGCCACGGACCCTGTCTTCAGAAAGATCAATGACGCGCCCGTGCCGCTCCATGGCGGGCACGGACCGGCCGGACTTTTCGCGAAACTCCCATTTCGTGAAACACTCGGCGCGTCGGGATCTGCACCCCTCAGCACCTGATTGATCAAGCGTCCGATTGGCCCAGCGCCTCGACAGCCCTGAGCGCGAACAGCCCAGAGCGCTAACAGTAAGGAGAACGCCCCGTGGACAGTCTGCCTCGCCCTTCCCGGCGCAGCCTTCTCACCGGAGCCGCCGCCCTCGCCGCCTTTGGCCCGTCCATCGGCGCCGCCCAGGACGCGACCCGGCCGCTCGATCCGGCCTCCGCGGCCGTGCACCACTTTTTGGACGGCCCGAACGACCAGCCCCAGCACCAGAAAACGCTGGGCACGATCCCTGCGGCCCTCGAACAGACCCGCGAAGCCATGCAGGCCAGCACGCTACCCATGGCTGAAGTGACTGACACGGATGTTCCCTTTTCCGAAACCCGGCTCCCGGTACGCCTTTATCGTCCCGAAACGGATGAAGAGCGCCCCCCGATGATCGTCTACGCGCCTGGCGGTGCGTTTGTGGCTGGAAGCATCGACAGCCACGATCACATGGCGCGTTACCTGGCACAGGCCTGCGGCGCCATCGTGGCGAGTGTCGGCTATCGCCGCGCGCCGGAAAATCCGTACCCGGCTGGCCTTGACGATGTGTCCGATGCCTTGCGTTGGATTGCCGGCCGGGGCGATGCGCTGGGCGGTGACCGCGAGCGGATCGGGCTCATTGGCGACGGCGCGGGCGGCTTTCTGGCGGCTGGAACAGCAATCCGCAATCGCCTCACGCCCTATCCCGGTCTGAAATTCCTGGGATTGATGACGCCTTATCTGCGCCTTGACGACCGGCCCGATTTTGCCTCCCGACGCGAACTGGGTGGCGGCGAGCATCGTCCGTCTCTCGCTGATCTTGCCTGGCTGCGCGAGCAGTATTTGAACCTTGGCGAGGACGAGCGGCCAAGAGGCCTTGTCTCTCCCCTGTCATCCTCCGGGTTCAAGGGTCTGCCGCCCACGCTCGTCATCACGGCGGGCTATGATCCGCTTCGGGATGAAGGCGGTTTTTTTGTCCGCCGTCTGCGTGAAAGCGGTGTGATCGCTGGAGAACGCCGGTTCGACACAACGATCCACGATTTCATGTTCTATACAGACCTCATCCCAGCCGCCCGCCTCGCCTTCGACGTGGTAGGCGCCCAATTCCGCACCGCCATCGCAACCTGAGGACAACGCCGCACACGGCGCGGCACCCGCGGCCATCCAGGAGCAGCGGGCACCGAACGCGCGGCCCTGGATCCCTTCGCCACGCTCGGGATGACGAACACAGATCACCCCTCCGTCATGGCGAGCCGCGCAGCGGCGTGGCCATCCAGAGCCACGGGCCCGGTGCCGGTGGCCCCTGGATCCCTTCACCAACGCTCGGGATGACGTATACAAACCACCTCCCCCGTCATGGCGAGCCGCGCAGCGGCGTGGCCATCCAGGGCCGCGCACTCGGTGCCGGTGGCCTCTGGCTCCCTTCGCTGTGCTCGGGATGACGGGGGAGAGATTGTGTGTTCCGTGCAAGTCATCTTGCGGCCACGCGGTCCCTGGCACGGGGCTCCCAGGGGGCCTTAAACGGGGGCTTGGAGCGGCGGGGGCTGTTGGTTCACAAGTGGGGACGGGCTTGCCACACTGGCATTCAAGACAACGCGGGGCCAGAAAGCCCCCCACGGGAGGGTTGCGTCCATGCCGTTTCGCAGGCTGCTCATTGCCAACCGGGGCGAGATCGCCGTCCGGATCGCCCAAAGCTGCGCCGGCCTTGGCATTGAGACCGTCGCCGTGTTCGCCGAAGACGACACAAACGCGCTCCACCGCCACCGGACCGATGAGGCCGTCGCGCTGCCCGGTGCCGGGCCGGCCGCCTATCTCAACATTGAGGCCATGGTCGCGGCGGCCCAAAAGGCCGACTGTGACGCGGTGCATCCCGGCTACGGTTTTTTGAGTGAACGGGCCGATTTCGCCGGCGCCTGCGCGGCAGCCGGCCTCACCTTCGTGGGCCCGCCGGCCGACGTGCTGGCCCTGTTCGGCGACAAGGCGCGTGCCCGGGACCTCGCCGCCCACGCGGGCGTGCCCCTGCTGCCGGGCACACCGGGGCCCATAACCCTCGACGAGGCGGCGGCCTTTCTGAAGGCCCAAGGACCTGGCGGCGCGATGATGCTAAAGGCGCTTGGCGGCGGCGGAGGGCGCGGCATCCGGCCCGTTCTGTCGGCGGATGACCTGGCGCAGGCCTTTGCCCGATGCCAGTCGGAAGCAAAAGCCGCCTTCGGCTCCGATGCCCTGTATGCGGAGCGGTTCCTGCCCCGCGCGCGCCATGTTGAAGTGCAGATCATCGCCGATGGGCAAGGCACCGTCTCCCACCTGTGGGACCGGGATTGCACGGTGCAACGCCGGCGGCAAAAACTCGTCGAGATCGCACCCGCGGTCACTCTGGAGCACGGCTTGCGGGCCCGCATTCTCGATGCGGCTGTGGCGCTTGCCCAGGCAGGCGGATACCGGGTTGTCGGAACGCTCGAGTTTCTTGTCGATTCTGACCGTGCGCCGGACGCGCCCGACGCCTTTGCCTTCATGGAGGCCAACCCGCGCCTTCAGGTGGAGCATACCGTCACCGAGGCCGTCACGGGGGTCGACCTTGTGGCCGTGCAGCTTGCCCTTGCCGCCGGCCGCAGCCTTGCGGATTTGGGTCTGGCCCCCGAAAGCCGTCCGGCCCCGCGCGGCATTGCCGTCCAGACACGGATCAATATGGAGACCCTGCAAGCCGACGGCACGGTCAAACCGGCCGGAGGCACACTGACGGTCTATGAGATGCCGTCGGGCCCGGGGCTGCGCGTTGATGGGGCGGGCTATGCCGGCCTGACGCCGTCCCCGCGTTATGATTCCCTGCTCGCTAAGATTATCAGTCACGGCATGGACCAGGATCTGGGAGCCGCGTTGTCACGGGCCTGCCGTGCCCTTGACCAGACCCGGATTGGCGGGATCGAGACCAACAGGGAATTTCTCAAGGCTATCTTGCACCACGGCGCCGTGCGCGCCGGCGAGGCGACAACGGGGTTCGTTGATGCGCACACGGCCGAGCTTGTCGCCATGGCGGGCCGGCAAAGCGGGCCGGCTCTCCCCCTCCCGACCCCGGCGGGGCACGCCGCGACGCCTGGCGAAACCCTGTCCGAGGGCGCCGTCCCGGCCCCCCTCCAGGGCACCGTCGTCAGCGTCGCGGCCGCGCCGGGAACACGGGTTTCGGCAGGCCAGGAGCTGATCGTCCTTGAGTCCATGAAAATGGAACATGTGGTCGCCGCCCCGAGCGCCGGGATCGTCCGGTCCGTGACGGTAAGTCCCGGAGACACGGTTCTGGAGGGCGCAGGCCTCCTTGTTCTGGAGCCGGCCGAGGACGCGGGCGGCGCGGCCGCACCCGAGGACACGGTGGACCCGGACCATATCCGCCCCGATCTCGCCGAAACCCTCGCCCGCCATGGCATCGGTCTCGATGCGGCGCGGCCCGAGGCCGTCGCCAAGCGCCACCGGCGGGGCCAGCGCACCGCGCGGGAAAACATCGAGGATCTGTGCGATCCGGGCACGTTCCTTGAATATGGCGCGCTCGCCATTGCGGCCCAGCGAAAGCGGCGCAGTGTCGAGGATCTCATTGCCAATACGCCCGCGGACGGACTTGTGGGCGGTCTTGGCCTTGTGAATGGCGACCGATTTTCCGATGCGGCCGCGCGCACCATGGTCATCGCCTATGACTATATGGTCCTGGCCGGCACCCAGGGCGCCATGAACCACAAAAAGACCGACCGGCTTCTTCACCTTGCGGAAGAGTATCGCACGCCCATCGTGCTGTTCGCCGAGGGCGGCGGCGGGCGCCCCGGCGACACGGACACGACCGCCGTCGCGGGCCTCGACACCCCCACATTCGAGACCTACGGACGGTTGTCGGGCCTGATGCCCCGGGTCGGCATCGCTGCGGGCCGTTGTTTTGCCGGCAACGCGGCGCTGTTCGGTTGTTCCGATGTCACCATCGCCACGGCGGATTCCAATATCGGCATGGGCGGCCCGGCCATGATTGAGGGCGGGGGCCTCGGCGTGTTCCGGCCTGAAGAGGTGGGCCCCATCGACGTGCAGGCCCGCAACGGCGTTGTCGATGTGGCGGTCGCGGACGAACGCGAAGCCGTGGCCGTGGCCAAGCAGTATCTGTCGTATTTTCAGGGGCCTTTGGCCGATGGGCCCTGCGCGGATCAGCGGACCTTGCGCCATCTGGTGCCGGAAAACCGTCTGCGCGTCTACGATATCCGCACCGTGATCGAGACCCTGTGCGACACGGGTTCCGTGCTTGAACTGCGCGCGGGCTTTGGCCCCGGCATGATCACGGCGCTGGTGCGCATCGATGGCTATCCCTATGGCTTGATAGCCAACAATCCCAAGCACCTGTCCGGCGCCATCGACAGCGCCGGCGCGGATAAGGCCGCGCGCTTTTTGCAGCTGTGCGACGCCTTCGATCTGCCTCTTGTGTCGCTTGTGGATACGCCGGGCATCATGGTTGGTCCGGATGCGGAAGCAACGGCCCTTGTGCGCCATGCCTCCCGCCTGTTCGTTACGGCGGGCAGTCTGACGGTGCCGATGTTCTCCATTGTGACGCGCAAGGGCTACGGGCTTGGCGCCCAGACCATGACGGGCGGCAGTTTCCACAGCCCCGTGTTTCTCGCCTCCTGGCCGAGCGGCGAATTCGGCGGCATGGGCCTTGAGGGCGCGGTGCGGCTCGGCTATCGCCGGGAACTTGCCGCCGAGACCGACCCTGCCGCCCAAAAGGCGCTCTTCGACAAGCTTCTGGCGCGGTACTACGAGCACGGAAAGGCGCTCAACATGGCAAGCGCCCTTGAGATCGACGCGGTGATCGATCCCGCCGATACCCGCCGCTGGATCACCGGCGCCCGGCGCACCGTCCCGCCCGCGCCCGCCCGCACCGGCAAAAAACGCGCCATGATCGATACATGGTAGGCGGATTGATGACACGGTGAAGGAACCGATCGGCATGTGGCGCACCAAGGCCCAGGCGGGAGCCG
>CAYYTT010000058.1:0-22914 GCA_964474635.1 uncultured Alphaproteobacteria bacterium | reverse complement strand
GGCCGCTGACCCGGGGCGCCAGACCCGGGGCCGCTGAGCCGACCCGCTCACCGTCATGCGCTTGACCGGGCGCGCGGGGCACGCTCCATCTGTGCGCTTCAAGTCCAACCGCCGCGTTGCAGGAGGAACAGACCCATGTCCGGCACCGACACATCGGGCATCAACACACCGTCCGACGTCATCGCCGATCTGCAGGTCGGGCCCACCGATCAAGGAATGGTCCGCATTTTTGTGGCCGCAGACGGTGTGGAATTGCCCATGGATTTCACGCCTGACGAAGCCATGGACATCGCCACCGAACTTATGGCCGCCGCCGAAGTCGCCGCGCAGACGCTGAAGGAGACCGCCGAACAAGGCGTCAAAGGCCCGCGCCGAAGGGGCGCTAAAGGCAAAGCACCTTAAGGCACAGCGCCGCGCGCGCCGCGGGCCAATCGGGACAGGCCGTCGCGCCGGGCACCTGGGGCGCGCTCGGCAGGGCAAGAACCGGTCGTCCGAATTGAAGGCCGAAGGCGATCTCAGACAAGGTGCCGTAGCCCCCGGCAATGGCGATGAGGGCGAAACTCGCCCGCGCCACGACGGCATTGCGGGCCACGCCAAGACCGCTTGCCAGCGGAACCGTCACATGGCGGTTCGCGCCGCCCCAGTCCTCGTCCGGCAACACGCCGATGGCGAGCCCGCCTTCGGCTTCCGTGCCCCGGCAAGCCGCCTCCATGATCCCGGACTTTCCCCCCGTCAAAAGCACAAGTCCAAGACGGGCCAGATCCCGCCCCACCGCTTCGGCCACTCCGAGATCCGCCTCGCTTGCCTCCCGGGCGCCGATGACGCCGATGGGCGGGCGCAGCCGCGCGCCGCTGCCGTCCTGGAGCCAGCGCACGGCCGTCTCCGGGGTCACGGGCCGCGCGGTTTTGCCTGAGGGCTCTCCAGGGATCCAAACCCGAGCCTTGGGGTCGAAACGGGCCGCGTTTGGCTGGCCGCCCGGCACGAGGCGCCACAGATTAGGGCCATTGGCGCCGGGCACGAACATCAGACCGGACTGCAGCGCCTCACCGGTCGTTTCCATGCGTGTCTCCCCCCAAACGGTCCCCAAACGGTCCTTGTACCAACGGTCGCACTCGACCGGGACAGTCTGGCAGCTTTGAGGCGCCAGTGGCATGGGCCTTGCTCGCGCATGGTAAACAGAAGGGGCTGTTTTGAGGGCGCGGGGTCGTTGAAAAGGCCGGTCGCCGGGCCGAAACAAAGGGGTGTCAGGGTGAACGAGACGCAAACGGACCTGTCGCCGGCCCCGGCCGCCGAACGGGCCAGCCACGGCGAGACGGCCTTCCTTCCGCAGCGCCAGGACACATGGGGCGCCCTGTCCGCCCCGGGCGGCACTTTCCTGTGGGATGTGGACCGGGCACAGGTGGTTTGGGCGGATCCGCAGGCGCTTGCCGCCTGGGGCGCGGGCCATCTGGGAACGCTTCTTGATGCCCGCTTCGGGCCCGATGAGCCCATGGCGGCAGCCTTGCGGGCCCTGCGCCGCCGGCTTCCCGTCGGGGCAAGCGTCACCGAAACCGTGAAGTTTACGGCCCCGCACCTGCGCTTTGCCGGCACCTGTCGCCTGACGGCCGAGAGGCTCGCGTCGGGCCGGCCGGCCCTCAGGCTCGATCGAGTGCCGGGGGTGCCCGCGACGCTCAAGCCCGCGTCCACCGCGAAGGCCGCCAGCGATGCGGACACGGAGCAACGCGCCCTGGAGGCCGTGGCGCATGCCGTCTGCCTGCCTTTTTTGATCCTGGATTCCCTGGGCACCATTCGCGTGGCCAACGGGCCCGCGGCGAAGGCCCTGGGCGTGGCCGCGAAGGACGCCGCGGGCCGGGCGCTCCAGGCGTGGTTGAGCCCCGCGGCCGCCCGGGCCCTGCACGGCGCCCTCGCCGAGGGTCCGGAGCGGACGGCCTTTCCGCTGCCCATGGACGGTCCGGCCTTGCTCCAGGCGCCCGACGGGCGGACACGGTCCCGTCCGCTGGAGGTGGGCCTTTCGTGGCTCGATCATGCCGGCGGACCATGGCCCTGCGTCCTGCTGCGCCCGGCGGATGGGGATGCGGCGCGCGTGAAGGCCCTTAAGAACGATCGAGAAGAAGCGGACCTGCGCAGCCAGCGAAAAAGCGACGCCTTGGGCCGGGTAAGCCACGCCCTGCGCACACCGCTGACCGCGGTGCTCGGCTTTGCGGAAGTGATAGGCGAACACTGGCCCCATCCTTTGCGCGACGATCAGGTCCGCACCTATGCCGGCCATATTCTGTCGGCCGGACAGGAGGCCTTAAGCCTTGTGGAAGATCTGCTCGACGTGGCGCGGCTTGAGGCCGGGCGGCTTGCCCTGAGGCCCGTTTGGACCGATCCCGCGCTCCTTGCGGAGACCTGTCTCGCTCTGGTTCAGCCCCTTGCGGACCGTGCCAGCGTGACCCTTGAAGGCCAGGTGCCCGCCGCCCTGCCCCGTCTTGAGACGGATGGACGGGCCCTCAACCATGTCCTGTGCGCGCTTCTGTCCCACGCCATCGAACGCAGCCCCGCAGGCAGTGCCGTGCCCTTCGTTCTCGACCTGGGCGTGCCTGACGGTCTTCGGATGCGCCTCGCCGATGCCGGCCCGGCCCCCTCGCCAGATCTGATCGCCGCCCTGAATGACCGGGAGGGTCTGGCCGGTCTCACCCCGACGGACCTGCCCTGGTCGCTTGGCCTTGCGCGGGATTTGACCCGAGCCCTGGGCGGACGGATGGCGGCGAAACCAGCGCTGGCCGACCCGGCCACCGGGCTTTTGATCGAGATCATTTTCCCCCAGGACGGATCGCCTGAGGCTTGAATTCGGTTCTGACTCGCAACACTGACGCTTTTTTGCGATTGGGACCGAGAACGAGTTGCAATTTCTCGCGTTTGGCCGGATAGTCCGGACAGGTTTCAGCGGAATAGGCGCATTAGCATGTTTGTCTGCATTTGCCATGCATTACGAGAAAAGGACGTGGTGCGTGTCATTGGTGAGGGCACAGCAACCCTTACGGGTATTTATAAGGAACTCGGCTGTAGACCGCGCTGCGGTAAATGCCTGGGCACCATGGCCGAAATATTGGCGAGTGAATGTGCGAACCAGGATCAAGCAGACTCTTGATTTTTCTTGGTTTTGCGGATGACTAGCAGCCGCCTATTCAGAGCTTGATCGCCCTTGTCGGTTCGGATTTAAGCCTAAGTCTGAGGTTGGTCCGAAGGCCCGCGCATCTCCTGTCACGGCGCAGCCGTCGGATTGGCCCAACGGTCTGGCACCCGGCGCGCCGGGTCGGGACGCGGATCTCCAGCGGCCCGGCCGGCGTGGCCTCCGACCTGTATCCATGCGCACAAAAGGACTGTCGCAATGAAAGGCGATCCCAAGGTCATCGAACACCTCAACAAAGCTCTCAAGCTGGAGCTGACGGCCGTCAACCAGTATTTCCTCCACGCACGGATGATGAAAAACTGGGGCGTTATGACGTTGGCGGATAAAATTTATCACGAATCCATCGACGAGATGAAGCACGCCGATGTGCTCATTGAACGGATTCTTCTGCTCGACGGGCTGCCCAACCTGCAGGATCTGGACAAGCTCATGATCGGTGAGGATGTCCGCGACTGCTTGGAATGCGATCTCAAACTTGAGCGCATCGCCCACCCGCTGTATCGCGAAGCCGCCAAATACTGCGAAACGGTGGAAGATTATGTGAGCCGCGAAGTCTTCGTGCGCATTCTGGAATCGGAGGAAGAGCACATCGACTGGCTGGAAACCCAGCTCGACCTCATTGAGCGTATTGGCCTTGAAAACTACACCCTGGGTCTGATGGGCAAGGCCGGCGCCGATTCCGACTGATGATCGGCTCCCTGATGCATCGTTTTTCTTCGATTCTGCTCCCGCGGCCGCTCCCCCTGGCCGCGGGTCTTCTGTCTATGGTCATTGCGCTGCCCATTATCGGGATCGTCTTGAGCGTATTGACGCCGTCCGAGACCGGCAGCGCCCAAACCTGGGACCACTTGCGCGCCACCTTGCTGCCCACCATGGTGCGCACCTCACTGCTGCTGGCGGCCGGCACGGGGCTCGGTGTGACGGTGATTGGCGTGGCGACGGCCTGGCTTGTCACGACCTGTCAGTTTCCGCTCCGGCGCGTCTTTGAATGGGCGCTTGTCCTTCCGCTTGCCATCCCGACCTATGTCCTGGCTTATGTGTACACGGATTTCCTGCAACATCCCGGACCGGTTCAGACGGGCTTGCGCGCCGTGACGGGATGGGGGCCACGGGACTACTGGTTTCCCGAAATCCGCTCCCTTGAAGGGGCGATCCTCCTTTTCTCCGCCGCCTTTTATCCGTATGTCTATCTTTTGGCGCGTACCGCGTTTTTGCAGCGATCGGTGCGCATGATGGAGGCCAGCCGGTCGCTCGGCTCCACGCCCTTGGCGGGCTTCTGGCGCATCGCCCTGCCCATGGCGCGGCCGGCCATCGCCGCCGGAGCCGCGCTTGCGCTGATGGAGACCTTGGCGGAGTTCGGAGCGGTCAGCCATTTCGGCCTCCAGACCCTCACCACCGGGATTTACCGGCTGTGGTTCAGCTTCGGGGACCGGATGGTGGCGGCGCAGCTCGCCAGCGGCCTGGTGGTGCTGACCCTTGCTTTGCTCGTTTTTGAACGGTGGAACCGGGGCCGGGCCCGTTTTGATGACGCGCGCGCCCGGTTCGGCGCCGCACAGCGCTACCACCTTTCCCCCCGCGCCCAGGCGCTCGCAGTTTTGGTCTGCACGATCCCAACGCTCATCGGTTTTGTCCTGCCCATGGGACTGCTGATCTATCTGTCCGCCACGGCCGGACATGACATTCTTGGCGGGCGCACGCTTCTCCTGGCACGCAACAGCCTGCTGCTGGCGGCCATGGGGGCAAGTGTGGCCGGCGCGGTCGCCCTTGTGATTGCCTATGCGGCGCGGCTCCATCCGGGGCGCGCCTCGCTCTGGATCAACCGGATTGCCGGTATGGGCTACGCGCTGCCGGGAACGGTGATTGCCGTGGGGATCCTCATCCCGCTGGCGCGTCTCGACAATGCGATCGATGGCCTGTCCACGGACGTCTTTGGTGTGTCGACCGGGCTCGTCTTTACAGGGACGGTCATTGCCCTGATCTATGCCTATGTGGTGCGGTTCCTCGCGGTCTCCTTGGGGCCTGTCGAAGCCGGCCTGACCCGGATTACACCGAACATGGAGGCCGCCGCCAGGGCCCTTGGCGCCGGACCGGCTCAGACCCTGGTGAGAGTGCATGCGCCCATTGTCAGCGCTGGCCTGCTGACCGGCGTTCTGATCGTTTTTGTGGACATCCTGAAAGAGCTGCCGGCAACCTTGATCCTGCGGCCGTTCAATTTTGACACCCTGGCCATCCACGCCCATCGCCTTGCCTCCGATGAACGCCTGGCGGAGGCCTCCACGGCCTCTCTGCTGATTGTCCTTGCCGGCCTGATCCCGGTCATCCTCCTGTCACGCACGATTGCCCAAACGGGCGATGCGTCCGGTGGACAGGACCAGATCGCCCCTTCCTCCGACCGGCTTGTCTACTCCTGACAACCCCGCCCGATGCATGCCCGATAGATGCCCGATCGATGATTGACCCGAGTGGGCGATGTCGTCAGGATCGCAGCCGCATTCAGGCGGAGAAACTGTGCAATGGCGTCATCAATCGGTCGAAGCCAGCCTCATGGGCCCGCTCAAGGGGCCGTGATAGGCCCTGTCTTGGGCGCCGCTTGGAGCGCGGCTCGGGGCCTGCGTCGGGGCGCGGCCTTAAGCTTTGGCCTGTGGGCCATGGCGTTGGTCCTGGCGCCAAGCGTCAGCCTGGCAGGCGCAGGTGTACGCTTTATCACCGAAAACGATTTTTACACGCACATTCAGGGCGAGGTGACGGATCGGTATTATTCCAGTTCCCTGATCCTGTCCTATGCACGCAACGGCGCGGACACCAGCCGCTTCGCCCGCCGCTTGGCCGACCGGCTCTTCGGCCCCGAGGAAGATCAGCCGGGCGCGCCGCCCCGCTATATCGACGAAGCCTTCGGCGTGTCCCATGCTTTCTTCACGCCGGAGAACCTACGCATCGCGGAGCCCCAGCCGCTCGACCATCCCTATGGCGGCCTGCTGCGCGGCACCTACGACCTCACGATACGCCACAATGGCATGATCGACAGTGTGCAGATGTCCCTGGGCATGGCCGGCCCAGCTTCGGCCGCCCGACAGGTCCAGATTTTCTGGCACGATTTTATCGATGATGTGGACCCGCAGGGCTGGGCCAACCAAGTTGAAAACGAACCCGTCCTGCAAGGCACGTGGCAGCGCAAATGGGATCGTTTCATCCTGGTCGACGACGCGGATGTTCTCAACGCGCGTGTCGAGAGCGATTTGCGCCCCGTCAGTCAGGTGAGCATTGGCAATGCCTTCCTGAATGGCAGCATCGGCATTGAATGGCGCATCGGCAACGATCTCGCCCGGGGCTTCGGCGCGCCCCGTATCGGGCCGGATGCGCCCTCCACCGGCTATCTTGAGCTGACCGATCGCCTGATTTCCTGGTACGCCTTCGCCGCTGCGGATATACGCGCCACCGGGCGCAATCTGTTCATCCAGGGCAACACCTTCCGCGACAGTCTGGGGCGGGATATCGAGCATTTCACCAACGATCTGAGGGCCGGCGTGGCGGTGCAGGTGCGCAGCCTGGAGATCTCCTACGCGTTCGTGTCGCGGTCGGAGGAATTTGATACCCAGGACGGCCGGCACAATTTCGGCTTCATTGGGATTGCCACATCCTTTTGACGGGTCCGATGCCCATGGCGGCGGCGCCGCCCGCGCGGCACGTATGCTCAGCCTACAGATTTTCCGATCATCGACACGTTATATCATCGACACGTCATGATGTGGTAACGTCCCTTGCGCCCGAGCGGTCCCGGTCGGGGCCATCCGGCGCGATGCCGTAGGGTGCCACAAGGCGCCAGACATGGTCTGGCACCATGGATTTCATCCGGGCGGGCGCCTGGCGGCGCAGATGCAAGACGGTTTCAGCGGCCTTCATCTCCACCCGCGTACGCGCGAACTCAAGGCCTCGCGGCCCGATTTTGGGCATCAGCCAGGCCACCACGGGCCGCAGCCAACCGGGCATGGCCCGCAGGGGCAGACCGCCGGCGGCCCGTTCAGTGTTCTTGATGAAGGCGGCCACATGGGCCGCGCGCTTGCCCTTCGATCCGGGTGCGGACAGTGCCACCTCGTCGCCCAGCAAGTCGAGCAGGGCCTCGCCCCGTTCATTGCGCACCAGAAGCCACTGGTCGCCCTCCCCGCCCATATAACCCACCGTGATGTCCGCAAGGACATTGGTGTAGTCCACGCAAGTGCGACAGGTCAGGGGGAAAAAGTCCGGCGGCAATTTGGAAATGGGCAGCTTCAGGAACGGGATCTCGCGCCGTCGCCCGTCCTCAAAGCGCAGTTCCACCTGATAGTCGGCGCGAAACTCCAGATAGGTGATTGTCTCCGGCCGGTCCGACAGGAGGGCCAGGAAGTCGTGGAAACGCTCCGTCGTCGTATTGTCCGAACAGGGTGTTCCAACGACAAAGATCCGCTCAAAGCCAAGCTCCGCCTCAAGGGCGCGCAGGGCATAGACCTGACACGGAATACCAATGAGGGCGATGCGCTTGAACCCGCGCTCGCGTGCGGGCTCCAGCAGCGCCAGAAGCGGCGCATAGCCCATGCGCATGCCCCGGCAGGCCGCCAGATCCGCCGGGTCCGTCACCAGCACGGGAACGGGCTTCCAGCGGTCCTTCGCATCGGGTGCCATGGTCAGGACCGCCTCCACGGTCCCGGTTTCCAGGAGGCGTTCGGCGATGCGGCTGGTGATGCCCGTCCACTGGGCGCCATCGCGCGGCGACGTCAATCGGGCGCGGACCATGCGCTTGAAGGGACCGAAATGCAGCTCGTCCGGCCGGCCGGGATCGCGCGCCCGGCCGTGGACCGCTGCCTCAAGGCGCGGATAGTCCGGCTTGATGAATTGGCAGGCCGCGCCGCAAGCCTTGGGATTGTCCATGCGGGACACGCCGCAATCGGTGCACAGGGTGCGGGGGACGGCCTCACGAACCGGCGGAATAACTGGTGCCATGATCGGCCCCTTTTTCAACTAATCGACCCCAAAAGGACCACGGCCGGCGCCGACGGGCAAGGGGCCGGGCAGTCCGCCCCGATCACCGGCCGCCTTGTAGGGCGAAACGCTTCAGCCCGAAATCGCGATAAAGACCGCCGAGCCAGCGTTCTTGCGCGATCAGGCCGGCAATCATCGCGATGCTGATTGCTTCCATGGCAATCCACGTCCAGAACGACGTGCGTGGCAAGGCAATCGCACAGGCCAGGACCGCAATGGCCACGGCGGCATGGAGCAGTCCCAGCCACGGGATGCCCGCCCGGAACCGACGGTAAGTGTCCTGAGCCGGACCGAAATGCACCGCCCGCAGGCGGACGGCGACATTCACAAAAGCGGCGCAAGCGGCGATATGGATCGGCAGCACCGCGTACCACCAGGAGCCCGCGTCGAAGATCAGCCGTGAGGCCGCGATCTCTCCGATGCCCAGCAAAAACACAATGGCGATATCGGGCGCCGCCAGGGGCCAGCGCAGCACCGGAAACACCGTCATCTGAATATAGGTCACGGTAATGATCGTGCCGAGCGTGTAGAGCGCGTGCGGCAGGGCCGTGCCGTCCACAAACAGCATCGCCCGACCATCGAGAAGGGCAGACATGAAAACACCGAAGGCCAGAACTTGGATCAGCAGGCTGAGGGTCACGGTATAGTGGACCGATTGATCGCCCACGCGCGCGCGCAACAGGTTCGGTCCCTCGAGGCCCTCAACGGCGTGGCCCAGATCCTGGTTCATCGCTTCTTCTCCCATACCCTGCCACCAAACCACCTCTAGTGGTTCGAATCTGACGTTTCGAACCACTAGGTTTTTTGTTGATGGATCAACTTATCCAGACATTTGAGGGGCTTATCCATTGCCTCACCTCGACCTGTCGGGCTTCAAATGTCTGGGTCGATCCACTAGCCCGGACCGTGGACCGCCCCCCCTCACGCCGTCAAGCCGGGGAGGAAGCCCGGGACCATCGTTTCACGTGCGTCGTTGACCTGGATCAATCGCCAGGCGGGTGCTTCAGGATAAAGCCATCGGCGTGGATCGACGTGATGTGGCAGGGGAGACAAGCGCGATGACACGTTCGAACACGCCGCACGACCGCACGGATCCGGATCGGGCCTTTGAGCCCCGGATCGGACATAATCGCTTTCCCCTTCCCCTCACCTTGCTCAACGACGCGGAACTCGACGGCCCCAATGCCCGCGCCTCGGTTCTCGACCGATCCGTGCACGCCGCAATCGCGCGTGCCACACTGGGGCTCTCGCCGGCCGCGCTCATGGGCGCGACCTGGGATTGGATCAGCCACCTCGCCTTTTCCCCTGGCAAGCAGGGGGCGCTCTCGGTCAAGGCGCTGCGCAAACTCGTTCGACTGAGCAATTTCCTTGCCGCCTGCGCGGCCCATGGCGGCCAGGCCGAGGCCTGCATCGAGCCCCTGCCCCAGGACAAGCGCTTCGCCGATCCCGCCTGGCAGGCCTGGCCCTATAATGTTCTCTATCAGTCCTTTCTGCTCAATCAGCAATGGTGGCACAACGCCGTGACCCATGTTCCCGGCGTCACCCGCCAACATGAGGACATGCTGGATTTCCTGGCGCGGCAGATGCTCGATGTGTTCTCCCCGTCGAACAATATTCTCACCAACCCCGTCATTCTGCAGCGTACTCTGGACGACGGCGGCGCCAATCTATTGCGCGGGGTCCGGAATTTCTGGGACGACTGGGAACGCGTGACGGGGGGACATCCGCCCCACGGCACGGAGGCGTTTCGCGTGGGCGAAAACCTTGCGGTCAGCCCAGGCAAAGTGGTCTACCGGAACGACCTGATGGAGCTCATTCAGTACACACCGACAACGCCGGAGGTGCACCCGGAGCCGGTCCTGATCATCCCGGCCTGGATCATGAAATACTACATCCTCGATCTGTCTGCGGAGAATTCCCTTGTCCGGTACCTGGTCGGCCAGGGCTTCACCGTTTTCATGGTGTCCTGGAAAAATCCCGGTGAAGCGGACCGCGACAAAACGATGGCGGACTACCGCACGCTCGGCATTCAAGCAGCCCTCGATCGGATCGGCGAAATCCGTCCCCACGCCCGGGTCCATGCGGCGGGCTATTGCCTCGGCGGCACGCTCCTGTCCATTGCCGCCGCGGCCATGGCGCGCGATGGGGATGCGCGGCTGGCCTCCATGACGCTCCTCGCCGCGCAGACCGATTTCGAGGAGGCCGGCGAATTGATGCTGTTCATCAATGAAAGCCAGCTGACCTTCCTTGAGGATCTCATGTGGGATCAGGGCTATCTGGACAGCAGCCAGATGGCCGGTGCCTTCCAGATGCTGCGCTCCAATGACCTGATCTGGTCGCGGGCCGTGCAGGACTATCTGCTGGGCGAACGCCAACCTGTGAACGACCTGATGGCCTGGAACGCGGACCCCACGCGGATGCCCTTTGCCATGCATGCGGAGTATCTGCGCAGCATGTTCCTTGAGAATGATCTTGCCGAGGGACGCTACCGGGTCGACCAGCATCCCATCGCCCTCACCGACATCAGGGTTCCGATTTTTGCCGTTGGAACCGAGCGAGACCATATCGCCCCATGGCAGTCGGTCTACAAGATCCACATTCTGTCGGACACGGATGTCACATTTCTGCTCACCGCCGGCGGCCATAATGCCGGGATTGTCAGTGAACCGGGCCACCCCCGGCGCCATTTCCGCATGACCGAGCGCGGCGCGGATGCCCCTTATATCGACCCGGATCGCTGGCTGGCGCAGACGCCAAAGCGCGAGGGGTCCTGGTGGCCGGCCTGGGCGGGCTGGCTTGCCCAGCGCTCGAGCGTGCCGACGCCCCCGCCGCCCATGGGCGTTCCGGGCACGCCGCCCTTGGGCGATGCGCCGGGCACTTATGTCCTCATGAAGTGATGGGCATGCCCGCGGGGGATTGGCTTTTTCTGTAGACGGAAATGTGCTGCACGCTGTTGGCGGTAAATGGGGTGCGGTCCCAACTTCCCCAGCGCGCCTCAAGGGAAAGGCCCGCCAACCGGGCCATGAGGTCGATTTCGCTTGGCCATGCATAGCGCATGGGCAGCGGGACGAGCCGCACACCGTCCGCTGTGATGCGGATATACTGGTAATCGACGACCTGCGTTACGGGGTCGTGGACGGCCGCTTCAAGGGTCGCGGACCCGAAGTCAACGCTCCGTGCCCGCACCGACTGCCCATCGTTGAACCGGGACAGGTCCGGCACAAAGGCCTCAACAATGAAACGCCCGCCGGGATTCAGGTGGCGGGCGGCATTTTCACAGCATCTTATCTGGTCGTCCTGGCGGATCAGATTGAACAGCGTGTTGAAGATCAGGAACACGACGTCATAGGTCTTGCCCGTCACGGCCGTGGCCATATCGCCGAGGACCAGCGGGATTGTCTCTCCGCCGGGTTTGCCGCGCAGCTTCGCCACCATTTCGGGCGAGGCCTCGATGCCCTCCAGGGGCACGCCGGCGCGGGCGAGCGGCAAGGCCACCCGTCCAGTCCCGATGGCAAACTCAAGGGCCGTGCCCGTACCGATCAATTCCCGTAGCGCAGCGACCGCCAGATCCGTCGTCCCCGGATCGTGGCGCACATCGTAGTCATCGGCGTTCAGGGCCCCAAAGGTCTCGGCGCCATAGCCCTCCATGGCAAAGCCCTCCCCTGCGGCGGGTGAGCGCTGTTTAAACCGGCGGCGGCACGCTAAACCCGCATCGTTTCGGTAACCTCGCGCATTGCCTCAAAAGCCAACCGCGAGGCCGATATCGTCGATCAGCACGGCGCCGCGCGGGCTCCGGTCGAAAACGAAACGCACCGAACTGATCCGTGCGGGGTCGAAATCAGGGTTATCGTCTTGAAAATCAGCCAACGGAAGCGCAAAGCGGCGCATGACGATTTCCGACGTCGCTGTGCTGGACAGGCTCTGGACGCGGCGCGTGTGCGCCTCTACGGCCGGAAAGAGAGCCTGATCGGTGGAGACCGGAAGGCGCGCCTCCTCCCCGTCGAGATCGCGCACGACCACGCTCCAGTCGAGGGGCTTGTCCTTCGGATTGTCGGTCTTTTCCGTCTCCTCGTTGCCGTCGGAACGCGCAGTGGAGCCGTCCGCCTCGTCCTCATCGTCCGTTTCCCACCCGTCCGGCAAACTGCTCACGCTTGAGCGCGCCGCCGAGAACCGAAGGACCGCGGGCTGGGCCTCGTCTGCGCGATCCCGGGGCACGCCGCCCGCAGTCCAGCGCAAGACATATTGGCCCGGATCGCTGTGCACCCGGTCGTCCCAGGCGAGCAGCACGGCATGGTTTTCGAGGGCCCGCCACTTCAGCCGCGGCCAGTCCTCCTTCCAACGGGTGACGTGTACGGCGGAAATCAGGACGTCAAAGCGGCCCGTCGAGAGGTCTCCATCCTCTTCGAAATCGGCCAGCATACGGGTGCGCCCGCTCTGGAAATTGCTCACCATATACGCATCGGGCAGCCAGGCCGCGCCGCGCCGGGGATCGGCCAGAACCGGCAGGTACTCCCGGCGGTCATTCACGGCGGCCTCAAGGAAGGCCCCGAACACAGCGCGGGCGATGCGCCTTTGCGCCTCCGGCTCCATGATGGGCTCCAGATTGAGCAGGGCCGAAAAGGGAACGCCAAAATTGGTCCGCCCCCAGACCGTATTGAACTGCCCGTGATTGGCGTCCTTGACATAGAGGCTCGCCTTGAACAGGTCCGGATCGGCCGATACGTCAGTGCGCGAAAACTGCGTCTGCCCCATGAAGGACTGCACATCCGCGTCCATGCTGCCATGAACGGTCAGATAGTTGACGCCGGACAAGGGCGTGCCCCGGCCACGCGGGCGGTATTGTCCGTCCACGGGCGCGATCGCGATGATGCCCTTAAGACTGAAGCCGTAGTCGAAGGCCACCGCACCATCGCCCGGATACCGGGACAGGGCATTAAAATGCGCGGCGATGGCGACCGCCTCACCGCCGCGCGAATGGCCGATGAGGGCAATCCGGTCCATGTCCACTTTGCTGTAGAGCGGATGGCCAGGATCTTGGCTCCACTCGCGCCACTGAACAAGGTGTTCCAGCAAAAGCCATCCGCGCGCGTCGTTTTCCTCGCGCAAACCGGCGCGAGAACTCGGGCCGGCGGGGTCGACGAAGTCAAGGACATCGCCCACCGAGGAGTTGAGGAAATTTTCGTCCACGGACACCACGATAAAGCCGCGACTTGCCAGATGCTCGCCGAGATAGGCGTAGCCGGGATCGGAAAAATCCTCCATGGCGTGATTGCCGTGGACAATCAAAACCAGCGGGAACGGTCCTTCAGCGGCTTGGAGCCCGGCGTCGTCGGCGAGGTCGGTGCCGTCTTTGTCCCCTGCCGCGTCCGGGGCCTCCGGCGCGCCTTCGGTGTCGCCCGCGTCCGCCGGGCTTAGGTCGTTTGCACCCGGAACGCCCACCGGGGCCCAGACGCGGCCCTGGATCGGCAGGGCCTTCGCGTCAAAGCCCCAATACCAGCTTCGGGCCCACCCGCTCGGCCCATCCCAATTGTCGAGCAGGCGTGAACCGTCCACGGCCGCGCTCACCCAATCGGCCTGTGCGCCGAATTCGGACCGGTGGGCATCCTCGCCGCTGCCATAACTGTACCGGGCGACCGTGAATGGGCCCGGTATTCCGGGATCGGGCAGATCCAAGGTGCGGTCTTCCACGGTGAAATCGTCGAGGGCCGGGTTCAGGTCTTCCGCGGTCTCCAGATACACACGGACCATCACGGCGATGAGGCCGGCGCCCGCCAGCAGGGTGACAAGCGCCACACTTCGACGGGCCCAGCCCTTGCCCGTACGCAGTATGACCGTCATCGAGCCCGCGATGAGCGCGACGGCCGCCACGGTCAGGAAAGACGCCGTCAGGGCGCCCCAAGTCGACCAGGGACCGGAAAAAATCACATAGCCCGCCATGCCGGCGAAAGCGCCAGCCGCCGCAAAAAACCAGGGCACGGGTGCCAAGAGCAGATTGGCAAGCACTCCGAGCGCCGCGACCGCCCCGATCATTCCCACAAGAATCAGAAAGGCCAGAACACTGCCCAAGGACGGCGACAGGATCACCTGGCCGACAAAAACCGCCAGCAACAAACCGAGCGCCAAAAACCACAGGCCGCGTGCCGCACCGGCCCACGCCTCCCGCGATGGTGTCGTCGCCGCGTTCAACTGGCGCCCCACTGTGTGCCAGGTCCCCATTGCCTGCCTCCGCAATACGCGCGCCCCTTCGAACATGACAACATCACAAGGTTGCCCCGCTGACCAGTGCTCAGCGAACGCATTCGCAACATGCAACCACTTAAGGGTCCCCAACCTTGCGTTCGGCGCATCCAGGGATTACCCCAGATCTTCGGCCTTGGGAGGGCAAAAAGGGCTCCGAAAAGCCCCCGCAAGACCCTGACAGCGGTACAGTTGCCTTTCTATACGCCCGGCCGCCCTATTCGGTACTCCTTTCGGAGGGGCCTGGCATGTCCAAACGACGCTGGCGCGACTCAACGAAGGAATAAAAGCCCATGGACGGCACACTGGCCACAGAGCTCTGGCGCCGCCTGATCGAAACGCGCCAGGTCAATTTGACAGACGAGGAAACGGACGGACTTGAAGCGGAGGCGCAGGACAGTCTGCTCGCCCGCAAAATCCTCGGCATGCACTATTTCAAGACCGGCGCCTTTGAGAAGGCCGTGGCCCATGCCCGCGTGGTCTTCGACCTGGAGCCGGGGCCAGAGGCGGCTCGCAATGTGGTGGGGGCCATGGAGCGGGCCGGCGCCCTCGACGATGCCATGGCGTTTACGACCTATAACGAGGCCTATTTCGACCCCATCGACAAGGCAGACCGCATGTGCGGCATCCTGTGCCGCATGGGCCGCCATGAGGAAGCCGCCCAGGCCGGGCGGGAGGCCCTCGCCCTGAAGGATGCCCAAAGCGAAGAGGTGGAGCGGCCCGAGCCCATTGTGCGGCCGTTCAACCCCCGCACGCCGGAGCGCAACGTGATCGCCTTCTCCCTGTTCGGATCCGATCACCGCTACATCCGCGGCGCGCACCACAATGCCATTGTGGCCCGCTACCTCTATCCCGGCTGGACGGTCCGGTTCTATGTGGACGAGAGCGTTTCCACCGATGTGTGCCAGGTGCTGATCCGCGAGGGGGCGCAGCTGCGCCGGGCCAAGAAGCTGCCGGCGGCCACCTATGGTCTCTTCTGGCGCTTTCTCGTTGAAGATGATCCGGATGTGGATCTTTATCTGGTGCGGGACGCGGACTCGGTCATGAATATCCGCGAGCGCGCCGCCGTGGAGGACTGGCTCGCCTCGGGCCAGCCCTACCACGCCATGCGCGATTATCCCGGCCACAGCGAGTTGATGCTGGCCGGCATGTGGGGCGCGCACCGGGGCAATCTGGAGCCCATGGGCAAACGCATCCTCACCTTTGTGCGCGAGGCGGGTATCAGACTCAATGACCGGGTTTCGGACCAGCGGTTCCTGCGCGAGGTCATCTGGCCGCTCGTGCGCCGGGACATTCTGATCCATGACGATTGGTTCGGCTTTGGCGCGGCGGTGCCCTTCCGCGAGGAATTTACCCTGCCCTGGCCCATGCATGTGGGCCAAAACGACTGGGTGCGCTTTCGCCCCTCGACACCTGGCGAGACGCCGGCCCCGGGCGAGGCCGACGCGCCGCGTTGACGGGCCCCGCCCGGCCTCCCACACTTGGACAAACGCAGGATCGCCGCCCAGGGCACAAGCCATCAGTACCGGGAGGATAAACACCCGTGGATCTGAAAACCATCACCAATGCCATGGAGTTTCGCGAGCACGCGCGAAAGGCCCTGCCCTGGCCCATGTGGCATTATCTGGAGGGTGCTGCCGATGATGGCTGGACCAAGGAGCGCAACACGGCCGCCTTCGAGCGCTTTGCCCTGATCCCGGAGACCTTGCGTGATGTCTCGTCGGTGGACCTGTCAACCCAGGTTCTGGGCACGCGGCTGGCCATGCCCCTGTTTCTGGCGCCCACGGGCATGTCGCGTCTGTTCCACCACGACAAGGAGCCGGCGGTGGCTCGCGCGGCCGCAAAGGCGGGCACGATGTATGCCCTTTCAACGGTGGGCACGACATCTATCGAGGACATCGCCAGGGCCAGCACGGGGCCGAAGATGTTCCAGATCTATGCCTTCCGTGACCGGAGCATAATCGAGGACTTCATCGAGCGGTGCCGCGCCGCAAACTATGACGCCTTGTGCCTGACCGTGGACACGGCCGTGGGCGGCAACCGGGAAATGGATGTAAAGACCGGTATGGGCCTGCCGCCGAAGCTCACCTTGCAAAGCCTGATGAGCTTTGCCGCCCGGCCGAGTTGGACCTGGAATTACCTGCGCAACCGGGACATGAGGCTCGCCAATGTCCGTGTGGACCGGGAAATGACGGACCAGTCGGCGGGTGCCGTTGCGTCCTATATCAATGCCCAGTTCAGCCGGGCCCTCACCTGGGAGGACGCGGCCTGGATCGCCCGGACCTGGGGCAAGCCCTTTGCCTTGAAAGGTATTCTGTCACCGGAGGATGCGGTGCGGGCCAGGGATGCGGGCGCAAGCGCGGTCATCATGTCCAACCACGGGGGGCGCCAGCTCGACAGTGTGCCCGCGCCCATCGACCAGATCGCGGCGATCCGCGAGGCGGTGGGCCCGGACATGGACCTGATCGTCGATGGCGGCGTGCGCCGGGGCACCCATGTGCTCAAGGCCCTGGCGCTTGGCGCCACGGCCTGTTCCATCGGCCGGCCCTATCTTTACGCCCTGGCGGCGGCGGGACAGGCCGGGGTCGAACACATGTTGGCGCTGCTGCGCGCCGAACTGGAACGCGACCTCACCCTGTTGGGTTGTGCACGGATCAGTGACATCGGCCCCCATCATGTGCGCGAGATCGAAGCCCTCCCGAACCACGCGTGACAGGCAGGGTCGTGGCGGGCAGCACCGCTCCGCCACGCAGATTTTGATCTGGGATCCGGGCCGTTAGAACGACAGGCCGATGCGCCCGTCGACCCGGTGGCCGTCAAAGTCCTCAATGCTGGGCGCTTCATATTCGGTGGCCAGGTAGCGATAACCAACGCCCAGATGGATATTGTCATCAAGCGGATAGTTGAAGCCACCGCCGAGCTGATAGCTGAACCCGCCGCCCTCGAGACCCGCATCGTCCGACCGGATCTGGCCATAGCCCAGACCGCCGCCGAGATAGGGCGTCAATCCGCCATCGCAAATTGAGCAATCAAGGTCCCACCACGCATTGGCGAAATAGGTCTGGTACCGGAAATCCGAACTGAAGTTCTGCAGCTCTCCGGTGCCCACGGAGAATTCGACCTCGGTGCGGATGGCGGCATCCGTGCCGAAGACACCTTCAAACCCCCGCCCGACAGTGATGCCGCCGCCGATGCCGATCCCCGCGTCCCAGGACGTGTTGCCGCTGAAATCACTGAACCGGCCGCCCTGACCGCTCAGGAAGGCCGTTGCATAGAAATCGTCCCCAACCAGCCCCCCACTATTGCCGGGATTGTTGGGATCATGCGCGACAGCCGCGCCAAGGCCGAGGGCCGAAAGGGCGACCGTCCCCAGAAAGACTTTCAGGGTTTTCATGGGTTTCTCCCCACCAAGACCGACTTACACTGAAGGCTGCCGGTCGTAACACAGCATACAAAACTTCCTCAAGCGGAAGCTTCAGTACTAAAGGGGATAATCTGGAGGCTGTCAATTGTGTTACTGAGAAGGAAGGTAGACCCACACGGAGCGCCTGACGCGGTGAAAAGATGGTCCAATTTGAGACAATATTGCTCCGTCTCGCACAAGCCGTCATCCCGTTGCGAGACTGCCCCCATGCCTGAAAGGCTTACTACGGATGGATTGGATCGCGGGATGTGGCTTGGCGGGGGCAGAGATGCGAGACATTCCGCCATCGCAGGGGCGCTGGCGCATCGTTTTGACCTGACGGTCCTGGGCACGCCCTTAGAGCGCGGGGCATTTTATCCGCGCCCCGCGCTCAAGGTCTTTGTCCATCACACATGCAAAGCGTGGCCCAGCGCGCGCAGGGCGCTTTCTTGAACCGCTTCGCTTTGCGTGGGATGAGCGTGGATAGTGGCGGCCATATCCTCCAGCCGCGCGCCCATTTCGATGGCCAGACTAAAGCTTGCCGAGAGTTCGGCGACACCGGCCCCCACGGCCTGGAGGCCGAGCACCACGTGATTGTCGGCCCGCGCCACGATGCGCACGAAGCCGTCCTCCCGCTCAACCGTCATGGAGCGGCCATTGGCCTGGAAGGGGAACTGGCTGACCTTGATCTCGCGCCCCCCGGCCTGCGCCTCTTCTGGGGATAAACCCACACTGACGATTTCAGGGTCCGTGAAGCAGACCGCGGGAATGGCGACCTTGTCCCAGGCGCGCGACTGGCCGGCGACGATTTCCGCCACCATTTCCCCTTGCGCCATGGCCCGGTGCGCCAGCATCGGCTCGCCCGTCACATCGCCGATGGCGTAGACACCGCGCATCGCCGTGCGGCACCGTTCATCAATGCGGATGAAGGGTCCGTCCATGTCGAGGGCAAGCTCCTCAAGGCCGCAACCGTCCGTCTTCGGGCGACGGCCAACGGTCACGAGGACCTTGTCGGCCGGCAGACGCTCGTCCGTACCGGATCCATTTTCGACCATGAGCGCCGAACCCGCCGAGTCAAGGCCCCGGGCCTTCGTGTTCAATCGAAGTTCGATCCCCAGTTCACCGAGCCGGCGGGCCACGGGCCGGGTCAATTCCGCATCATACTGGGGGAGAATCCGGTCGCTCGCCTCGACCACGGTGACTTGCGCGCCGAGCTTGCGAAACGCAATGCCCAGCTCAAGCCCGATATAGCCCGCGCCCACGACCACAAGCCGGTCAGGCACCGCCTCCAGGGCGAGCGCACCGGTGGACGACATCACCGGACCGCCAAAGGGCAAGAAGGGCAATTCAACCGGATCGGACCCGGTTGCGATGACCACGTTCTCCGCCCGGATTTCCTGGAGGCCCGTTTCCGTCTGCACCACGACGGTCTTGCCGTCCTTAAAGCTGGCATGACCTTCGACGATTTTGACACCGGCTTTCTTCAGGAGCGCATTGACGCCGAAATTCAGCTTGCCGACAATCCCGTCCTTCCAGGCCACCGTCTTCACAAGATCGATGTGCGGCGCACCGGCCGCAATGCCAAGCGGGCTGGCGCCGGAGGCAAAGGCCTTGGCCTTGTGGAACTCATCGGCGGCATGGATCATCGCCTTGGAGGGGATACAGCCCACATTGAGGCAGGTGCCGCCCGGACGGCCGGCTTCCACAATGACGGTATCGAGGCCCAACTGACCGGCGCGGATGGCGCATACATAACCGCCGGGACCCGCGCCGATCACGAGCAGTTTGCAGGACATGTCCTTCATGGCCTTACTCCTCCATGAAAATGCGGGCGGGCGTTTCGAGCAGACTGCGGATCTTCTGGATAAAGATCGCAGCATCCCAACCGTCGATCACACGGTGATCGAAACTTGAAGACAGGTTCATCATCTTTTTGGGTACGAACTGATTGCCGTCCCAAACGGGGCGCACCTGCATCTTGTTCACGCCAATGATGGCCACTTCGGGATGGTTGATGACGGGCGTGGTGACGAGCCCGCCCAGGGTGCCCAGCGACGTGATGGTGATGGTGGAACCCGACAGGTCATCCCGGCCCGCGGTGCCGGCCCGGGCCGCATCGGCCAATCGGCCCACCTCGGCGGCGCAGGCCCAAATGTCGCGCGCCTCCACATGGCGCACCACGGGCACGACAAGACCGCCCGGCGTCTGGGTCGCGATGCCCATATGCATGCCGCCGAACTGGTGGATTACGCCCGCGTCGTCATCGAAGACGGAGTTGAACTGCGGCTGTGCACGAATGGCCTGGGCCATGGCCTTCATCAGGAAGGGGAGCAAGGTGAGCTTGGGCTGATCCTCGCGCCGTTCCTTGTTCAAGACGGCGCGCAAATCCTCCAGGGCCGTCATGTCCACTTCGTCCACATAGGTGATGTGGGGAATGCGGGATTTCGCGATGGACATTTTTTCCGCGATGCGCCGGCGCAGACCCACCACCTTGATGTCCTGGGACGATGTGTCGGCGACGGGACCACGGCCAAACCCGGCGAACGGTCCGCCCTGCTGGATCCACACTTCAAGATCATCCTGGGTGATTCGCCCGGCCGGGCCGGGTCCGCGCACCTGACGCAGGTCCACCCCGGCCTCCCGGGCGCGCTTGCGCACCGCCGGTGAGGCCAAGGGCCGGTCGCCTTCGGCGCGCAAGGGCCCCATGGCCGCCCCGGCGGGTCCCGGTGCCGGCAGGGACGCGCCCGCTTGACGCTCGGCCACAACCCGCCGGGCGCTTTGCGGTTTGGGTGCCTCTTTCGTCGGCGCCGGTTCGGGCGCGCGCTCCGGCTCGCGCGGCGTTTGCGTTTCCGGGGCACTGGCCGCCGCCAGGTCCGGCGCATCGGACTGGTCGGACGCGGGCGCCGGCGCACCATCATCGGCACTCGCATTGCCCGCACCATCGACCTCAAGGCGCACGATCGGCGAGCCAACGGCGACCACGTCTCCGACGCTGCAGCCCAACCATGTGACGGTGCCATTGACCGGAGACGGAATTTCCACAGTCGCCTTGTCGGTCATCACCGCGGCCAGCACGTCGTCTTCTTTGACGATCGAGCCCACCTCCACGGTCCATTCAACGAGTTCGGCTTCCGCGACACCCTCGCCGACATCGGGCAGTTTGATGACGAAAGTCCCCATCTTATGCCTCCATCACGGCGGTGAACGCTTCGCCGACCCGGGCGGGCCCGGGGAAATAGTCCCATTCATGGGCGTGCGGATAGGGCGTGTCCCAGCCGGCCACGCGCATGATCGGCGCCTCAAGCTCGTAGAAGCAGTTTTCCTGGATCAGCGCCATGAGTTCAGCCCCGTAACCGGAGGTCATGGTGGCTTCATGGACAATTACGCAGCGGCCCGTTTTCTTCACGGAACCGACCATCGTCTCCAGGTCATAGGGAAGCAGCGTGCGCAGATCGATGATCTCGGCGTCAATGCCGGTTTCCTGGGCCGCCGCCTCGCAGACATAGACCATGGTGCCGTAGGACAGCACCGTGACGTCCTTGCCTTCCCGGCGCACATGGGCCGAGCCCAGCGGGATTTTATAGTAACCGTCCGGAACTTCACCCAATTCGTGCTTTGACCAAGGTGTGATCGGCTTGTCGTGGTGGCCGTCGAACGGACCATTATAGAGGCGCTTGGGCTCCAGGAAGATCACCGGATCGTCCTCTTCGATCGCGGCGATGAGCAGGCCCTTGGCATCGTAGGGGTTCGAGGGCACCACCGTTTTCAGTCCCGACACATGGGTGAAGACCGCCTCGGGGCTTTGCGAATGGGTCTGCCCGCCGAAGATCCCACCACCCGTCGGCATGCGGACCGTAATGGGCGAGGTAAAGTCGCCCGCGGAGCGATAGCGCAGACGGGCCGCCTCCGATACGATCTGGTCATAGGCCGGGTAGACATAATCGGCGAACTGAACCTCGACGCAGGGCCGCAGACCATAGGCCGCCATGCCGATGGCGGTGCCCACGATGCCAAGCTCACTGATGGGCGCGTCGAAACACCGGGTCGCGCCATATTTGCGCTGCAGGCCCTGGGTGCACCGGAACACGCCGCCGAAATAGCCCACATCCTCTCCGAACACGACCACATTGTCGTCCCGCTCCATGGCCACATCCATGGCACTGCGGATCGCCTCGATCATCGTCATTCTGGGCATGGCTTACACTCCCGCCTTTTGGCGCTGGCGGCGCAGGTGGGGCGGCATGTCCGCATAGACATCCTCGAACATGTCGCGCACGGACGGGCGGCGCCCCTGGTGGAGGGTGCCGTGCTTTTCGGCCTCTTTCTGCGCGGCGATGACCGTATCCTGAATTTCCGCCCCCGTCTGGGCGTGGCGCTGCTCGGACCAGACGCCTCTGACAATCAGGTGATTTTTCAGCCGTTCGACCGGATCGCCCAGCGGCCAGGCGTCGCTTTCTTCCTTGGGCCGGTAGGCGGAGGGATCATCGGATGTGGAGTGGGCGCCGGCACGGTAGGTCACATATTCGACGAGCGTGGGCCCCAGATTGCTCCGTGCCCGCTCAATGGCCCACTGGGCCACCGCATAAACGGCCAGGTAATCATTCCCGTCGACCCGCAGGGCCGGAATGCCAAAGCCGAGCCCCCGGGCCGCGAAAGTGCCCGAGCCGCCCCGCGCAATGCCCTGGAAGGTTGAGATCGCCCACTGATTGTTGACCACATTGAGCACTGCGGGCGCTTTATATGTCGATGCGAAAACGAGCGCGGCATGGAAATCCGGCTCGGCCGTGGAGCCGTCGCCAATCCATCCGACCGCGATCTTGTCATCGCCCTTGATGGCCGAGGCCATGGCCCAGCCGACGGCCTGCACGAACTGGGTCGCGAGATTGCCGGAAATGGAGAAAAAGCCGTATTCCTTGGAGGAATACATCACGGGGAGCTGACGCCCCTTCATGGGGTCGTTTTCGTTCGAATAGATCTGGTTCATCATCTCGACCATGGGATAGTCGGCCGCGATGAGCAGTCCCTGCTGACGGTAGGTGGGGAAGTTCATGTCCCCCTTGGACAGGGCCTTTTGGAAGGCGCAGGC
>CAYYTT010000057.1:0-22954 GCA_964474635.1 uncultured Alphaproteobacteria bacterium | reverse complement strand
ACACCCGGATCGAGGACGCCAAACTCCGCGTCGCAGACCCGAACCTCCGGCAGGACCGCCTCGGGCACGCCGAAGAGGGCCAAACGCTCCGGGTCCCACGCGCCCGTGTCGATGTTGAAAAGCATGGTGCGCGAGGCGTTCGTAATGTCGGTCGCATGGACCGCGCCGCCGGTCAGCCGATAGAGCAGCCAAGTATCAACGGTGCCAAAGGCGAGATGCCCGTCCTCGGCCAGGGCCCGTGCGCCTGGAACGGTGTCGAGCAGCCAGGCGAGTTTGGTCGCACTGAAATAGGGGTCGAGCAGAAGGCCCGTGCGCTCCTGGATCATCGACCCCAGGCCATCGGCCTCAAGGGCCTGGCAGCGTGCGGCCGTGCGCCGGTCCTGCCAGACGATGGCGTTGTGGACCGGCCGGCCGGTGCGCCGGTCCCAAAGCACCACCGTCTCGCGTTGATTGGTGATGCCGATCCCCGCAAGGGCGCGCGGCTCCAGCGCCAGGCGGGCGACCACCTCGCGCAGCGTTGTCAGGGCATCTTGAAAAATGCGTTCCGGGTCGTGTTCCACCCAGCCGTCGCGGGGATAAATCTGGGGCAGTTCCACATTGGCCGTGGCGAGCACGTCCCCGGTTGCCGTGAAGGCGAGGCATCGTGTGCTCGTTGTGCCCTGATCGAGGGCCAATAGCGTCGCGCCCTGTCCCATGACGCCGTCCTCCCCGGGATGTGCGCGCTGGCCGGGCCCGTGCCGGCCCTTTTTCAGAGCTTTGTGGAGCGGGCCATATCACCATCTACGCGCGTATTTTGATCAAAACCACAAACGCTTGAGGTGAAAAGATGGGTGTCATGACGGTGATCACGCGGTACATTACGGTAAATCGTCGCTTAAGTCGTTGACCCAATCTGCGCCGGACGGGCCTGTCCGGTCCCGCGACCTGCAATCTTGGGGGGCTACCCATGTTTTCGACTCGCCTACGCCGACAGTTTGCCGGAACCAGCCTGTGTGCGCTGGCCATTCCGGTCCTTTCCGGCGCCGCGTTCGCCCAGACAACTGAAGTCGAACCGGACAACGACCGGATGGAAGAGCGGATGATCGTCACGGCCCAAAAGCGGGAGGAAAGCCTGCAGGATGTGCCCGTGGCGGTCAGCCTGCTTGATGCGGCCCTGATCGAGGCCACCTACAGCCGCAACATCGAAACTTTGCTGAACGCCGTACCCTCCCTCAATTTCCGCAAGGGGAACACGACCCGCAATTCGGCCCTGTTCCTGCGCGGCATCGGCACGATTTCCTTTTCCACCGCCGCCGAGCCCAGCGTGTCCACGGTCGTCGACGGGGTCGTGCTGGCCCGCTCCGGCATGGCCTTCAGCGACCTTTACGATATTGAGCGGATCGAAGTGCTGCGCGGGCCCCAGGGCACGCTGTTCGGCAAGAACGCCTCGGCGGGTGTGCTGAACATCGTCACCAAGCGGCCCGGCGACACGGCGAGCGCCGATTTCTCCGTGAGCGGGTTCGAGGAAGGCGAGTACCGGGTCCAGGGCGGCTTCGACATTCCCATGACGGATCAGTTGCGCTCGCGGGTGTCCCTGTTCTACGGCACCTTCGACGGCAACATCACCAATGTCGCGCCCCTGTCCGAACCGTCCAATGAGGACGACCGGATCAACGGTTATGAGCATATTGGCATCCGCACCGTCACCGAATTTGAGGCGAGCCCGGACCTGCTGTTCACCTTCATCGCCGATTACTCGGAAGAAAACGACGATTGCTGCGCGGATGTGCTGACGGGCGGGTTCGACGAAAGCCCCCTCGGCCTGCTGCTGACCGACCTGACCGGGCGGCGCGGCGGCCTTCCGGGCGGGCTTGAGACCCGGGTCGTGGACCATGACCTCGTCACCGAGACAATCTCGAAAAATGCCGGCCTGTCGCTCCAGGCCGATTGGGACTTCATGCCGGGCATTTCGCTCACCTCCATCACCGCCTACCGGGAATGGGAGAACCGGGAAATCCGCGAGGGCGATTTCCTGTCCGTCGGCCCTTCGACAATCCTCGACACGGCGACGGGCGCGCAGGTCCCCGGGACCATTCAGCTCCATGACGATGGCCCCCAGGAGTTCCGTCAGTTTTCCCAGGAACTGCGCCTGACCTCTACGGGCGCCGGACCGCTTCAGTGGCAGGCGGGCCTGTTCTATTTCAATGTTGACTCAGATCGTCAGTTCACGCGCTTTACCGAAGTGTGCACCCAGTCCGAAAGCGCGCCCATCGCAGAGGCCGGCGGCTTTGCCCTCCTGCCCTGCGACAGCAATGACAGCGGCTTTCTGGGGGCATCGGCCACGGCGAATTTCTCGACGACCTTCAATAATTTCGGCGTCTTCGCTCAGGGTACTTACGATATTCTTGAAGACCTTCGTTTTACGGGCGGCGTGCGCTTCAACTATGACGACGTGTCTTTCGAACATGTCCGTGTGAACCCCACCGGCATTCCCCTGCCCGGCGTACGCGCGGAAAACTTCGCGGCCGAAGGCGACACGGATGCCACCGCCTTCACCGGCAAGGCGGCCTTGCAATACGACTTCACCCAGGACCTGACCGGCTATGTGAGCTACACCCGGGGTTACAAAGGGCCCGCGTTCAACACCTTCTTCAACATGATCGAAGAGGACACCCTGCCCATCGAGGAAGAAACGGCCAATTCCTACGAAGGCGGACTGAAGGCCACCCTGCTCGGCGGCAGCCTCGCGGTGAGCGCGACCGGTTTTTATGCCGAGTACAGCAATTTCCAGGCGAACAATTTCGTCATTATCAATGGGGAGATCACTACGAACCTGACCAATGCGGGCGACGTCTCCACGCGCGGCTTCGAACTCGACGTGTTTGGATCACTCACCGATCAGTGGACGGTGAGCGGCGGCTTTGCCTACACGGACGCCAAGGTGGACAGCTCCAACGCGCCCGAGGCGGCGGGCCAGGGGTCCTTCTCGGACGGCGCGCGCCTTGCCTTCGCGCCGGAATATGCCCTGTCAGCGGCAACGGAATATGTCTTCCCCCTGCCCTTCGCCGATCTCGACCTCTTCTTCAATACGGACGTGTCCTGGCGCAGCGCCCAGCGCTCCTCCATCGGGCCCGAGGACGAGACCGACATCGATGCCTATGCCTTGTGGAACGGCAGCGTCGGCATCGCAGACCGGGACGGCACCTATCAGGTGACGTTCATTGTCAAGAACATTGCCGACACCCAATTCGAGACCATCAATGTGGGCGGCGGTCCGGCCGGCACGACCCGCACGCAGATCCCGCGCGACGCGGACCGTTATATCGGGGTCAATCTGCGCGCCCGCTTCGGAGGATGATGGACAAAGATGGTCGGGCGGGGCTCGCCCCGCCCAAGGATCGGGCTCACACGAACTCTTGGTATCGGGAGATGACCACCATGGCTTCGCGTATCCTCACCGCCATCGCCATTCTGATCTTCGGCATGACACCGGCGCTCGCCCGACAGGAACCGGCCCCGAAATCGGCCGACGTGCAGGTTCTTCTGATCGGCTCGTTCCATTTCAGGCCGTCGAGCAGCGATGTGATCGCGACCCAGGCCGGCGACATTCTGGGGCCGCAGAAACAAGCGGAACTTGAAGACATCACCAACGCCCTCATGGGTTTCGAGCCCACGGTGGTGGCCATTGAACAGATCACGGATGCGCCCGACTACACGGTCGATCCTTACACAAACGACATGCCGGACATTCTGACCACGCAGGTCGGCGAGGGCGTCCAGATCGGCTTTCGTCTTGCTGCAAAGGCAGGCCTGGAGGTCGTCCACGGCGTCGACGAACAGCCCGGTGAGGGCGAACCGGATTACTTCCCCTATGGCGCGGTTCTGGAGCATCTGGACAAGATCGGCCTGCGCGAGGACCACGATGCGCAGGTCGCTGCCTTTCGCAAGGCCCTGGAAGCCGAACAGGCCCGCGTGAATGCCATGCATCTGGCGCAGGCGCTGATCGAGGTCAATCACGGCATTTTTTCATCGGCCGAGTTCTACTACAAAATGCTCGATTATGATCAGGGGGAAGAGCAGCCCGGCGCGGTCCTGAACGCACGTTGGTTCATGCGCAATGCCAAGATCTTCGCCAAGCTGATGGATGTCACCGAACCGGGCGACCGGGTCGTGCTGATCTATGGCGCCGGCCATGTGCATTGGCTCAAGCACCTGCTCGAAAACACGCCCGGTTACAGCTATGTCGACCCGGCGGATTATCTGGCCAAGGCGGTGCGGAAGGCTCCGTAAGGCGCAAGATCAGGCGAGGCTCTACCCCGGCACGCCGGCCGCCGCCAGAGCCTCGTTCTGGGCCGTTGCCACGGTTTGCGCGTCGAAGTTGTCGATCGCTTCGTTGAACATTTCGTAGAAGTTCAGTTCCGCGCCTAAATGCAGGAACACCGCGCCAAGACCGATGGCCGCCCGGTCCATAAAGACAAACTCGCGCGGCGGCGTCACAGGGCCATTGGCTTTGAGGGCCTGGTGAACCTCGAAGGCTTCCCGCCGGCCATATTCGGCCGGGGATATGCCATCGGCCACGGTGCGTACCCGATCATCAAGGAGTGGGCGATAGATGAACCGGGCCCAAATGTTCAAGGCCTCAATGAGTTCGTTCGACAGGTTTTGAAAACCCCAGCGCTCGTAGGCGTGGACGATCAGGTCCCGGTTGTTGGTGAGGATCCCTCGATAAAGGTCGATCACGCCGCCAACGAATTCGGCCGGGAAGACCCGGACACAGCCGAAATCGAGCAGATTGATCCCCTGCCCGTCCGGCCGCACCGCATAATTGCCCAAATGGGGATCGCCGTGGATCACGGCATATCGCGCGAAAGGGAGCCACCAGGCTTTGAACAGGGCCGTGGCCAGGCTGTTGCGCTGTTCAAGCGGTGCGTCCTTCACGTTAAGCACCGGCGTGCCCTCAAGCCATGTCATGGTGAGGAGCCGCGCCGTGGACAAATCCTCCACCACGCGCGGCACGGTGACATGACTCACATCGGCCAGCATGGCGCCGTAGAGGCGCATATGGGCCGCCTCGCGCGTATAATCGAGTTCCTCGCGCAACCGGTCGCCGATCTCGACGGCCATTTGGCTCGGGTCGAGGGCGGTGTCCATGCGCCGATAGATTGAGAACGCCACGCGCAGCTGGCTCAGATCGGCCTCGACGGCCGATTGCATGTCCGGATACTGAAGTTTACAGGCGAGTTTCGTGCCGTCGAGCGCGCTTGCCCGGTGCACCTGCCCCAGGGAGGCAGCATGGGCCGCGTCTTGCTCAAAGGCGGAAAACCGGGACTGCCAATCGGCGCCCAGCTCGGCCTTCATCCGCCGGCGCACGAAATTCCAGCCCATGGGAGGCGCATGCGCCTGAAGCTCGGCGAGTTCGGCGGCATATTCAGGCGGCACCAGATCCGGGATGGTGGACAGGATCTGGGCCACCTTCATCAATGGCCCCTTCAGCCCGCCCAGCGCCGCCTTCAGTTCGGCCGCATGGCGGGCATGGTCTGGCGTCCCGCCCATGACCCGTGCGCCGGCGACCCGCATGGCAACACCGCCCATGCCCGCACCAACCTTGGCATAGCGGCTGACCCGCCCGCCGAATGTCGCCTTGTCTTCAGCCATGGGTATCCTCAACCATCCTGGTCTTCAAGCTCCGTCAGCATGCGGTCGATCACGTCGAGACCGCGGGACCAGAAGGCCGGGTCCCTCGGATCGAGGCCGAAAGGCGCAAGCGCCGCGTCGTAGCGCTTCGCGCCGCCGTCGGCGAGCAGCGTCAGATAGCGGTCCACGAAGCCGTCCTCGCTTTGCGCGTAGAGGTCGTAGAGCACATTCACGAGGCCATCTCCGAATGCATAGGCATAGACGTAAAAGGGCACGTGAATGAAGTGAGGCACAAGCGCCCAGAAGCCGTCATAGCCCTCCAGATCGATCGCCGGCCCAAGGGCCGTGTCCTGGGTCTCGCGCCACAGGCGGGCGAAATCTGCCGGCGTCAGTTCGCCCTGCTCGCGCGCCGCCGCATGCGCCGCCTTTTCAAATTCGTAAAACGCGATCTGGCGCACCATGGTGCTGATCTTGTCCTCCACCTTCGAGGCCAGGAGGTGGCGGCGCCGCGCCGGATCGCTCTCGGCCTTGAGAAGCGCCTGGAAGGTCAGCATTTCGCCGAACACGCTTGCCGTTTCCGCCAAAGTGAGCGGCGTGGAGGCCAGCAGCAGGCCTTGGGCGCCTGCCATGGTCTGGTGCACGCCGTGGCCCAATTCATGGGCCAGGGTCATCACGTCCCGGGCCTTGCCCCGGTAATTGAGCAAAATGTAAGGGTGTACGCTCGGCACGGTGGGGTGAGAAAACGCGCCGCCGGTCTTGCCGGGCCGCGCCGGTGCGTCGATCCAGCCGCGCTCGAAGAAGGGCTTGGCGATGTCGGCCATGCGCGGGGAGAACCCGCCAAAGGCATCGAGCACCATGTCCTGGGCCTGGGCCCACGGGATCACCCGGGAGTCCTCGCCCGGCGGCGGCGCAAGACGGTCCCAGAAGGCAAGCTTTTCAAGCCCCAGCGCCCGCGCCTTCCAAGCGTAGTAGCGGTGGGACAGGCGCGGATAGGCCTCGCGCACCGCTTCGGCCATAGCTTCGACCACGTCCGGATCCACATCATTGGCCAGGTGCCGCGCCATGGGCGCCTCGCCATACCCGCGCCAGCGATCATCGATCGCCTTGTCCTTCATCAGCGTATTGTAAATCAGGGCCAGGAGCGGGTGCTGGCGTTCCGCCTCGGCGGCCATGCCCTTGGCCGCCGCCTCGCGCTCGCCCCGATGGGCACTGCTGAGCTGGTCCATGGCCTCGACAAGGGTCTTGGGTTGTCCGTTCACCTCAACGCGCATGGCCGCCATGGTCTGGTCAAAAAGGCGAACCCAGGCCGTGTTGCCGGTCTGGCTGTAGTCGAGCGCGATGCGCTCAAGCTCCTGGTCCAGACGATAGGGCCGCTGCAGGCGCACCCGGCGCAACCACGGGCGATAACGCTCCAGCGCGGGGCTTTGACCGTAGGCCGCCGAAAGATCCTCGTCGGACACATCGTTCAGTTCGTGCTCGAAAAACAGCGTTTGCCCGGCCAGTCCGGTCAACTCGCTCTGCATGTCGGCGTAAAACTTCGCCGTGGCCGGATCGGTGCTGTTGGCCGCGAACAGAAGGCCCGCGTAGCTCGACATCCGGCCCGCGCGTTCCTGGAGCTGTTCATACTGTGCGATCGCATCGGCAAGGGCGTCCGGCGCAAGCCCCGTGACCTTGCCCGCGAAGGCGACCTGAAACGCGGCCGCGGCCTCAGCCAGGGCCTGTCGATCCGCCGCCAGGCTCGGATCGTCGAGGCCGGCGTAAAGATCGTCGAGGGACCATTCGGGAAGATCGGCAAGGGCAACATCTAGGGCCATGGGGTCTCGTCCAGCAGCTTGAGCACATCAGGGCGGGAGGGCGCCGCCCCCCGGGTGTTTTCGGGAAGTGTGGTAAACATAAAGGGTGAAGCGCCCGTGGGCCATGCCGCAGACAGGACGCCGGGGGCCCAGCCTAACGGAGCCAGTGTGACGGGGATGGTTTGAATGACAGGGTCATCGCGGGCCCCGCGCGGGCCAGGTCTGCCGGCCTGGGCCGCTTCTTGGGCTCTTTGCGCCGTTTTGCTTGGCCTGGCGGCCTGCACGGCCCGTCCGGGGGAGCCCGCGGCACCGCCGGTTCCGGCCGAAACGCCGCGCCCGGAAGGGCCGCCGGACATTGTCGGAAAGCTTGCCGCCAATGCTGCGACGGCCCGGGGCAGCAAGCGCGCCCTGTTTTCCGCCGGCGCCGGCGGCTGCTATGCCCGCGACACCATGCCCACAACGGCTGCCGTGGATTTGCACCTTTATCACCGCCCAGTGGCCGAACTCCCTTTGGCGCTTGACGCCCTTGCCGAAGCCTTGGGCGATGCGGGCGTGATTGCCGCCGCCCTGTTGGGACAGCGCCGGCCCGTGCCCGGCCCCAGGTCTGCCGGCTCCCAAACCGCCTGCCCCGGGCCGGGCCCATGCCCCGATGCATCGCCGCGTGCGGAGCCGCGTGCTGGGCCGCGTGCTGGATTGCCTTTGGGCCTGCCCTCAGGCCTACCCTTGGGTCTGCCGCCCGAACTCAGCACCGACATCGCCACCGCCACGGCCATCCTTGCCTGGCGCGGCGCCGGCGATGGCGAGATACCATCCCGGGACGGAGCATCACGCATCCTCACCGTCGCCCCCGCCTATGGTTTCGCCGATCTCAAACAACCCGCCACCATCGCGCCCAATCTTACCCTTCTGGACGGCATGTATCCGGGTCTCTTCAAGGCCATGGGCGAGGCGATTCTCGTGGACACGGAGCTTTTCGAGGAAGCGGTCATGCCGGTGGCGCGGGAGACCATCGCCGGCTGGGCGCCCTTCATGGAACGCCTGGAGGCCCGTGAACAGCCCCTCTTTCTCCATGCGGATTTGGGTACGGACGATGATCCCACACGGTTCCTGCCACTGCTTGAAGAGGTGCTGACCCGCTACCCGGGCACCCGGATCGTGTGGTCCCATCTCGGCCTGTCTCCGGCGCTTGCCGATTTCAGTCCCCAGGACCATGCCGCGCTGGTCGCGGCTTTGCTCACGCGCTATCCCAATCTGTATGGGGATCTCTCCCTGCTGGCGCGTTTTCGCGGCGGCTTCAAAGAGGCCGCGACCCGGACCGCCTATGGGGCGTTGCTTGAGGCCTTTCCCGCGCGCCTTCTGCCGGGCACGGCCTTCTCAGCCGCTGCGGAGCGGACAAGCCGCGATTACCGGCGGGCGCTGCAGGAGGCCAGTCTTCTGTTTGCGGATCTTTCCGACGAAGCCTTTCGCGGCATCGCCCTCGGCCAGGGCGCCTTCAGGCTCCTCGGCCTGCCCCTGACTGCGCCGAAGATATGCACCCGCCGCTGAAAGCTGGGGCATAAAAGACCGGGATCACGCGCAAGCACCGTGTTGGGCCACGGCGCGTGTACCGGGCCGCGTGGCGGCGAGCCATTGCGCCAGCGCGCCTTCGTCGATGGGCGGGCAGTAGAAATAGCCTTGTGCCTCGTCGCATCCCAATTCGACAAGGCGGCGGTGCTGGGCCGCCGTCTCGACCCCTTCGGCCACCAGACAGAGCCCTAGGCTGCGTGCCATGGATATGGTCGAAGTGACAATCGCCGCATCGAGCGGGTCGTCCAGCATTCCGTTCACGAACCGCCGGTCGATTTTCAGTTTCGTGACGGGCAGTCGGCGCAGATTATCGAAAGATCCGTAGCCTGTGCCAAAATCATCGAATGTGAGGCCGATACCGAGGGTCCGAAGACGTCCCGCCTCTTCGGCAAAGGTGTCAAGCTCACCGGGTGAAATCCCTTCTGTGATTTCGAGCTCGATGAGGTGCGCGGGCAAGGCGTACCGCGCCATGAGATCCTCGATTACCTGGAAGACATGCCCCTGGAGGATTTGATTACGTGCCAGATTGATGGCAATCGGAATATCGCCGAAGCCTTGATCGCGCAGCCGGGCCGCCGCCGCGCAGGCCTTGGAAAAAACATCGGCGCTGAGCGCCAGAATGCGTCCCGTCCGCTCCGCCAGTGGCAAGAAGGTGGAGGGCGGAACATTGCCATGGTCGGGATGTTTCCAGCGTGCCAAAGCCTCGATCCCGCACACTTCGCCCGTGTCAAGACGGATCTTGGGCTGAAACATGGGATAGAGTTCGCCGCCATCGATACTGGATGCAAGCGCCCGCTCCATGGCCTGCGTGTGCTGAATTTCCCGGTCAAGTTTGGTGTCAAACAGATAGATTGGCCGGTAGGGCGTCGCCTTTGCCCGGTAGAGAGCAGCATCCGCGCGGCGCAGAATACTGTCGGCAGTGTCGCGCCCGGGATCCATCAAGGCGGCTCCCAGACTGGCGGAACTGTTGACGAAGTGCCCCATCAGTTCATAAGGGGCAGCCAGGATTTCGACAATCCGCTCTCCGGTCCGCTGAATGTTCAGTGCTGCACCGTTTTTGCTCGGCAGAACGAGGGCAAATTCGTCCCCCCCGAACCGGGCGGCCAAATCGCAAGACCGGATGGACCGGCGAAGCCGTCCAGCGACAGCCTGGAGCAGCTTGTCCCCCACCTCGTGGCCCAAGGTATCGTTCACGTTCTTGAAGCGGTTGAGATCGAGCACGCACACCCCAAGGGCGCGGTCCATGCTCTTGGCATCCGACAACTCCGCCTCAAGACGGTCCATGAACATGGCGCGGTTGGCAAGGCCGGTGAGCAGATCGAACTGGGCCAATTCCCGGAAGCGTTGCTCGTTCCGCTGCGCCTCGCCCAGGGCCGCATCGAGCGCGTGTTTCTGCTCAAGGAGCATTTTCTTGCGGCGCAAGGTCTCGACAGCATAGCGGATCGACCGCTCCAGCCGCACGGCTGATAGGTCCGTCTTGACGAGATAGTCGTTGAACCCCGCGGCGGCGGCGGCCTCGTCCACGGCCGAATCATCATTCCCCGTTACAAGAATGAAGGCCGTCGTGTCACACAGCGCCGTCTGGTTGGCCCGCACATGCCCGACAAACTCAATCCCCGACGCGCCCGACAGATTTTCATCGACAAAAATCAAATCGAAACACTGCTGTCCGAGGGCGCTCGCGGCCGTTTCAATATCTGCGGCACGCGAGGGGACCACGGACCGGCCGTAGATTTTCCTCAGAAAGCGCACCATAATCTGGTAATCCGCATCGTCATCCTCGACGATGAGAAGACGCAAGTTCGCCTTCAAGGCCGGTTGTTTTGCGCTATCCATGGACAATGGAGACATCCTTGCCGGCGTTGGTCCGGGCCCACGTCATGCAGGTTTTCACCGACGCGTACCGCCCCCTAGAAAACCGCCGAAGCCTTAAAAAAGTCCGAAATACGCGTTGTGCCGCACCCGATACTCGCCTTTGAAGCGCAGGACGATTAATCCGCATCGGGCTCAAGGCCGCCACCGCAATTTTGGCCCGGGTGTCGGCGCGCCATCTCCAGCCTTGTGTTGAAAATGTTAAGGCTCGGGCCCGTACACTGCCGTGAGACAGTCTCGGGAACATGCGCGGCCCGCCGACACGGCGCCGCCCACGTGGGATTCCATGCGGCACGCAAAACCGTTGCTCACCCAAATGCCTGCAAGGGCGCCCGTTCATCTGCGGGGCGAACAGGGCCCACATCGGATTCTGGCCATTTCGGCCGGTCTTCCCGTCGTGGGAAGTGTGGCCGTTCTCGCGCTGGCCCCCGACTGGCGCGGCGTACACGAACCGATCCATGCGCTCATGGAAGCCGGCGGTGCCCTTTTCGCCCTGGTGCTGATCATCCTGCTCCACATCTCACGACACGTGTCCCAGGCGATCAGCGATGCGGAGCGCTCCTGGTTGTCCGTGGCCATCCTCTGCATGGGCCTCTTCGATGCCTTGCATGCCCTCGCTGAGCCCGGAAACACATTCGTCTGGCTTCACAGTGTTGCGGTTCTTGCGGGCGGCAGCCTGCTGTGCGGACTTTGGCTGGGCCCTTCGGTGCGGATCGGCCCGCTGGGCCTTGCCATGGTCATCGCCCTGTGCGGCGCCGCCGGAGTGCAGGCCCTTGTCCACCCCTCGCTGGTTCCGCCCATGGTCTCCCATGGGGAGTTCACGGTGCTGGCGAGGGCGCTCAACTTCGTGGGCGGCACGGGCTTCATGGCCGGCGGCTACTACTTCTTCAGGCGTTGGCGCGATCAAAAGGACCATAGTCTCCAACTCATTGTCGGGCACTGCATCCTCTTTGGCACGGCCGGTTTTCTGTTTGAACTTTCGAGCATCTGGGACGCCGCATGGTGGTGGTGGCACGCTCTTCGGCTTGCCGCCTACGCTGTTTTGTTCGGCGCTTTTCTGGAACTGACATTGGCCGACGACGGTTGGCATCGCCGGCGCTTTGACTTCGACATAAGCTCCATGCGCACACTCGCCGTCCTGTCGGGCGGATCGCTCTGTCTCGTGATGGGAACGAGCGTGCTTGCCGGCTGGCTGCTGCGGGCGCCTGACATTATTCAATTGTACCCGAGCTTCGCGCCGATGCAGGCCACGACGGCCCTATGCTTCGTCTTTGCCGCCGCGGCGCTCCTGAGTTCAGCGAAACCGTCCTGGGACCGATTGCAGTGGGCGGCTTGCGCAGGGCTTCTCGCCATCTCGGGCCTTAGTCTTCTGGCCCACGCGCTCGACCTTTCCGGCCCCTTTGGCATGGCGTGGACCTTCGGCCTTGATATGCCGCGCACCGACTATCAGGGGCGCATGTCGGTGAACACGGCTTTGGGCTTCGCCCTGTCCGTAGGCGCCCTTTTGCCCAACAGGGCGTTTGCGCCCTTTGCCGCCGGCCACATGATGCGCTCGGGTCTGGCCCTGGGAGTCTTCGGCGTCGCCAGCGCGTCCCTCCTCTGGTACGGCCTCGGCCAAGACATGAGCCAAGCGCCGTTCGGTGTCGAACAGGTGGCGCTGCACACCGCCGTTGGATTGTTCGGTTTGAGCACGGCCCTTGTCTGCCGCGCCTATGAGGAGCGCCGCGTCGTTTCACGCCATCACGACCCCCATGAGGGCGTGTTGGCGGCCGGTATGCTCACCCTGTTGGCCGAGGCCTTTCTGCCGCCGGTCGCCTTCAGCGCCATTTTCCATGTGCCACTGGTGCTACTCGCCCTGGCACTGCGCTGGCCCATGGCGGCCTTCCTTATTGGCGGCGTCGCCAGCACAAGCTATCTGCTCAACCAGATGGGACCGCGAACCGAGCATGATCTGCATGCCCCTGAAACCATGAAGGCCCTGGCCGAGATCATGGCCCTCTGGGGCGTTGCAAGCCTTGTCTATTTGTGGAAGCGCCAGACACGCGCCCTCGCAGGCGTGCAGGACCGGTACGAACTGGCCGTGCAAGGGGGTAATCTGGGGCTGTGGGACTGGTCCATTGCAGCCGATGCCCTGCGCTGGACACCGCGGACCTTTGCGATGCTGGGGATGGCGACGCGAACGGACCCGATGACCAGGGCGGACCTTCTTGGCCGTCTCCACCCGGACGACCGCCGCCCCTTCACCCACATGGTCGAAAGGCACATTGCCTCCGCCGAGCCGTTCGAGACCGAATGCCGTCTGCGTCATCAGGATGGTCATTATCTGTATGTCGCGGTTATGGGCATGGTGACTCTTGGACAAAATGGAGTGCCCTTGCGCCTGTCCGGATCCGTGACAGACATCACACCGATGAAAAATCTGGTGGAAGAAAACCTGCGGCGGCTGGAACTTCTCAGTCTCGGCGAACAGATTGCCTCCATCGGGAACTGGTCTGTGGACGTCGTGGCCGGCAACGTCGTGTGGTCCGACGAGGTTTACCGGATCCACGGCTTTGAACCCGGCGCCTTCACGCCCAACCTTGAGTCCGGGATTGATTTTTACGTGGATGAAGACCGCGACATGGTCCGAACCTGTGTCGAACGCTCCATCGAGACGGGAAAGGGCTTTGATTTCCAGGCCCATATTCGGCGCCCGGACGGCTCCTTGCGCCGCATCCATTCCAAGGGGGTGGTGCGCACGGACGAAATGGGAACCGTCCACACCATTTACGGAATGTTCCAGGACATCACGGAGAGCTGGAGCGCCACCGAACGGCTCCGCATGAGCGAGGAACGGTTTTCGGCGGCCGTGACCGGCATGAGCGTCGGCCTGTGGGATTGGATCGACGTCAGGGGCGATGCCGAATGGTGGTCGCCGCGCTTTTACGCCCTGCTTGGCTATGAGGACGGAGAAATTCCGGCCGCCTTGAGCACCTTCCGGGACCATCTTCATGAAGACGACCGCGCCGCAACTTTTGACGCCGTGGAACGGCATTTCCAAGACCGTGCCCCCTTCCGCATCGAATACCGCCTGCGCACCAAGAGCGGTGCGTATCGCTGGTTTCTGGGAACGGGTCAAAGCATCCGGGATGACAGCGGACGAGCGACCCGCATGATCGGCACGATCATGGACATCCATGAACTGAAAGCCGCCAACGAAGCCCTACAGGCACAAACGCGGAAACTGACCCTGGCGAACCAGGATCTGGATCATTTCGCCTACATCGCTTCCCACGACCTGCGCGCGCCCTTACGGGGGATCAGTAACGCGGCCACATGGCTGGAAGAGGATCTGGCCGATCATCTGACGCCGGAGAGCCGCGAGCACATCCAATTGCTGCGCAGCCGGATGGCCCGTATGGAAAGGCTGCTCACGGATATCCTGGCCTATTGCCGCGCCGGGCGCCAGGAAAACGACCATGTGCTGGTCGACATGCACGACCTGATCGGCGAAGTGACCGATTGGGTGGACCCACCGGACGGATTTTCCGTCCAGATCCTGACACCCCTACCCAGCCTTATGGTCTCCCAAAGCCTTCTGGAGCAGGTATTCTTGAACCTGATCGGCAATGCCGTCAAACACCATGACCAGCAAAGAGGGCGCATTACGATCGGTTACACACGGACCGATCCCTTTCACCGCTTCACCGTTACGGATGACGGACCGGGCATCCCGGAGCGGTTTCACCAGAAAGCCTTCACGATGTTCCAAACCCTTCAGCCAAGGGACAAAAAAGAAGGCTCCGGTATCGGGCTCGCCATCGTGAAAAAAATGGTAGCATCGGTCGGCGGTCGAGTCGACATCCGGTCCCCACTGGGGGATCGCGGCACGACCTTCGACGTTCAACTGCCGATCCTGGCAGGTGATACTCTTGTGACTGAGGAAAAAAACGATGACACCGGCACGCGAGGTCTCTCTGCTGCTTGTTGAAGATGACCACTTGGACGTCATCAACATGAAACGCGCCTTGAAGACGCTCAACCTGGATACGCCCCTCGTCCGCGCCGAGGACGGCGTCGAAGCGCTTGAGATTCTGCGCGGCGACCATCCGGACAAGCGTGTCGACCGGCCGTTCCTAATCCTGCTCGATTTGAACCTGCCCCGGATGAACGGTCTCGAATTCCTCGCCGAGATCCGCGCTGACCCCAGCCTTCATGCATCCGTGGTCTTTGTTCTGACGACGTCCAAGGCGGACGAAGACGTCGCCCAAGCCTATGACCACAACGTCGCCGGATATGTGGTCAAGGCGGATGCTTCGGGCACCGTCAGCGAAGTCATAAAAATGCTCGACCGCTACCGCAGCATCGTCGAACTGCCGCATTAGAGTACGGGGGGCGTGACCTCAGCCCCACAGGCTTCCACCAAAGTCAGACGCAGCGTGTTGCCGCCATCCTCGATCATGGGCAGGGCCGGCGCGCCATGGTGTTCAAGGGCTGGATCCATCTCCTCGTGCCGGTCCGGCAGGGCACCCCAGGTCTCTGGATGCCGTAGAGGGCATGGCGCCCAGCCCGGGTCTCGGCACTGGTGCGTTCACAATGGGTGATGCCTTTGCGCGCGATCATCCCGTTCACTTCGCCCGGATAAATCATTTGATCCGTCCCCAGGGGCTCCCCATGCTGAAATTCTCCCTAGAACAGATAGGTCATGCTCTACGCCCGAAGAAAGCCTATCAGTTCATCCCGAATGACATCGCTGTGAACCGGCTTTTTCAGTGTTGCTGTCGCGCGCTCGACAATTTCGGGGGCCAGAAGGCCGCCGCGACCACGAAGGGCAAGCAGATCCCCAACATAGGCCGAGGAAAACTCCGGATGGGCTTGAAAACTGATGATTTGATTTCCATACCGAAGGCCCGCCACCTCGCAAAAGCTGGATCGGGCGACCAGGCGTGCATTCTCCGGCTTCACCGTAATCTGGTCCTGGTGCCAGGCGCACAGCGAGACGCCGGTCCATGCACCGTCACCGGTCTCCAGGGCATAGTCCATTACGCCAATACCCCACCCCTTGGGGCTTTTTTCAACCTCGCCGCCGAAGGCCTGCGCAATGATTTGATGGCCAAAGCAGATGCCGATAATCTTCTGACCGCGCGCATGGGCATCGCGGATCAAAGTCATCAGAGGGGGGATCCAATCGTGGCCCTCATAGACGCCGTGGCGTGAGCCGGTGATCATGATCGCGTCAAAAGCAGCCGGATCGGACGGAAACTCGCCGTCCAGAACGGCGTAGGTTTTGGCGTCCCCAGGCCGCAGACCGATCAACCGCTTGCACATGGCGTCATAGTCTTCGTGGGGCCCCAGCAGGTCCTGCGGCGCGCGCCCGGTTTGCAGGACCATGATCTTTTGTGGGTGTGCGAGGTGTCCGCTCATCCGGTTCGCCCTTCCGCCCTATACCGTTACCAGATAGGCATCATACTCCGCTGGCGGAATAGTCCGTGTCAAGGTATCGCGTTCCTGGCGTTTGCAGGCGGTGTAAACATCGACCAGGTGATCGCCGAACACCGCCCGGGCACGCGCGGAGGCGTCAAAAGCCGCAATCGCCTCTTCCCATGTGGCGGGCAGGCCCGGTGCATCGCATTCATAGGCGTTTCCGAGGACCGGTTCCCCTGGGGAGCGTTTGCGGTTCAACCCGTCCAACGCGGACCCCAGAATTGCCGCCAGCACCAGATAAGGATTTACATCAGCGCCGGCAACCCGGTGTTCAATCCGGCGCGCATCGTCCGACCCCGCCGGAACGCGCACGGCGACGGTCCTGTTGTCATAGCCCCAGGTGACATTGGCCGGAGCGTGGGACCCGGTTTGCAGCCGGCGATAGGAATTGGCATGGGGCGCGAACACCAGCATCATGTCAGGAAGATCGTTCAGAATGCCGCCAATCGCGAAGCGCAACGGGTCCGCCCCTTCCGGCTGGCCATTTGAGAAAATGTTCACTCCCGCCTTGTCCGTGATGCTCAGATGGGCGTGTAATCCATTTCCGGAGTCTTCCGCATAGGGCTTTGCCATAAAACTGGCAACAAAACCAAAGTGTTGCGCGACCCGTTTGACAATATATTTGAACAGGATTGCGTCGTCGGCCGCCTTCAAGGGATCGGGTGTGTGGTTGATATTCACCTCGAATTGGCATGGTCCGTTTTCGGAGCTTGCTGCCTGCGCCGAAATGCCGAATGCGTCGCAAGCCGCGTAGATGCCGTCCAAAACCGGCTCAAACGCGTCGATCTCACTGATTGAAAAGGTGTTGGCCTTGGCGCCGCCGTCCAGAATATTGCCCATCGGTGGCACGAACGACCCATTGTCCGCGTATGTCGGTGTGAACAGATAAAATTCCAGCTCAACGGCACAGACGGGCGTCAGATCTTGTTTGCGAAACGCATCGGCGACCACCTTTAAGGCGTTGCGAGGATCCGCAGAATAGGGCTCGCCTGTTTCAAAATGCATCGCATGCGGTACGATTGCTTCAATACTGTCGCCAAGAACGAGCGCGGCCGGCCCCCTTTCGGTAGGGACCAACACACCATCAAGATCGCCCGTCTCCAAAACATGACCCGTACCGATGACATCCCGGCCCCAGATGTCGAGAAAGAGCGTACTTAAGGGAAGCTTCAAGCCACCGGAGCAGACCGCCTTCACTTCGGTTGGCGGATACCTCTTACCACGAAGCACCCCGTTCAAATCGCAGATCACCGGCTTGACCGCCTTAATGCCCAGTGTCTCATCGAACCAGCGTTGAAGATCGGCAGGATTGTTGACATGCAGCAGGCTCATGGTCGTTCACCTCAGATGCCCAATCTGTCGCGCAAGCCATACCACCAGGCCCCCAGGATGGAATATGGGACGCGCAAGGCCCGTCCGCCTGGAAACGGAACATAGGGCAACCCGGCAAAGACATCGAAGCGTGAGGCATCGCCGTCGATGGCTTCGGCCAAGATCACCCCAAAAAGATGTGATCCGGTCACGCCATGGCCACTATATCCGTGGGCGAAGTATAGTCCGTTTTCCAGTCGCCCCATTTGCGGCACCCGGGAGAACGAGAGCGCGATGTTTCCACTCCACGCGTAGTCGATTTTTGCCGACTTAAGTTGGGGGAAAACCTTCATCATATTGGGCATGAGCTTTGCACGAATGTCATTGGGGGTTGTCCCGCCATAGACGAGGCCGCCGCCGAACAACATGCGACCGTCCGCGGTGAGGCGATAGTAATCGAGAATATAGCGAACATCCTCAACACAAAGATTTGTGGGCAGAAGCTCCGCACACAAAGCGCGAGACAGGGGCTCCGTGGTAATGATCTGGGTGGAGACCGGCATGACCCGGTGCTCTATCTCCGGAGCAAGGCCGGACATATACGCATTCCCGCACAGCACGACTGTTTTTGCGCGAACCTTGCCGCCGTTCGTGAAAACCTCGTGCCCGTCACGGGCCGGCTGAATGCCGGTCACGGCCGACAATTCGAAAATCTGCCCGCCAAGGGCTTCTATCGCATCGGCTTGGCCAAGGGCGAGGTTCAGTGGGTGCAAGTGCCCGCCGGTGTGATCGATCATCCCTCCCCGATATACCTGAGATCCGATGTGCCGCCGGATCCCATCCCCGTCGAGGAGCTCATGGTCGTCCATCCCATGGGTGCGCCAAAGCCGTTGTTTGGCTTCCAGGTCCCGCATGTGTTTATCGGTATACGCAGCGTAAATATTTCCGGAGACGAGATCGCATTGAATATCGTATTTTTGGATCCGGTCGCGGATGATCGCTCCGCCTTCTTGGACGAGGCCCCCCACGAAGGACGCCGTGGCTTGGCCAAATTGGCTTTTGATCTTATCCAGGCTGGCATTCAGCCCATTGACGATTTGCCCGCCGTTTCGTCCGGAGGCCCCCCACCCAATGGCTTTGGCCTCAAGAACACATGTGGCATATCCCCGTTCGGCAAGTGCGAGGGCCGCCGACAGGCCGGTGAACCCCGCGCCGATCACACACACATCGGCGTCAAATTCGCCAATAAGGGCGGGCCGCAGCCCCTCACGATGGGTCGTGGCGCTGTAGTAGCTCTGGACATGAACGGCGTGTGCGCGGCGGCCGGGGACGGCGCCGGAGGGATGGGAGATGGGGCGTTGGTGAGTCATGGATGCTCTTGGTCTTCAAGGTGTCGCAAAAGGTCTTGCTCGGCCCTGGGCACCCGTCTCGCCGACTGAATGCCGCGCAAACCTCCCTCACCATCGCACACCCTCAGCGGTCGCGGTCTCCGACACGGGGCTCCAGCTTGCGTTCCGCCCGGTCCCGCAGGTGGTTCGACCCGTGGTGAGCGCCGGGCCCTAAGCGTCCCATTTCGTGATCGCCTGCACAACGAAAAAGAGGGCCGCGCCACCGCGCAACAGTCCGGCACTGCGCGAACAGAACGGGCCGCACAAAACACGGGCATTTTTGCCCCGCCGAATGGACGGGGCCAGCGCATTCCACCGCGCGCCTATGGGGGACAGTGACCTTCAGAGCACTGAAGGCATACCCAGCCCTTTTTTTTAGCCGGCCGGCGCTCGCTTTCTTGGCGGCGCATGGCGTGGCCGATCCGGACCTCTGGCGGTGATCGGGCGCATTTGGACCGGGCGTGTCGCGCAGTGACCTGACGTCATAGTTCAGGATTGTATGGTGTGGGGCCCCCGGAGCACCCCTAATTTGATTGGTATTGCGGTTCGATTTCCTTGCCCAGGCTCACTGCCTTTCCCAAGCGAGGGTGGTTTTACCCACCGCACTCCCATCCCCTCTCGACGCGGCCGGTGTTTTGCTTGCGTCGCGGCGCCGCGCTCGCGCACGGCGGGGCGTAGCCTAGAAGGCCGCGCGTTCTTCCATGACTATGATTGGCACCAGGACAGTGAAAATGGTTACGGCGTTCTCGAACTGATCATGACGGCGCCCGTGGTCGTGGCCAGCTGGATTAGCCTCCAGTACTACGGCTCCACGGTTGCGCCGGTGACCTTTGGATCGGGCAACAAGCTGCTGCACAATGTTGTTGGCGGTATTGGTGTCTTTGAGGGCAATGGCGGCTTGATGCGCGGCGGGTTCCCCTGGCAGTTGGTCCATGATGGTGAGCGGTATGCCCATGACCCGCTGCGTTTGTCCGTGTGCATTGAAGCACCGGTCGAGGCGATGACGGACATTCTGGCCCGCCATGACGGTGTGCGCGTCCTGTTCGATAATCGCTGGCTCCATTTGTTCGCGATCAACGAGAACGGCCATCTCGCCCAGCGCTATATGGGCAATCTCACATGGGAGCCGGTGAACTCACCCAGCTCGGACGCCCGCGCGTCCTGACCGTGATATCGCCGTAAAGTGAACACCGGGCATGCGGCCCTGGTCCATGGCGATTTGTCCGATGGTCCGGAACGCTTTGGTGCCGGTCCAATCCATGTTTACCCGGCCATTCGCCGTCTTGCGCCCGGCCATGAGGGCCGTTCCGGCAGCGGCGCTATCCGTATACGTGGTATAGCGCTTCTTTTCGGGCGCGTAATCATTGCGGAAGGTGTTTTCAAAACGGGTCCAGCGGGTGGTGGGGTCATAGCCTTGGGAAACGGCCCCGGCGGCCTCCTCCACATCCGCGCCGCTCGGCAGGACATGTCCCGCCGCATCAATCAGATTGAGAGAATCGTGGGCGAGGCCGTACACAACTGGGGTTGTGCCATCGGGCCGCGCCACTTGATAAGCCTGTTTGCCCGCAAGGCCTTGATAGTAATCCGTCGCCAGCCAGCCATTAAAGCCGATGCCGTCGGAGACCATCAGGATCACGTTTTTTGCCCGGGGCGTCTCAGCCAGCGCGGACGTGGCCAGCAGAGCGACAAGCGCCGCCGGACCAAAGAGTTTTACAGGCGTCATGGTCACCACCACCTTGCTTCGCGAATGTCTGGGGCAGAAGACTAAGCCCCGATTGCGACGGACGCATCACAAAGGGAGTTTCCACCGCGCGGCGTCCAGGACCAAGCCGTCACGGCGCCGCTCCCGGAAAATCCTGCACGCTCATCTGCAAAACAAGAACCGAAGCCCGTCTCACTGCATCCAATGGTCCAGATCAATCTTGTAGAAGCGATAGGTGAGCCCGCCCGTATCGGTGGCCATGACCAGGCGATTGTCGGGGCTGTATTCGGTGAATGCGCCGCCCGACCCCCAGCTGATCAAAAGGTTCTCCCGCCCCTCCGTATGCGGCACGAACATCAGATATCCAGCGGTACGGACCAATCGTTTGGGATAGGTCCACTCCCGCTGGTAGGTCGCGGTCATGGCTGTCAGATCAAGTTTATAGGCCACAACCCGAGTATAGGTGTGCCGGGTCTCGATGGGGCCGTCATAGATGATGGAGCCTTCGCGATATTCCGGGGTGTCGTAATGGCCATTGTCAAACACCAGCACTTCATCGCCGCGCATAATCGCGGCGTGGAGGGTGCTGATGCCCCCCAACGGATCCCCCACATAGGTGAATTGGTTGAGGTCCGTGGCGGGGTCCGCCAAGACCCAATTGACCGCGCCGGAGGGGTATTCAACATTGGCAATGGCCCGCAGATAGCGCGCGGACACCAGCAGCTGTTTGTTGCCCGGCGCGAAGCGAATGCCGTTTGTGTGGAAATAATCCCATTCGCTATAGCGATCCTTCGGCAGGTAAGATCCGGACTGCGCCGGCGGGAAGTGATCAATCGAGTCCCATTCGAAGACGACCTCACCGGCACGGTTCAGCTCCACCAAATAGGCGCTGGTGACATTCACATCCAGCACATCGCCAGTCTTCAGTGTGCTTCCCGCCGGATGGATCCGGTAAAACAGGTTCTGGATCGTCTCCCACGGCGTCACCGCAATGTGGTGGCCATCATCAAACTGATCGAGGTTTCGCGGAATTTCCGTCCGCCCCGCATCCCCCCGGGGTTCGATGAAACTGCGGCTGATGGCTTCGGCAAAATTCTCCGCCCTATCCGTCACGATTTCCTTGTAAATAAACCCCTGCTTGGGCAGCAGGCCTTCGTCTTTTGAGGTCGTGACCGGAAGATAGATCGTACGCGGCGCATCATTGCCATATTGGAGCGGTGTGCCGAATTTATCGAGCACAAAATTGACATACGGAAGATACTCCCGATGCTCGAAATCCAAGCTTGCGGACAAATCAGCGGCAATAAAATCGTCAAAGCGCTGCTTTCGTGACTTACGAATGGCCTCAAGGGTCCCGAGGACACCATTGACATAAAGCGACAAGCGCAGCACGCGCAGGGGGGAAAAGGTGGGATTGTTGGGGGCCGCCTGCATGCCCGTGATGATCCCCGGCGCCACATCCTCCACGGCACTGATCTGCGTCTTCAGGGGGGGAAAGGTGTGGGGCATCACCACAATGACATAGGACGCGGCCCGGGTGCCGTCGGCCGTCCGTGCCGAGAGGACAACCTCCCGGCCATGGTCTTGGGCCGTGAGTTCGATGGGATCGGCCGGACTGTGGGGCTCACCGTCGACGCTCAGCGCGGCGACGTCCGCGCCCCAGGACGGGGTGAGTGTCAAGCGATCCGAGGGGCGGTAGGGATACCAGGCATAGCGCCGGATTTGCGGCAGAAAATTCGGATAGACATGGACATCCAGGGAGGAAACGTCGTTGAGGTCACCGCCCAAGGTCTGATCGAAGCTGAGCGCGCGTAACAGCCCTGTATCGCCGGGAGAGGTCTGTGCCGCGCTTGTCTTGTAGAAGTCAGTGGACTGAAAGTCATGCAGATCGGCGGGGCGAATAACCTGGCTCGCGACACCCAGGCCCACCACCAGAGTGACTAATCCCACCAGACTGAACCCAATAAAACGTGCCACCATCACAGCCTCCTGGTTTGCACTTTCAGGCACCCTACAAATTTAATGGCAGTTTCAAAAATACTTTCTCGCCATGGCTTGGGTAAGGGTTCCGGCGGCCCGTTCCGGGCCCACCCCCAATGGCTGTTTTTGGCGCGGTCCATCGGGGCAGACCAGATCCCATGCGGACGATGGCGGTTGCCGACGGCCGTGGCGAAACTGGGGTGGTGTTGGCCCGTGATGAGCCCTTTTTCGCAAGGGGCCTCTTAAAGGCGTGAGCGGGCGCAGCA